>DBTW01000005.1:0-1741 GCA_002307245.1 Spirochaetaceae bacterium UBA1306 | reverse complement strand
ACGAAGGAGTGGATGTCCTCGGCCGTGGGGTCGACGACCAGGGTGCCCTCCTCGGCCCCGACGGCCAGCGCGGACAGGCCCCGCCCAAGCTCATCGGCCGTGGCCTTGGGCAGGATACCCCTCTCGCCGAGCATCCTCGCGTGGGCTATCGAGCCCTCGAGGTCCTCCGGCAGGAGGCGCTGGTCCACCGAGGTGGAGGCGAGAAACTTGTCTATCTCGGGGTCGAGCGCCCCGACCTTTGAGGTCTCCCAAATCTTGGCCATACTACAACTCCTTGATGCGGCCGAACGAAATGCTCGACACGGAGAAATCGGAGGCCACGGAGATCACGGAGAAGAGAGGACAGGGAGAGGAGGGGAATATGGTACAGGGAGAAAATAGATGGAATCCACCTCCCTACTCACCATACTCCCATTTCATTCCTTCCCTCCGTGATCTCCGATATCTCCGTTGCCTCCGTGTCCTTCTTCCTAACGGCCGCCTAGACTCAGTCGCCGGCGGTCGCCACGAAGCCGTCCTTGCCGGGCTTCGCGCCCTTGGGCAGGGCCGCGCCGTCGGCCTTGAGCCTCGCCTCGAGCCTGGCGCGCACCTTGGTGGGCAGGCCGAAGAGGTTGATGAAGCCCTCGGAGTCCTTGTGCGAGAAGAGGGGGCCAGTGGTGAAGCTCGCGAGGCTCGCGTCGTAGAGAGAGAAGGGCGATTTCATGCCCGCGCTCATGATCGAGCCCTTCCAGAGCTTGAGCCTGACCGTGCCGGAGACCCTGCGCTGGGTGGAGTCGATGAAGGCGCAGAGGGCCTCGCGGAGGGGGCAGAACCACTCGCCCTCGTAGAGGGTGTCGGCGAAGCGCTGGCCCACCTGCATCTTGAAGGCCAGGGTCTTGCGGTCGAGGCAGATCTGCTCGAGCTTGGCGTGGGCCTCCATGATCACCGTCCCGCCCGGGGTCTCGTAGACGCCGCGGGACTTCATGCCGACGACGCGGTTCTCGACCATGTCGAGCAGCCCGCAGCCGTGCTTGCCGGCGATGACGTTGAGGGCCTTGATGAGGGCGGGGCCCTCCATCTTCTTGCCGTTCAGGGCCACGGGCACGCCCTGCTCGAACTCGAGGGTCACGTACTCGGGCTCGTCGGGCGCCTGGGAGGGGGGAGTCGTCATCTTGAGCATGCCGGACTCGAGCAGGGGCTCGTTCCAGGGATCCTCGAGGTCGAGGCCCTCATGACTGATATGCCACATGTTGTCGTCGCGGCTATAGGAGTCGGACTTCTTCATCGGCACGGGGATGTTGCGCTTCTCGAGGTACTCGATCTCCTGCTCGCGGCTGGAGATGTCCCAGATGCGCCAGGGGGCGATGATCTCCATCTCGGGAGCGAAGGCCTTGATGGCGAGCTCGAAGCGGACCTGGTCGTTGCCCTTGCCCGTGCAGCCGTGCGCTATGGCCGAGCAGCCCTCGGCGAGCGCCACCTCGGTGAGGCTCTTCGCGATGAGGGGCCTCGCGGCCGAGGTGCCGAGGAGGTAGCGGCCCTCGTAGTAGGAGCCGGACTTGACCAGGGGCCAGAGGAAGTCCTCGACGAACTCCTTCTCGAGGTGCTTGACAATGAGCTTCGTGGCGCCGGAGGAGATGGCCTTCTTCTCGAGGGAAGCCCAGTCGCATTCCTGACCGACGTCGCCGCAGACCGCGATCACGTCGCAATCGTAGTTCTCCTTGAGCCAAGGCACGATGACCGTAGTATCGAGTCCGCCGGAATA
>DBTW01000151.1 GCA_002307245.1 Spirochaetaceae bacterium UBA1306 | reverse complement strand
CTGCTTCCCGAAGTGCACGCGCCCCTGGAAATTCAAAGGAAGCTCTCGGGCCACGGCTACTGGGGATACGACTTCGCCCTGCCGTTCCTGATCCTCGACGCGCTGGTCTCCCGCGACGGGACCGAGCTGGCCCGCTATCTCAGGGACAGGCCGCGGAGGCTCGTCACGATGCTCGACTGCCATGACGGCATCCCCGTCAAGCCCGACCTGGACGGATTCATGGACGAGGCCCGGGCCAGGAGGACGGTCGACGTCTGCGTATCGCGGGGGGCTCAGCTCAGCCGCGTTTCGGGCTCGCACAGATCGCCGGATGGCTTCGACGTCCATCAGGTCTGCTGCACGTACTACTCGGCCCTGGGCTCGGACGACGACGCGTATATCGCGGCCCGCGCGATCCAGCTCTTCGCCCCGGGCCTGCCCCAGGTCTACTACGTCGGCCTTTTGGCCGGGGAGAACGATACGGAAGCGGCGCGCGAGAGCGGCGAGCGGCGGGACCTCAACCGGCACAACTACTCGATCGAGGAGATAGCGCGCGCCGCCGAGGCGGGCGTGGTCGGACGGCTCGTCGAGCTCATCCGGCTGCGGAACGAGTCCTCGGCCTTCGATGGCGAATTTTCGATAGCCATGCCGAGCGAGTCCGAGATCGCGCTCCGCTGGGAGAACGGGGGGGAGTTCGTCTCCGCGAAGATCGATCTCGAGCGCTATGCGACGATCATCGAAAGCCGGGATGGTCGCGAAGGGCGGCGCTCGTGGAGGGCCTAGCGGGGCTCGGACGGCCAGTCCGGCGGCTGCCGACATTGACAGCCGAGCCGTCGCGGACATAGAGTGGCCTGAAAGCCTATGCCGACGATCAAGGATGTAGCCCTGCTGGCGGGCGTGACGGTCACTACGGTGTCTCGCGTGCTGAACAACAGGGGCTACATCAGCGACCAGACGCGCGCCAAGGTCGCCGAGGCCATGAAGGCCCTCGACTACGTGCCGAACGAGGTCGCGAGGTCCCTGCACAGGCAGCGCTCCAATATCATCGGGCTCATCCTGCCCGACGTCAGCCACCCCTTCTTCGGCGAGCTGGCCATGCACATCGAGTACTACGCCTACGAGGCGGGTTACAAAATACTCCTGTGCAACTCCCACCTCGACAGCGCGAAGGAACGCGACTACATCGACATGCTCAAGCGCCATAAGGTGGACGCCATAATAATGGGCAGCCACACCCTCGACGTCAGCGAGTACCTCAACCTATCGATGCCCATCGTCACCATTGATCGCAAGCTCGACGAGAACATCCCGTCCGTGTCGTCGGACAACCGGCAAGGCGGGCTCTTGGCCACCAGGCGCCTGATCGCGCGCGGATGCAAGAAAATCGCGATGATCACCGGGAATCTCCAGCTGGAGCTGTTGGCGAACCAGAGGTGCTCGGCCTTCAAGTCCGAGGCCGAGGCCAGGGGCGTCAGCTACGTGATCGTCCAGACGAAGCTCGACGTCTTCGATTATTCCCAGTACGGGGCCCTGGTCGACAAGCTGTTCGAGGAGCATCCCGACATCGATGGAGTGTTCGCCAGCGACGTCAAGGCGGCTCACGTGGTCCACGCGTGCAACCGCCTGAAGAAGGCGATCCCGGAAGACGTCAAGGTCGTCGGATACGACGACACCCAGATAGCCTCGCTCCTCGTGCCCAGGCTCACGACCGTCCGGCAGCCGAAGGAGGCGATGGCGAAGCTCGCCCTCGAGACGGTGGTGAAGCAGATCCGCGGGGAGCCCTGCACGATCGAGACGGTCCTGCCGGTCGAGCTGATCGATAGGGAGAGTACCTAGTCTCCCCGATGCCCGGCACCATGCTGTTCGCGGTCAGGAAGCTGACAGTCAAGACCTTTAGGTTCATGAGCACGAACAGCAGTCGGCGGCGGAGATGAGGGCGAAGAGGACTGGCCATCGCGATGAGTACGCCGAAGAACGCGACGTACGCCACGCTCTCGACGCGGGGATACCAGCGTCCGCCCTCGGGGCTCGCCTGCCTGCGGCGGGACGCAGAGACCGACCCTGTCGAGGATGATCGAAAAGCTCGGCCTGAGCTCTACCACGCTGGGACCGATCTCGCCCTCGAGCCGAGATTGCCGCGGAGGCGCGCGGCGCCCGGGGGGGGGGCGGAAGAACCGGAATGCGGCCTAGCCTCGCCCTGCCTTTCCCTTCCCCGCGCCATTGATCGCCACCGCTCGCAGGAAAAGCGCCTTGAATGCGGCCGCGTTGACGGTCTCTCCCTCGCGGATGTCGATGGCTCGGCGCACCTTGCCCTCGAGGCTCGAGTTGAAGAGCCTATCCGGATCGTCTATGGAGGCTCCCTTGGCGAAGGTGAGCTTCACGACGCTCTTGTAGGTCTCCCCGGTGCAGACGATTCCTGCATGCGACCAGACGGGAGTACCCGCCCATTTGAGCTCCTCGACGACCTCGGGGTCGGCCTCCAGGATGAGCTCGCGCATCCTTGCGAGGGTTTGAACGCGCCAATCGTTTTCGTTTCCCGTGCTCATAGCTAGTAATATAATGATTTTCCCGAGTTCCGGGCCACTGGCAGTTTGTCCTGCGGGCCCGCCATAGGCCGCCGCCGTCTAGTTCGTCAGCGATTGTATCGGCGCCGGTATCCGCCCGCCTCGGCGGATGAAGGCCT
This sequence comes from Spirochaetaceae bacterium UBA1306, assembly GCA_002307245.1. GTDB lineage: Bacteria > Spirochaetota > Spirochaetia > Treponematales > Rectinemataceae > UBA1306. The sequence continues at coordinate 4,570 of DBTW01000151.1, read as the reverse complement.
CGGAGCTATAGGCGCCGACCGCCATGACGGGGGCGCGCCCGAAGAGGCCGCCTATCTCGACGGTGTCGCCCACCTTCTTCCCGGGGGCGGGGATAATCCTGACCGCCGTGGTCTTCTTGTTGATCACCCCAATGGCCATCTCGTCGGCGATGATCGCGGAGATGGTCGATGCGCTCGTGTCGCCGGGGACGGCGATCATGTCGAGTCCCACGGAACAGACGCAGGTCATCGCCTCGAGCTTCTCGAGGCTTAAGGCGCCGGCCTCGACCGCGGCTATCATGCCCGCGTCCTCGCTCACCGGTATGAAGGCGCCCGAGAGGCCGCCGACCGAGGAGGAGGCCATGGCGCCGCCCTTCTTGACCGCGTCATTGAGCAGGGCGAGGGCCGCGGTGGTGCCATGCGTGCCGCATCGCTCGAGGCCCATCGCCTCGAGGATGGCGGCTACCGAGTCGCCTATCTCGGGCGTGGGCGCGAGCGAGAGGTCGAGTATGCCGAACCCCACGCCGAGCCTACGGGCGGCTTCCCGCCCCACGAGCTCTCCCATGCGGGTGATCTTGAAAGCCGTCTTCTTGATAGTCTCGGATATCTGGGTGAAGTCGGGATCCCTGAGTTCCCGGATCGCGGCGTTGACGACGCCCGGGCCGCTCACGCCGACATTGATGACGCAATCGCCCTCGCCTACGCCATGGAAGGCCCCGGCCATGAAGGGATTGTCCTCCGGTGCATTGGCGAAGACGACGAGCTTGGAGCAGCCCAAGCCGTCGCGGTCGGCGGTCCGTAGGGCGGTAGCCTTGACGATACGGCCCATGAGGGCCACGGCGTCCATGTTGATCCCCGCCCTTGTAGTGGCGACGTTGACCGAGGAGCAGACGCGATCGGTTACCGCCAGGGCCTCGGGGATGGACTCGATGAGCCGCGTGTCGCCCGGCGTCGCGCCCTTGTGGACGAGGGCGCCATACCCGCCAATGAGGTTTACGCCGACAGCCTTGGCCGCCGCGTCGAGGGTCTTGGCGATGGACACGTAGTCGTCGCCCCGGCAGGCCTCGGCGGCGATGGCGATAGGCGTGACGGAGACCCGCTGGTTGACGATGGGAATGCCGTAGAGATCCTGGAGCTCCCGGGCAATCCGGACGAGGTCCTTGGCGCGGCTCGTGATCTTATCGTAGACCTTGCCGTTGAAGGCGGCCATGTCGGGGTCCGCGCAGTCCCTTAGGCTTATCCCCATGGTGATGGTGCGGATGTCGAGATGGTCCATCTTGACCATTCGGACAGTCTCGATAATCTCGTTCGGCTCGATGAGCATCGCTTGACTCCCCCACCCTAAATCCGGTGCATGTAGCGGAAGGCGTCCTCGTGCATCACCTTCGCCTCGACGCCGAGCTCGCGCGCCGCCTGGTCCATCGCCGCTTGGAAGGACGCGAGCTTGAAGTCCCGGGATGTGGCCTGGGCTAGCATGATCATCGTGAAGAGATCCTGCATGATGGTCTGGCTGATATCGACGATGTTCATGCCGTATTCCATCATGACGGCCGAAATTCGGGCGACGATGCCGACGCGGTCCTGTCCGATGACGGTGACGATAAAGCGGTTAGACGGCGCCTGAGTCTCTTTGTCCATACACCCTCTCATCCTTTGAGCCGCCATAGTACGTTCTTTGGGCCGAGGGCGACAAGTCGTCGCGCTCATGATAGGATCGCCGCTCTAGGCTAGACTAGGCTAGGCAGGCCTGAGGCCCTCGAGGAGGATGCGTCGTGTTGGAGGATATCGAGATAGCCCAGAACTGCGGGATGCTCCCCATCGAGGAGATCGCGGCCGTCCTCGGCCTCGAGCGCTGCGAGCTCGAGCTCTACGGCGACTACAAGGCCAAGATCCGGCTCGGGGCCCTCGAGCGCCTCGAGCCCAAGCCCGACGGCAGGCTCATCCTGGTGACCGCCATAAACCCGACGGCGGCGGGAGAGGGCAAGACCACGACGACGATCGGGCTGGGCGACGCCCTAAACAGGATCGGCCGGCGCGCCGCGATCGCGCTGCGCGAGCCCTCCCTCGGCCCCGTCTTCGGCCTGAAGGGCGGCGCCGCCGGGGGCGGCTATTCCCAGGTCGTCCCCATGGAGGACATCAACCTCCATTTCACCGGCGACTTCCACGCGATAGGGGCGGCCAACAATCTCCTCGCCGCGATGGTGGACAATAGCGTCTACCAGGGCAACGCCCTCGGCCTCGATGCGCGCCGCATCACCTGGCGGCGCTGCGTGGACATGAACGATCGCCAGCTGCGCTACGTCGTCGACGGACTCGGCGGCAAGGCGAACGGCTTCCCGAGGGAGGACGGCTTCGACATCACCGTCGCCTCCGAGGTCATGGCGATCCTCTGCCTCGCCCAGGGCCTCGATGACTTGCGCGCCCGCCTGGGCAGGGCGATCGTCGGCTACGATCGCGAGGGCGCCCCCGTGACGGCCTCCATGCTCAAGGCCCAGGGGGCGATGGCCGCCCTCCTCAAGGACGCGATCAAGCCCAACCTGGTCCAGACCCTCGAGCATACGCCCGCCCTCGTGCACGGTGGCCCCTTCGCGAACATAGCCCATGGCTGCAATAGCGTGATGGCCACGAAGGCCGCCCTCAAGCTCGCGGACTATGTCGTCACCGAGGCGGGCTTCGGCGCCGACCTCGGGGCGGAGAAATTCCTCGACATCAAATGCCCCCTCGCGGGCATCGAGCCCTCGGCCGCGGTCATCGTCGCCAGCGTCCGCGCCCTAAAGCTCCACGGCGGCGCCGCCAAGATGGCCCTCGCGGCCGAGGACCTGGCCGCCCTCGAGCGCGGCCTGCCCAACCTGCGCAAGCACGTCGAGAACGTAGCGGGTCGCTTCGGCCTGCCGACCGTCGTCGCGATCAACCGCTTCCCCACCGACACCGAGGCGGAGCTCGCCTTCGTCGCGCGGGCCTGCGACGAGCTCGGCGTCCAGTCCGCCCTTTCCGAGGTCTGGGAGAGGGGAGGGGAGGGCGGGCTCGAGCTGGCCCGGATCGTGGCGCGCCTCGCCGATGCCCGCGAGCTCGGCTCGTTCCATCCGCTGTATTCGTACGACCAGCCACTGGCCGCCAAGATCGAGGCCATCGTCAAGGAAGTCTACGGCGGCGATGGGGCCGATTACTCGCCCGCGGCGCTTCGCTCCCTCGAGCGGCTCGAGGCCCAAGGCTTCGGCGGCCTCCCCGTCTGCGTGGCCAAGACGCAATACTCCCTCTCCGACGACCCGAGGAAGCTCGGCCGGCCCCAGGGCTTCCGCGTCTCGGTCAGGGACCTGCGAGTCTCCGCCGGGGCGGGTTTCGTGGTGGCCACCGCGGGCGACATCATGACCATGCCCGGGCTGCCGCCGCGGCCCGCCGCTGAGACGATCGACATCGACGGCCAAGGCAGGATCTCGGGCCTTTTCTAGGACTCAGGCTCGGCCATAGCCCTTGGCCGCCGCGAGGAGCCGGGCGGTGTAGGGATGGGCCACCTCGTCCTTGCGCAGCTGCCCGACGTCGAGCTCCTCGACGATCTCTCCTCCGCACATCACGCTCATCCGGCCGCAGAGGTGGCTCACGACCGCCAGGTTGTGGCTGACGAGGACCATGGTCAGGCCGCGCGTCTCGCGCAGGTCGGTGAGGAGGTTCAGTATCTCGGCCTGGACCGAGACGTCGAGGGCGCTCGTCGGCTCGTCGAGGAGCAGGATCCGCGGCTCGAGGATTATGGCCCGGGCTATCGCCACGCGCTGGCGCTGGCCGCCCGAGAGCTGGTGGGGATAGCGGAAGCGGAAGGAGGGGTCGAGGCCCACGTCGGAGAGGGCCTTCTTGATCCGCTCGGCCCGATTCCCCAGCCTATGGATCGCGAGGGGCTCGGCGAGGGTCCGGTCGACGGTGTGGCGGGGGTGGAGCGAGCCGTAGGGGTCCTGGAAGACCATCTGCGCCATGCGGCGTTGCTCGGCGCTCCTCGATGGGCCGACTATCTCGCCGTCCATCATCACGCTGGTCGGCGAGACTTCCTTCACGAGGCCCGCGATGGCCCTGAGCACGGTCGTCTTGCCCGAGCCGGACTCGCCGACGAGGCCGTAGGCTTCCCCATCCGCCACGCGGAAGCTGGCGCCCTTGACCGCCTCGACGGCCCGGCCCCGCGAACGGAAGGTGACGGAAAGCTGGTTCACCCTGATCGCGTCGCTCACGATCCCTCCCCCAGCCAGGCGTCCTGGCGCTCCAGCACGGGGAGCCTGCGGGCCGGGGCGCCTATGTCCGGCAGCGAGGCGAGCAGGCCCCTCGTGTAGGCGTGCTTCGCGCCGCGCAGCTCGCTCGCGGCGCATTCCTCCATCACCTTGCCCGCGTACATCACGACGACGCGGTCGCAGAAGCTCGAGACGAGATCGAGGTCGTGCGAGATGAACATGAGGCCCATGCCCCGATCCCTGGCGAGATCGTCGAGGATCGCGAGCACCTGCATCTGAACGGTGACGTCGAGGGCCGAGGTCGGCTCGTCCGCGATGAGCAGGTCCGGGCCGAGGGCCACCATCATCGCGATCATCGCCCGCTGGCCCATGCCTCCGGA
>DBTW01000099.1:20564-24472 GCA_002307245.1 Spirochaetaceae bacterium UBA1306 | reverse complement strand
GAGGACAACCCCTTCGTGGCCAGGACCCGCAAGGACATGCAGGCCCTCCGCGAAGGCTCGGGGCGCCTTCGCGGCCGGATCTCAGGGCTCTAGCAATACCGCCGCATGGCGGCGGTAGATCAGCCAGGTCGCGGGCACGGCGAGGGTCAGCGCGGGGAAGAGGATGCGCGCGTAGTCGGCGGTGAAGGCCGAGAGCGCCAGGAAGGATCCCGCCCCGATCGCCCGGCCCGCGTTGAGCACGATCTCGGCCGCGATGTTGCGCCCGGCCACCGAGCCCTCGATCCTCATGTAGTGCGCGAGGACGCCGAAGAAAGCCGCGTTGAAGGGCAGGAGCACGAGGGCCTCGGCCAGCTTCCACAGCGCGCCCGAGGCGAGCGCCCCGATGAGGCTCGGCCAGATCGAGATGGCGAGGGCCGAGGCCATGGCAGCCGCCGAGCCCGCGAGCCAGAAGCCCGAATAGCGCGACGGCCGCATGGCCTTCCCCGCCGCGTAGTTGGCCGCGATGCCCAGGACGGCGAAGCCGACGGCGAGGTAGCCCGCGACCGTCTCGCTGCCCGCCCCCTGCAGGATCAGGATGCTCATCACCGACCAGTTCGCCCCGTCCCGCAGCCCGTAGACGAAGCTCGCCTCGAGGGCGAAGCGCCAGCGCCCCTCGGCGCCGCGCGGCCGCAGGTGCCGGGCGAACTCGATGGGCGCCGCCGAGGCGTCCCGCGGCAGCATGAGGGCGAGCGCGGCCATGCCCGCCATCACGACGACGACGGCCGCGAAAAGGAGGGCGTAGCCCGACTCGGGCCGGGGCGCCAGGGCGATGGCCAGCGTGGAGACGAGGGGCCCCGCCGCGTTCGCGGCCGAGCCCAGGGCCGCCTGGAAGCCGAAGAAGCGGCCCTTGTCGGAGCCCTCCGCCGCGCGGGCCGTGACGATGTTGAAGGGGAACCAGAAGAAGCCGTTGGCCAGTCCGTTCAGCACGCCGAGGACCACGAGGAAGCGGGAGCTCGACTCGCCCAGGGCGACGAGGAGGCCGTAGAAGGCGACGAAGAGCCCCAGGCCCAGCGTGAGGGACGCGCGGTTGCCACGGCGGCGCGCGACCAGGGCGGCGCCGTAGAAGCCCAGGGGCATCAGGGCGAACTGCCCGAGGTTGAAGACCGTGAGAGCCGCGATGCCGTCGAGCCAGCGGTAGAGATACATGCTGACGAAGACGGTCGATACCGCGTTCGAGAAGGCGAGCCCGGTATTGATGAGGATGACGACGCGGGCCTCGCGGGAAAGGGGTCTCGATTCCATGGGCATCGCGGGATGATAGCAGGGAAGGCCGCCCGACAAAAAGGCCGGCGCGATCGCCCGCGCCGGCCCTGATTGAGCGATAGGGAAGCCGCCGGCTAGCCGTTGCGCTTCTGGAAGTCCTTCATGAAGTCGACCGATTTCTGAACGTTCGGCACGAGGTTGGCGTTGTAGATCGAGAAGCGAATGCCGCCCACCGAGCGGTGACCCTTGACGCCGATGATGCCGGCGGCCTTGGCCTCCTTCACGAACTTCTCCTCGAGCTCCTCGCTTTTCAGGCGAAAGACGACGTTCATCTTCGAGCGGGAGGCCTTCTCCACGGGGTTGTCGTAGTAGCCGCCGGAGGAGTCGATCGCCTCGTAGAGGATGCGCGCCTTCTCCTCGTTCACCTTCTGCATGCCCTGGAGGCCGCCCTGCTTCTTGATCCAGTCGAGGGTGAGGTCGAGGATGTAGATGGAAAAGCAGGGGGGCGTGTTGTAGAGCGAGTTGTTGGCCTGTTGGACCTTGTAGGAGAACATGGAGGGCAGGTCCTCCTTCGCCTTGGCGAGGAAGCCCTCCTTCACGGCCATCGCGACGACGCCGGAGGGGCCTAAGTTCTTCTGCGCGCCCGCGTAGACCAGGGAGAAGCGATCGGCCGGGAAGGGCCGGGAGAAGATGTCGCTCGACATGTCGGCGACCAGGGGGACGGAACCGACATCGGGCCAGTCCTGCCATTGGGTGCCAAAGATCGTGTTGTTGCTCGTCATGTGGACATAGGCCGAGGATTGATCGACCTTGATGTCGCCAGGCTTCAGGATGGAGCGGAAGACCCCGTCCTTCTCCGAGGAGATCGTGTTGATCTTCCCGAAGCGCTTGGCCTCCTTGACCGCGGTCTTGGACCAGTGGCCGGTCACCAGGTAGTCGGCCGAGCCGCCCTCGGGCAGGAAGTTCATCGGGATCAGCGCGAACTGCGTGCTCGCCCCGCCCTGGAGGAAGATGACCTTCCACTCGTCGCCCATGCCCGCGATCTCCTTGAAGGAAGCCTGGGCGTGGTTGTGCAGCTCCTCGTACTCCTTGGAGCGGTGGGAGACCTCCATGACCGACATGCCCGTCCCCTTCCAGTCGAGCATATCGGCTTGGGCCTTCTCGAGGACTTCCTGGGGTATCGCCGCGGGACCCGCGTTGAAATTAATCGCTCGCTTCATGCTGGCCTCCCTTATTTCTTGCAGTACTTCTGCATGCGCAGGACGATACAGTCGCCGAGGCGAGTCAGGTTCTCCTCGGTGGACGCGCCTATGTGCGGAGTGAGCACGACGTGGGGGGCCGACGCCAGGGACAGGTTTTCCGGCGGCTCCTTGTCGTATACGTCGGTCGCATAGCCGCCGAGCGCGCCTGCCTTGAGCGCGGCCGCCACGTCGTCGGCCTTGACGACCGGCCCGCGGCAGGTGTTGACGAGGTATGCCGTCTTCTTCATCTTCGCGATCGCGGCGGCATCGATCATGCCGCGAGTCTCGTCGGTGAGCGGCGTATGGATGGAGATGTAGTCGGATTTCGCGTAGAGCTCGTCCAGGCTAACCATCTTGGCGACGTCGGAGGAAGCTACGTACTTGTCGTAGGCGATCACGCTCATGCCGAAGGCCTTGGCGCGCACGGCCACCTCGCGGGCGATGCGGCCGATGCCGACGAGGCCCAGGGTCTTGCCGCCGAGCTCCGTCCGCTCCAGCTCCTTCTTGAGCCACTTCCCCTGCTTCATGGAGCTGTCAGCCTCGGCTATGTGGTTCGGCAGGGCGAGCATGAGGGCGAAGGCGAGCTCGGCCACCGCGAGGCTCGAGGCCTCGGGCGTATTGTCCACCGCGACGCCCTTGGACTTGGCGTAGTCCACGTCGATCGTATCCACGCCGACGCCCCCGCGGATCACGTACTTGAGCTTGGGCGCCTTGTCGATCATCGCCTTGTCCACCTTGGTCTTGGAGCGGACGATGATGACTTCGGCTTCGGAAACGCGCCCGAGATCGGTGACGACTTCGCCGAAGGAGCCTAAGCGTTCGGGCAGATCCGACGAAAAGGCGTCCGCTAACAGGATGACCATGGCATTCCTCCTAATTCGGAAAGAGTTGCGTAGCTCTAGTGGGAGATCGAGACTGGGTGACATTCTACAGATACGGGGAACTCTGTCAAGTCGTGCAAAAATGGACGAATGATTTTAACCGATGAACTGAGATCCTCGCCGGGTAGGGCCCCCAAGTTAGGCTGCGAATAATAAATTGTTCTATAATTAATAAATAGAAAAGAGCGAGAGGGGAACCTTTCCAAAAAGTTCCCCCCTCGCGCTCCCCCTTCCAAAGCGAAGATACTATACAAAGAGACAAAACCACGCCGAGCGTTGAGCACTGTTCCCACCATGCGTCGCCAGAAGGCCTTCGACTCGCCCCGCAAGACCTTTCCCAACTATCGGTAAGTGTTACAAAGCTTGTGGGAGAAAAATTAATATTTGCTATCTCATAGTGTAATTACAACGCACTTTATCGAAAAGGCAAGAGAGTGAACAATAAGTACCGTTACAGCAATAACTAAATCAATCCGGATCAATAATCTTTGTAACACTAAGCAAGGAATGGGTTGAACATCGCCGCTTTCGCGGCTGGCAATAC
>DBTW01000099.1:20150-20309 GCA_002307245.1 Spirochaetaceae bacterium UBA1306 | reverse complement strand
CCGCTTTCGCGGCTGGCAATACGCTACGCTCGGCGCCGGAAAAACGCTCTACTCTCGCGTAATTCTTCGTGCCTCGATGTAGAAGCGCTTTTCCGGCGCCATCCGCCCTCGCTTGCCGCGAGAGCGGAAATTGCAGGGAAATTGATTGAACGTCGCCGC
>DBTW01000099.1:2816-19865 GCA_002307245.1 Spirochaetaceae bacterium UBA1306 | reverse complement strand
TTCGCGGCTGGCAATACGCTTCGCTCGGCGCCGGAAAAACGCTCTACTCTCGCGTAATTCTTCGTGCCTCGATGTAGAAGCGCTTTTCCGGCGCCTCGCCCATCGAGAAGGTCTTTCTCGGCATCACGCCGTCGCGGATGACCGTGTCGAAGAAGCCGTCCTTGTCTATGGGCGGGAGGTAGAGGCCGATATTGCCCGGCTTGGAGGCGAGCGCGATGAGGCTTTCGGTGCCGTGGATGTAGTCGATGGAGGCTCCCGGTCGCGCTTTCAGGAAGGGGTCGAGGAAGTCCTGCACGGTGCCCGCGGCCAGGTTCGCCTTAGGCTCGGGGAAGGAGAAGACCAGGGCGCCCTTGGGGGAGACGCAGGCGACGCTATGCGTCGCCACGGCGCTATGAGCACGATTGGCGGCGGGGGAATCGACCGCCGCGAGGGCGGCCTCGGGGGAAGGGTAGCGCTCCGCCTCGAACTTCTGATAACCCTTCAGGGCCGCGAGGAGCTCGGCCTCGTCGACGCCGGATAGCAAGCGGTGGATGGGATGGAAGGGCAGGCCCTCGTCGTAGACGTTGATAAGCTCGACGAGGGCGTAACGCGCCGGATGGCCCATAAGGCCGGGATCGCCAGCGCGCTCGGTCTTAATCTCCTCCCAGACGGCCTTGGCGGTCGCGAGGGAGTGGTTTCCGTCGCCCACGGCGAACAGGAGCGGCTCCTTGGCGCCGTGACGGGCAGCGAAGGCCGCGGGGTCAGCTAGGGCGCATAACGCGTCGGCGAGGCGATCGAGGGCGGCGGGATCGGCGAGCTTCCAGCCCCGGACGCGGCCGGAGCCGAGCATAAGGTCGAAGTCGTAGAGCTTAGGGAGACGCTCGCGCATCGCGTAGATGGGCTCGATGGCCGTCCTCTCGGGATCGTCGAGGAGGAGCATGATGTGGGGCAGCTCGAGCTCGGCGCCGCGGCGGATGCGCATGCGCGGGGGCAGGCGCTCGACTATGGTGCCCTCGGTCGGGCGGATCAGGGAAGCCGAGTCGGCCCCGTAGCGGTAGGCCTCGAGGTCGACCGCGAGGACGAGGCCCACGCGCGGCTTCGCCTCGAAAGGAGTGAAACGCTCGACGAGGACCATGCCCGGGCCCACGGATTCGAGCACGCCGCGCGCGAGGTAGTCGCGCATGTGCGCCTGGATGCGGGCGATGCGCCCCTCGGCATCGCCATCCTCGAGGTAGGCCTCGGGGAAGACCAGGCCGAGGCTCGAGGGCGCCCCGCCCACGGCCGCCGCGGCGCGCTCCCAGTAGGCGGGCTCGGAGGAGTACTGATCGCAGGCCACGACGGCCCATTTGGAGTAGTCCGCGCCCTTGGCGGGCAGGAGGATCTCCGGCACGCGGACGCCTACCGAGGCGAGCTTGTCCTGGTATCCGACCATGACGGTTCCGCCCTACTTGAGGAGGCCGAAGCGCTCTTCGAGATCGGGGCGCTTGCGCAGGGACTTGAGCACCCTGCTGTAGACGAAGCCCGAAAGCACCACCGCCGCGATGAAGGCCACGAGGATAGCCGGGGCCGCCGTCTTGCCCGACTCGATCCCCAAGAGGCTCGCGACGCCGAACCAGGCCGCGAGGAGGGCGAAGATGAGGATCACCGTGAGCAGCATGTTCGCCACCGTAGCCACGAGGAGGAACAGCCCCCTCCTTCCGTTCTTGGTCATTGCTTTCTCCTTGCGTCGACGACGATGGTCGAGATGACGAGGACGATGGCGCAGACGACGACGCTCGAGTCGGCGACGTTGAAGGTCGGCCATCGCTCATATCCGAATATGCCGTAGAATTTGATACTGAGGAAGTCCACTACGCCGTCGGCCCTGAAGATCCGGTCGATCACGTTGCCAATGCCGCCGCCCGCGATGCCGCAGAGGGCCCAGCGCTGGACCTTCGTGGGCTCCGAGCTCTTGAAGTAGAAGACGATCACGCCTGCGACGAGGAGTAGGGGCAGGATGATCAGGACGAGGCCCCTCGCCACGGGCGCGAGGTCGTCGAGGAGACTGAAGGCCATGCCGAGGTTCTGCTGCCTGACGATCCAGAAGAAGTCGCCGAAGGCGCTGAAGCCCAGGCTGCCCGGATGGACGAAGGCGACGACGAGGGCCTTCGTGATCTGGTCGAGGACGATAATCGCGAGGCTGAGGGAGAAGGGCGCGAGGGGCGCGTGGTCGTTCCGCATGCACATTCCTTTCTTGGCCGCTAGCCGCGGGCTTGGCGAAGGGTCATAGGCCGGTGGGCAGATCGAGGAACAGGGTCTTAAGCCCCGTCTCGCGAGCGAGGCGCTCGGCCACGGCCTTGACGCCCCAAATTTCAGTAGCGTAATGGCCGGCGGCCAGGAAGGCCATGCCGCCCTCGAGGACGGCGTGGTAAACTGAATGGGAGGGCTCCCCCGTGACGTAGAGATCGAGGCCGAGATCGAGGGCCTGCTGGGACTCCATCGCCCCGCCGCCTGAAACGATGGCGGCTGTCGATAGCTCGGCCCGCGCCCCGGGCATCAGGGCCCTCGGCCTCGAGCCGTCGGGAAGGATGCGGCGGACCGCCTCGTCCAGGGAGATGGCCGGCTCGAGCCGCCCGCGGATGCCCACCTGCACTCCATGGTAATCGCCGAAAGCCGAAAGCTCGGTCAAGCCGAGGGCGCGGGCGAGAACGGCGTTGTTGCCCAGCTCGGGCTGCTTGTCCAGGGGTAAGTGGCAAGCATAGAGGGCCATGTCGGAATCGACAAGGAGCCGAACTCGCTCGAGGAGTGGGCCCTGGATTCGGGTCGGACTGCCCCAGAACAGCCCATGATGGACGAAAAGGAGCTGAGCCCCCGCCATATTGGCCCTACGGATCGTCTCGGCGCAGGCGTCTACCGCGAAGGCGACGAGCTCGATTGGCCCATCTTTCCTCCCAACCTGAATACCGTTGAGGGATGCGTCGACACGGCTCAGGGCCTCGATCTCCAGGAAAGAACGGCACCAAGCATCGAAATCCTTGAGGTCCATGGGGTGACAGTATATAGAAGGTTCTGATTAAAGAAAAAGGGCCTCACGGGGAAGGAGGCACGCACCCCGTGAGGCCCTGGCTGCGCCCGCCCAAACCGACGCCGCCACATCAGGAAGATTGAACCTAGGTTAGCTCTTTCCCCCTCGACTGATGGCCGAATTATACGACTATCCACAACAAATCTCAATGTTTTGGAATGCATTATTTCGCGGTTGATGACATTTTTTAGAAGTTTTTAATAATTGATCGTATTATTTTTCAATTTTTCATAATCACTCTCAAGGATATGCCGCAGTACCTTGCTATCAAGAACGATAGGATTCCCGCGCATGAAACAAGCCGCTTGAGACTTGGTAATAATCTCAGGAAAATCTCCATTCATGATGCCGAAATCCCGCAGCAGGCTGTTGAAAAACTCGATGCTTTTCAACAGCCTGCTAGGGGGCGAGTATGAAGCCATCAAGCGGATCGCGAAAAAAACGGCCCGAGCTCATCGGACTAAATAGACCGTCCTGGTCCGAGGCTCGGCCATCATGGGCTCGGCCAGCTCCTTCCACTTCAGGTAATGGGCAGTCAGTTTGTGCGCAGCCATCGCGGAGTCGTCCCGGTAGCCTTCTATGAGGACGAAGCGGCAGGGATCGGTCTCGTCCTGCAGGAGCTCGAAGCGGGTAACGCCCGGCTCCTCGCGGCTATGGCCTGAGTTCTCGAGGCTGGCGGCCGCGAACTCGTCTATCATCTCCGGCAGGACCTTGATGTGGACGATCATTAGCTTCATGGGCTTCCTTTGGGGCGGAGGGGCTCCCAGTAGCTGACTCTGTTGCGCCCCATGGCCTTGGAGCGATAGAGGGCCTCGTCCGCCCGCCGGAGATAGAGGGAGAGATCGTCCTGGGGATTCGGCACTGCCGCGTAGGCGCCCGCGCTGATGGTCACCGAGACCCGCCCTTCGCTGCAGGGTACCGAGGCGGCGAAGACCTGGGCGCGCAGCCTCTCGGCCACGAAGACGCTCTCGTCGGCCCCGCTCCCCGGCAGGAGCACGGCGAATTCCTCGCCGCCGTAGCGGGCCAGGATGTCGGTGGACCGCAGCCCCTCCAGGCAGGCCGCCGATACCGCCTTGAGCGCCTGGTCGCCCACGTCGTGCCCGTGATCGTCGTTGACGCGCTTGAAGAGGTCTATGTCCAGCATGAGGACGCCGATGCTGGCGCCGGAGCGCCGCGAGAGCTCGATGTCGCGAGCGCCCAGCTCGTCGAAGCGCCGGCGATTGTACAGCCCCGTGAGGGGATCCTTGGAGGCGAGATTCGAGAGCCTCTCGAGGAGCTCGGCGTTCTCGGTGACGTCGACGAGGACGATGAGGACCCGAGGCCAAGGGCGGCGGATGCAATAGGCGCGAGCCTCGACCCTGCGAATCGGGACGGGCCCCTCCTGCGAAGCGATGCTGAGCTCCCCGCGCCCCGAGCCGGATTGAAGAAGGGACGAGAGCTCCGGCACCTCGCGCAAAGCCGACAGCACGGCCTCGCTTCCCGCTTCGCGGGACAGGCCGAGGAGGCGCTTGGCCGCGGCATTTCCGTGGGCGCGGAGCCCTCGGCCCTCGACCACGACCATGCCCGCGCCTAGGATCTCTAAGGCTATGGATGCTGCGCTCATGCTCCGATCACTTTATGGACTTTTGGCCAGGTTATATCCGAATAGCGTATCCGTCAAGGGATCGCGGCGATGATTTCCTTCAGGTAGGGTTTTTTCTCGAGATCGCGCACCAGGCCGGAGGCGCGGGACTTGTTGACGTAGCCCCTGTCCTGGAAGGAGTAGTGGTACTTGGTGTGAACGTCGTAGGTCCCGTTCATGAGGGCATAGGCGTCCTCGGTCATCACGAGCTCCTCGTCCGTGGGGATCACGAAGACCCGGATCTTGGAGCCCGCGCCTGTGAGCTCGGTCTCGGCGTTGCGGCACTTGGACTTGGCGTTCTTGTCCTTGTCCACGATGATGCCGAGCTCCTCGAGGCCCGCCGTGGCGAGGCTGCGGATGGCGGGGCCCATCTCGCCGACGCCGGCGGTGAAGACGAGGGCGTCGACGTGGCCGAGGGCGGCGTAGTAGGCGCCGATGTACTTCTTGATCCGGTACGACTCCATCTCCATGGCCAGCTTGGAGCGCTTGTCGCCTCGCTCGGCCGCCTGCTCGACGTCGCGGCGGTCGGCGTACTGGCCGGTGATGCCGAGTACGCCGGAGCTCTTATTGAGGGCCTTCTCGGCGTCGGCCGCGGACATGCCGGTCTTGCGCATGATGTAGAAGGGGATGGCCGGGTCCATGTCGCCCGAGCGCGTGCCCATCACCAGGCCCTCGAGGGGGGTAAGGCCCATCGAGGTGTCGAAGGAGCAGCCGTCCTTGACCGCGTTGATCGAGGAGCCGTTGCCGATGTGCGCGATGATGAGGTTGGTCTTGAAGGGGTCCTTGCCGAGAAGGACGGCGGCCCGCTTGGCGGTGTAGAGGAAGGAAGTGCCGTGGAAGCCGTAGCGGCGCACCGAGTACTTCTCGTACCACTCGTAGGGAGTGGCGTAGAGGTAGCTCTCGGGCGGCATGGTCTGGTGCCAGGCGGTGTCCATGATGGCGGCGTGGGGCACGTCGGGGAGGACTGCCTGGGCGGCCTCGATGCCCATGATGTTGGCGGGATTGTGAAGGGGGCCGAGGTCCTGGACGGCGCGGAAACCGTCGAGCACCTCGGGGGTGACGAGGACCGACTTCGTGAACTTATCGCCACCGTGGAGCACGCGATGGCCGACGGCCTTGATCACCTTCATGTCGGTGATGACCCCGACCTTGGGATCGGTGATGGTCTTGATAATGAGCTCGACAGCGACCTTATGGTTGGGGCACTCATGGCTTTCCTCGTAGTCGCTCTTGCCCTTGGCCTTGTGCGAAATCGAGGAGCCGCCGATCGTGACGCGCTCGACGATACCCGAGGCGAGGATGTCCTGGTTCTCCCAATCGTAAACCTGATATTTGACGGAGCTGGATCCGCAATTCAATGTGAGTATTACCACGCTGTTCTCCTTATTATAATGGCGGTAAGGCATATCCTAGCACCCCTCCCGATCTTCGGCAATCGGAAGGAACGCTCCTAATGGCCGGCGAGGTCGGGGACCTCGGGCTTGGCCCCGGGCAGGGACCGAGTATGGCAGGTATCGTTGATCACCCTGAGATAGAAGAGCCCGCCTTCGGTCTCGAGGGCGTTGATGGCGCAGGTGCCTTGCCGGATGCGCCAGAAGCAGTCGGTCGGCATCTCGAGGCAGCCGATGAGCATGAGCCGGATGTTGACCGTGTGCGTCACGATCGCCACCGCCTGGCCGTCGTGACGGGCGGCGATGGCCTTGACCGCGGCGACGGACTGCGCGCGCAGGTCCTCGAAGGCCTGGCCGCCGGGGGCGCGAAAGGCGCTCGGGCGGTCGAAGCAGGTGCGGTAGAGCTCGGGATAGGCCACGCTCACGTCCTCGAAGCTACGGCCCGTCCAATCGCCCCAGTCCATGTCGAGGATGCCCGGCTCGTCCACGGGCTGGAGGCCGAAGGGAGCGCCGACGGCCTGCGCGGTCATGCGCGCCCTGGAGACCGCGCTGGTGTACACGGCCGAGAGGCTCCAGCGAGCGGCGACGGCCTTCGCCGCGGCCTCGGATTCGATGAGGCCCTGGTCGGAAAGGGGAGTGTCGGTGCGCCCGCGGAAGCGGTCGCCGTCGTTCAGCGCCGTGTGGCCATGGCGTACGATGATGAGCGTGGTCATAGAGTCTCCATATAATGGGAAGCTCGCGCGCGATGCGCTGTATCCGGAACGCGCGGGGCGCGATCCGGGCCAAACGGCCAAAACAGTATAGCGAAAGAAAGGCGACGCGTTAAGGGCGCGGAGGAAATGCCACCCTCCGCGCTTGTATCCGAGGGACTTCAGCCAATATATTACAGGCACGGGCCCTGCGCGAAAGGCCCAAGGGAGGTCTGGCATGATCGAGCTGCCTATCCTGGGATCCGAGGCGAGCTATGTCCTCAGTCCGCAGAAGATCATCGCCGTGGGCCTCAATTACCGCGAGCATATCAAGGAGAGCCCCTCGATCCTGGCGGCCGAGGCCAAGGCGAGGGCGGCCGGCGGGGCCGCCGCCGCCGCGAGCAGGGAGGCGCCGCCAGAACCATCGGTTCCTGCGGAACCGGTCCTCTTCGCGAAGACGCCGAACGTCCTCATCGGGCCGGGGCAGGCCATACCCATCCCCGCCTCCTTCCTCGCGCGCTACGCCTTCCCCGATCCGCGGACGGATTACGAGGCCGAGCTCGCCGTGATCATCGGCCGTCGCTGCAAGGACGCGAGCGTCGAGGCGGCCCTCTCCTTCGTCTTCGGCTACAGCTGCTTCAACGACGTGAGCCAGCGGGACGTGCAGAACGGCGACCGCTCGGGCTGGTTCCGCGGGAAGAGCTTCGACGGCTTCGGCCCCATCGGGCCGGCCATAGCCCCGGCCGCCTCGATCAAGGACCCGCAGGCCCTCACCATACGCTGCCGCCTCAACGGCCGGGTCGTCCAGGAATCGAGCACCTCGCGGATGATCTTCGGCGTGGCCGAGCTCGTCTCCTTCATTTCGCATAACTTCACCCTCGAACCGGGCGACGTGATCGCCACGGGCACCCCGAGCGGCGTGGGTCGACTGACCGCGGGAGACCTCGTCGAGGTCGAGATCGAGGGCATAGGCGCCCTGCGAAACCCCGTGGTCGAGCGATAGGCCGTAGGGAAAGGAAAGGCCGATGGCCGGAAACGACCTGAGCTCGCGGACCGCCAGGGACGCGCAGTCCGTCCTCGACGGACAGTCCAAGGGAGGCTTCCTGAAGCGCCTCCTCCCCTTTCTGGGCCCGGCCTTCATCGCCTCCGTCGCCTACGTCGACCCGGGCAACTACGCGACCAACATCCAGGCCGGGGCCCAGTTCGGCTACGCCCTGCTGTGGGTCATCTTCGCCTCCAACATCGTGGCGATGCTCGTGCAGGCCATGGCGGCCAAGCTCGGCATAGCGACAGGCAAGAACCTGGCGGAGCACTGCCGCGCCTCCTACCCGAGCTGGGCCAGCTGGGTCCTCTGGGTCATGATGGAGATCGTCGCGATGGCAACCGACCTCGCCGAATTCCTCGGCGCGGCCGTGGGCATCCAACTCCTCTTCGGCCTGCCCCTCTGGGCCGGCGGCCTCATCACCGCGGCCGCGACCTTCCTCATACTCGGCCTGGAGCGCTACGGCTTCCGTCCCCTCGAGGCCGTCATCACGGCCTTCGTCGCGATCGTCGCCCTCTGCTACCTCGTCGAGACCTTCATCGACAAGCCCGACTGGTCCGCCCTCGGCCTGGCCCTGGCGAGGCCGACCCTGCCCGGCAGCGAGGGGGCACTCCTCGCCTGCGGCATACTCGGCGCGACGGTGATGCCCCACGCCATATTCCTGCACTCGGCCCTCACGCAAAACCGCATCAGGCCCGCGGACGGCAAGGGCCTTAAAAGGCTCTTCCGCTTCGAGCTCGTCGACGTCTTCATCGCGATGGGCATAGCGAGCTTCGTCAACGCGGCCATGCTCGTGATGGCGGCGGCCACCTTCCACGGCTCGGGACAGACCGCGGTCGGCACCCTCGAGGAAGCCTACCTCACGCTCCAGCCCCTCCTCGGGAAGGCCGCGGGCTACGTCTTCGGCATTTCGCTCCTGGCCTCGGGCCTCTCCTCCTCAGCCGTGGGCACGAGCGCCGGCCAGATTATCATGGAAGGCTTCATCCACAAGCACATCCCGGTCTGGGCGAGGCGCCTCATCACCGTCCTGCCCTCCCTCGCCGTGATCATCGCGGGCTTCGACCCCACGCGCGTCCTCGTCCTCTCCCAGGTCCTCCTCAGCTTCGGCCTGCCCGTCACGATCTTCTCCCTGCTCCGCTTCACCGCGGACCGGAGGATCATGGGCGAGCTCGTCAACAAGCGGGTCACGAGCCTGGCCCTCGGCCTGGCCGCCCTGCTCGTGACCGTCCTCAACGTCTACCTGATCGTCGCCACCCTGGCGTAGGAAGGGAGGAGCCATGTTCGAAAGGATCATCGTCACCCTCGACGGCTCGAGCAGCTCCGAGGCCGCCCTGGGCCCCGCGACCGGACTCGCGCGCCGCCTCGGCTCCGCGATCGTGCTGCTTCATGTCATCGAGGCGCGGCCCCCAAAGGCCATCCACGGCGAGCGCCACCTGTCGTCGGCGGCCGAGGCCGAGGCCTACCTCGCGCCCATCGTCGCCAGCCTCGAGGCCCAGGGCATCCGCGCCAGCTTCCATGTGCACGACGCGGGAGCGAACGAAGCGGTCGGCTCCAAGGGCGTCGCCAAGTCCGTGGCCGAGCACCAGGCCGAATTCGGCAACGATCTGGCCGTGATGGCCGCCCACGGCAAGCGCGGCCCGGCTACCGCCCTCTCCAGCTCGCTGCCGCTCAAGGTGGCGGCGGCCGGGGGGGCGGCCGTGCTTCTCGTGCCGTCGTCCCCGCGCGGGACTGGAGGCGAGGCCCGGGGCGAGGCTCCGACGCCCCGGCGGATAGTCCTGCCCCTGGACGGGCGGCCCGAGCACGAGGCCGCCATTCCCGCGGCGGCGGCCCTCGCCCGAGCCTTCGGCTCCAGCGTCCTCCTCGTCGCCGTGGTGCCAAGGAGCGCCGCCGAGGCGGGAGGCGCGGGAGCCGCCTTCGCGCGGCTCGCCCCCGCCCTCTCCGGCGCCTCCCTCGAGTACGCGGCCAAGGGATCGGACGACTACCTCGCCGGAGTCGCCGCCCGCCTGGAGGCCCAGGGACTCCGCGCAGAGGCCCGGGTTCTGCGCGGCCGGCCCGCGAAGGCCATAGTCGCGGCCTGCGGCGAGGGAGACCTCCTGGCCCTATCGACCCATCGCAGGCTCGGCCTCGACGCGAGCCTGGACGGTTGCGTCGCCTTCGAGGCGGCCAGGCGCTGGGGGGGCGCCATGCTCGTAGTGCCGATACCGCGAGAGATGGAGACGGATCCGCGCCGGTCGTCGGGGGCTTAGCCTATCGTCCTTACCTTGAGGCCCGAGTCCTTGTCGAAGAGCTGACAGCGAGCGAAGGAGACTTCCAGCGGCGAGCCCTGGGCGATGCCGGAGGGATCCTCGACCTTGAGGAAGAGCTCGGCGCCGCTCGCGCGCAGGCAGACGATCGCGCCCTTGCGCATCGGTAGGGGGCGGAGGTCAGCGACCCTCCCGGAAAGGCCCGGCCGGCCCTCGATCCGGCCGACCACGATGTTTTCCGGCCGCGCGCCGATCGTATATCGCGCGAGCTCGGCGGAGGCGAGGGCGCCGTCCATGAGATTGATCGAGGGCAGCTCGGGAGCAAAGTTGATAAAGTCGGCCGCGAAGACGCTCTTCGGCTCGTCGTAGATCTCCTGGGCGGTGCCCAGCTGCTCGATGCGGCCTGAGTTCATCACGGCGACGAGGTCGGCGATGATAAGGGCCTCAGCCTGGTCGTGGGTGACGTAGACGGTCGTGATGTTGAACTGCCGCAGGAGGACGCGGAGCTGGACGCGGTAGCGCTCGCGCAGCTTCTGGTCGAGGTTGGAGAAGGGCTCGTCGAGGAGGAAGAGCCCGGGATCGCGGGTGATGCAGCGGGCCACGGCCACGCGCTGTCGTTCGCCGCCCGAGAGGCCCTTGGGCATCCGGTCCATCAGGTGCTCGATCTCGACGCCGAGGAGCTCGGCCGTGCGCCGGTACTTCTCGGCCTTCTCCGCCTCGAGCTCGGGCGTCTTCTTGCGGAACATGAAGTAGGACAGGACATTGTCGCGCGCGTCGTAGTTGGGATAGAGGGCGTAGTTTTGGAATACCATGCCGATCTTGCGCTCGCCCGGCTTCAGGGCGCTCACGTCGACGCCGTCGAAGAGCACGCTGCCGGAATCGGGGCGCATGAGGCCGGCGATGATCCGCAGGAGGGTGCTCTTCCCGCAGCCGCTCGGCCCCAACACGGCCAGGGTCTTTCCGTCCGGGATCTCGAGGTCGAGGCCTTCCATGCGGAAGACCGAGGCGTCGCGGCCCTCGCCCCGGAGGCTGATCCCCACCTGCCTCAGCTCGATCCTCGCCATGGCCGGAAGTCTAGACCCGGCCGATACGCCGGTCAAGGCGCCCCTCGCAACTATGCTATCATAGCCGTCAGCCATGCGCTTCGAACGACTGAAGAGGAGACCTGAGACCAAGTACGGGCAATTCCTCCGCTCCATCCTTGCGAGCAACCTGTCCTTCCTCCTCGACTTCGGCCTCTGCCTTGTCTTCGTCGAGGCCTTCGGGATCGATTACCTGATCGCCACGGCCATGAGCTTCGCGGCGGGCAACAGCCTCAACTACCTGCTCTCGATCCTTTGGATCTTCGAATCCGACACCGGAAAGCGCAAAATCGAATTCACGGCCTATCTCCTCGTCTCCTTCGTCGGGCTCGGCTTGAATACCCTGGGCATGTACCTATTCACGAGCCTGGCCGGCCTGTACTTCCTGTATTCGCGACTTATCAGCTCCGCCATGGTCTTCCTCTTCAACTACTTCTGCAAAAAATACCTCGTCTTCCATTGGCTCAAGCGCTGGGTCCGGCCTTAGCCAGGCGCCGCTCCCTTGTCCCTCGCGACTCGGCCCAGCTAGTATCGAGACATGACACTCGATGGATGGAAACGGAAGATAGCCGCCCTGGCGAAGGCCGAGGGAGTCGCGCTCGAAGCGGGGCCGGGGACGGAGCGAGCCCTTCGCAGGCTCGAGGAATTGGCGGTAGACGAGAGCGCCGCCCTGCGCGGCATAGCCTGGGGCTCCCTGGGCGCGGCCGCGACGAACGGCCTCCTGGCCCTCACGGGCGAAATCCTCGCCTTCGTCCCCGCATCCGGCCCGATCCGCGTCTGGTCCCTCCGCGGCCTCGACTCGGGCGGCCCCGCGACGCCCCTCGGAGTCGGCGCGACCTGGTCGGCGGCGGCCAAGACGGGCGGGGCCGCGGAGGCCTGGCGCCTGGAGGCGCCGCGCCCTGAGGCTCAAATCCACGAACCGCCGCAGTCGCGGGAACCCGACGCGGGGGGGCGAGCCCAAGGCCCCTCCGGCGCCGGGGCCACGCCCCTCGTCCCGGGAGCGCGGCGCTTCATGGAGGCCGTCATCGCCGACCTCGACCTGCTCCTTCCCGACGCCTGGGGCCTTGCCGCCGCCTGCTACGATCGCGTCGGCATGGCGAGCGAGGAACGCCGTGTCTTCGCGACCTTGAGCCTCGCGGCCTTCGCGGGCCAGGCGGGCACCCGGGATTCGGGGCCCGCCTGGCCAGGCCCCGACGGCATGAAGGATTTCTTCCGCGACGAGGTCCTGACGAGCGCCGAGCGCGAACGCCTGCTCGCCTGGGCACCCGGAATCGAGTCCATCGTGGCCTCCAAGAGGACGGCCCCCTGGGGAAGCGGCCTAGCCAAACTCAAGGCCCGCGACGCCGAGGCCGGGCCCGGCGCAGGCCGCTTCCACCGGGCGGCCGAGGCCTTCGTCCAGTGGGCCAACATTTATATAACCGCGGGGGGCCTCGATTGGGGAGACCCCTATTTCCTCAAGGCCCTGAGCCGCGGCATCCTGAATCCCGAGACGGGCGTCGCGCCCGCGAGCGGCGTCGGCCCCGATCCCGCGAAAGGCCCGCTCCCAGCGCAAGCGGGCGACGAGGCGGCCGCGGCCAAGCGTCTCGAGGCGGCCCTGGCCAAGCTGGACGCCCTCACGGGCATGGCCCCGATCAAGGAACAGGTGAAGAGCCTCTCGAATCTCATGCGCGTGCACAAGAAGCGCGAGGCCCTCGGCATGAAGGTGCCGCGCATCGCGCTCCACGCCGTATTCACCGGCAGGCCGGGCACGGGCAAGACTACGGTCGCGCGACTCCTCGGGGAGATCTACGCCTCGCAGGGCTTCCTCAAGAAGGGCCACCTCGTCGAGACCGATCGCGCCGGCCTCGTGGCGGGCTTCGTGGGCCAGACGGCGGGCAAGGTCGACGAGGCGGTGGGCAAGGCCCTCGACGGTCTCCTGTTCATCGACGAGGCCTACACTCTCGCCCCCGAGGGAGGCGGCAACGACTTCGGCGCCGAGGCCGTCGACATCCTCCTCAAGCGCATGGAGGATTACCGCGACAGGCTCGTCGTGATCGTCGCCGGCTACCCCGCGGAGATGGAGCGCTTCCTCGACTCGAATCCCGGGCTCGCGAGCCGCTTCGGGCGGCGCTTCGCCTTCGACGACTTCCAGCCCGCGGAGCTCGAGGCGATCTTCCTGCGCTTCGCGGAGGACGCCGGCATGCGCCTCACCGACGGCGCCTTGGGCAAGCTGCGCGTGTTCCTGAAGGCCGCCTACGACGCGCGCGACGACGGTTTCGGGAACGGCCGCTTCGTGCGCAACCTCTTCGAGAAGGCCCTCGAGCGCCAGGCCGACAGGCTGGCGCCCTATCCCGAGCTGACGGCCGAGATGCTTTCGGCCATCGAGGAGACGGACCTGCCAGACGGCTGGGCGTAGCCCTCGATGAATTCCAGGATCGGTTCCCGCCAAGCGGCATCGGCCCGAGCGGCGTAGGAGGCGTCGAGCTCCTCGTAGACCTCGAGGATGCGGGCGCGCAGGGCCCCGGCGTCGAAGGCGGGATCCGGCGCGCCGGGGGCCGCGGCGAAGAGCTCGCGGACGAAGGAGCGGACAAGCTCGTCGCCGAGCCGCGGCCCTCTCCGAGCGAGGTAGTAGAGCGAGGCCCCGATGCAGTTGACGCTGTGCTGCTTGACGAAGAGGACGCTCTCCGTGATGGCGACGGCCTCGCGCCGCAGGCTCTCGATCCAGGGCCCGAGCTCCTCCTCGGCGCCGAGCTCCCGAGCGGTCGCGAGGGCGAGCCTCCAATTGGCGACGACGATGAGGACGTGGAGGCTGGGCACGCAGTTCTGATGGGGATCGGTCGCGTGGATCAGGGCGAAGCGAAGATCGTAGTTCTTGGCCGGGCGCGTCGTCGTGGTATGGACCTTCCAGTATACGGAGCCGGCGTCGGAGTAGAGCTCGCGTATCGCGTCGATATACCGCGTTAACGCGGCCTCCGATCTACTGCCGCAGCGTTTCCATAAATAATAGAAGGACCCCATCCAAAGCCTCACGAAGTCCAGGTACTTCCCGATGCGCGAGGGGTCGAGGGGAATGGTCGAGTCCAGGGGGTGGTCGACATTGACGATCCTTCGCCTCCGGAACAGGGCGTTCTCGTTCTGGGGCAGGAAGAAGGAGCGGACGGCCTCGACGGCCAGCTTGAGCGCGGCGGCGGCAAAGGCCGGGCGGCTCAGGGCCAGGGCGATAGGCCTCGCGTATCCGACGTAGATTCCCATGCCGCGCCGCTTGACTCCCATAGTCCCTCCCCGAGTCCGGGAATGTTACGGGCTATCGGGGAAAAGGGTCAAGGGCGCGCGCCGCGCATGCATGGACGCGAGGCCGAAGCTTCGCTATCCTAGTCGACGATGGAAGCCGAGCAGCGCATGAAGACCAAGGGAGCGCCGATAATCGGCTTCCTAGCCGCCCGCTTCGACGAAGCCTACCAGAACGCGGTCTGGCAGGGCGCCGTCGGCGAGGCCGAGCGCCTGGGCGCGGCCCTGGTCTTCTTCGGCGGCCAGCGCATCGGCAGCCCCATCGGCTACGAGGCCCTCGACAACATCGCCTTCGACCTCGCGATGCGCAGCCGGATGTCCGGCCTGGTCGTCATGTCCAACGTCATCGGGACCTACATCTCCATCGAGGAGCAGGAGGAATTCCTCTCACGCTTCGGCCATATGCAGGTCGTGTCGATCGGCATCGAATTCCCGGGCATCCCCTGCGTCCGCGTCGACGCCTCGGGCGGCATGAGCTCGATAGCCGAGCACCTCGTGCGCGCTCACGGGCGAAGCCGCTTCCTCTTCCTCGCGGGGCCGCCTGGCCACCTCGAGGCCGAGGCGCGCAAGGCCGAGTTCCTCCGCGGCATCGGGGGCCTGGGAGGGTCGGGCAAGGTCGAGACGCTCTACGGCGACTTCACCGAGGACGACGCCCGCGCGAAGGTGGCGCGCTTCCTGGAATCGGGGGTCGCGATCGACGCGATAGTCGCCGCCAACGACCTCATGGCCGTCGGCGCGATGCGCGCCCTCGCCGACAAAGGCATAGACGTGCCGCGAGACGTGTCGGTCACCGGCTTCGACGACACCGAGGACAGCCGCTTCTCGGCCCCTCCCCTCACCACGGTGAGACAGCCGGCCGCCGAGCTCGGGCGCATGGCCATCCGCCGCATCGCCTCGAGCCTGGGCCTCGCCCCGGAGGAGGACCCCGTGCGGCCCTCGGTGTCCTTCGTCGTCCGGGAGTCCTGCGGCTGCCCCCGCGCCGCCGAGCAGGAGGCGGCCGACGAGGACGAGGCGGCCCCCGCGGCCGACGCCCAAGCCCAAAAGGGCTCTCCCCACTATCCCGAACGGCGGCGCCCCGACGCCCTGACCGAGCTCTCCGCCGACGTCGACCGCGACATCCGCGAGGGCCGCAACCCCGCCCGCCTGCGCCGCCGGGCCCTCGACGCGGGCATCCGCGAGGGCGCCCTGCTGGCCATCGCCGAGGGAGAGGCGCGCTTCCTCGCGGCCCAACGCGTGGCCGCCGAGCGCCGCGCGGCGGTCTTAAGCGACATCGAGGCCTCCCTCGTCTCCTCCTTCGGCATGGAGGACATCCTCAAGTGCGTCGCGCGCGGCACCCGCGAGCTCGGCATTAGCGGCGCCTGGCTCTGCCTCTTCGAGGCCAAGGGCCCCTCGCCCGAGTGGTCCAAGCTCCTCCTCGTGTCCGACTCGAGGGGCACGCGCATCCTCGCGCCCTTCGGCCTGCGCTTCCGCACCTCCGAGCTCATGCCCGGGGGCCTGCCCGGCGCGCATAGCGCCTACGCCTGCGTGCCCCTGCGCTTCGGCGACGACCGGCTCGGCTACCTCATCTGCACGGCCGACTCGACCGACAGGCGGATGTACGAGGCCCTGCGCGACCAGGTGTCCAGCGCGCTGAAGGGCGCCATGCTCATGGCGGCCGAGCGCGACCGCGAGCGCAGCCTCGAGCGGAACGTGCGCCTACGCACCCTCGAGCTCTCGGCCGCCAACGCCCGCCTCGTCGACGAGATGGGCCGCCGCAAGGGCCTCGAGCGCGAGCTCCTCGATGTCTCGAACCGCATCATGAGCAAGATAGGCCAGGACATCCACGACAACCTCTGCCAGGACATCGCGGGCCTGGGTATCATGGCCGCCGTCCTCGAGGGCAAGCTCCGCCGCGAGGGCGACGCCGAGGGCGCCGACGCGGCGGCCGCCCTGGCGCGCGGCGCCGGCGAGACGGCTGCCAGGGCCAAGGACATAGCCCGCGGCCTCTATCCGGCCGAGCTCGAGGCCAAGGGCATCGTGCCGGCGGTCGAGCGCCTCGTGATGTCGGCCAGGGAGAGGGGCGGCGCCGAGCTGCGCTTCGAGGTCACCCGGGGCTTCGCGTTGCGCGACTCCGAAAAGGCCCTGCAATTGTACCGGATCGTGCAGGAGGCCCTCGCCAACGCCTCGCGGCACTCCGGGGCCAGGGAGATCAAGGTCGGGCTCTACATGGACCGGGAGACGGTCACGGCCGAGGTGAGCGACGACGGCGGCGGCATCCCGCCTCTCGCGCGGGAGGAGAGCGGCATGGGCCTGCACATACTCAAGTACCGCGCGAGCATGATCGGCGGCGAGCTCCGCATACGTTCCCGCGAGACGGGCACGACTATAACCTGCAGGATACCGAGGTAAGGGGAATGCCCATCAAGCCCGGCTTCATCGTAGTCGACGACCACCCGCTCTACCGGCACGGCGTCACCATGCTCATAGGCCAGGAGCTCAGGCTCGAGAGCCTGGGCGAGGCCGGCAGCCTCCCCGAAGCCATCGACCTCCTCGCGAAGGCGCGCCCGCGCATCGCCATCGTCGACATCTCCCTACAGGGCCAAAGCGGGCTCGACCTCGTGCGCGCGATAAAAAGCGACTATCCCGACACCCTCGTCCTCGTCGTCTCGATGCACGAGGAGAACCTCTACGG
>DBTW01000099.1:0-2452 GCA_002307245.1 Spirochaetaceae bacterium UBA1306 | reverse complement strand
GTGAGCGAGGCCCTGCGCGAGCGCATGCTCGAGGGCCTCGTAGGCGGCAAGACCGAGATCGAGCCAGTCGAGCGCCTCTCCGACCGCGAGCTCGAGGTCTTCACCCTCATAGGCAAGGGCTGCGGCGCAGCCGAGATAGCCGAGCGACTCGGCCTCTCGGTCAAGACCGTCAACGCCTACCGCGATCACATCAAGGACAAGCTCGGGCTGCCCAGCGCCTCCGACCTGCGCAAGTTCGCGGTCGAGTGGGGCTCGAAAAACTAGCGGACGAATCCCCGCCTCGGGAAAGTCCCTCGACGCATTTCCCGTGGATTGGCTCTGTCAAATGCATAATGCTCCCATCCACTTCCTCCTGTCGGAATCGGAAGAGAGCTCTTCGCGCAGAGGGAGTAGCGGGGCCGTTCCCAATTTTTGCGAAAGGGCCCAGGCGACTTTCGCGTCGCCTGGGCCCCAGAAACGCCATTTCAGCTAATGCCTCACGGAGAAGTCGCGCTCGCGTTCGTGTAGCCGAGGGCGACGCACGTTCCATTGCCGTAAGCTACCGAATACCACATATCCGAACTGTAGCCCGCCATTGTTCGAGCGGTCCAAGTGACCCCATCCGGCGAGGTGGCGGCGACGGTACCGCTGCTCGCCACGGCGACGAAATAGCCATTCGCGTAGGTCACCGATCTCCACGGAGCCGAGGCAGGCAGGGTCTGCGAAGTCCAGTTGATCCCGTCGCTCGAGGTCGCGGCTATACTGCTGGAACCATACTGTCCGGAAACCGCCACGAAGAGCCCGTTGCCAAAAGCCACCGATGTCCACGAATTACTGGCGGACGGCAAGTTCGAGTTATATGTCCACGTGACGCCATCGGGAGAGGTCGACACATTCTTGCTGCCGTACAAGGCGACGAATTTCCCGTTGCCATAAGCCATTGAATTCCATCCCGAGTAATTGAAGAAGGCCTTGCTCCAGCTCTGGCCGCCATCGGTTGAAACCACTCCGTAGGCTTGAGATGCGGGAGCGGCGACGATCACATCCTTCCCGTCGGGATTGCCATAGGCGACGGCGGTGTACGAAGTGCCCGCCCCGGCCGGCAAGGCGACGGTAGTCCAGTTCTGGAGATCGCTCGATGTCAACACGGCGTCGCCAACCACGACCCATAGCCCGTGGGCGAATACGACGCTGCGATAGTAGGAATTTGTAGAGCCTGACTGGCATAAGGTCGGAATTGTCGAGTTCTTCGTCCAGGTCGCGCCATCCGAAGATACACCGATGGCCTGGGTCCCCATACTACTGCCCACGGCCACGAATTTGTTGTCGCCGAAGGCCAGCGAGAGACCGCTTCCGCTCGTCCCCAGAGGTACATTTGCCCGTTTTGTCCAGGTTTCTCCGGGGGCGACGGCGGTCACCGCGACGGTATAGTTTTTTGTAGCCGTCCCATCCTGAGAGGTCACGGTGATGACGGCAGTCTGCGCGACATCAATCGCCAAACTCGTCAGAGTCACCGGGGCGCTCACGCTCGCGTTCGCGTCATAAGCTGTCCCGCTCACCGTCACCGATGTCGTCAAGCTGTTTACATTGACAGTATAGGCCAAGGTTGCAGCCGCAAAGGCCGGACTCAAGGTGCCTGAGCCAAGCGTGATGCCGCTCAAATTGGCGTTATTCGAAAGCCTGTTGACGGTAACCGTATAGCTCTTCGTTGTACCATCCTGCGCGGTCACGGTAATAGTCGCGGTTTTTGCAGTGCCGACAGCCAGGCTGCTTAAGGTGACATCCGCGCTCACGCTCGCGCTGCTGTCGGCCTTCGTGCCCGACACCTTAACGGAGGTCACAGTATTGACGACATTTACCGTATAGGCGGTAGTCGCGGCGTCGAAGGCCGGGCTCAAGGTTCCAACGCTGAGGATAATGTCCTTCAGGTCGGCGTTGGTCGAAAGGGCCGCCGCCGCGGCGCGCGTCACGGCGACCGTGTAGGTCTTCTTCGTCTTTCCATCCTGGGCGGTCACGGTGATGGTCGCCGTCTGGGCAGTGCCGACGACGAGACCGCTCAAGGTTACGGCGGCAGTGACGCCCGCATTAGTGTCGGCCTTGTCGCCGGTTACAGTCACCGATGTCACGGAATTGTCGACGCTGACCGTGTAGGCGGTCGTCGCGGCGTCGAAGGCCGGGCTCAGGGATCCGGAGCTCAAGCGAATGCCGCTTAAATCGGCGTTAGTGGAAATCGACGCGGCTCGACTGACTGCGACCGTGTAGGTCTTCGTCGTCGTCCCGTCCTGGGCGGTCACGGTGATGGTCGCCGTCTGGGCCGTGCCGACGACGAGGCCGTTCAAGGTTACGGCAGCGGTGACGCCCGCATTAGTGTCGGCCTTGTCGCCGGTTACAGTCACCGATGTCACGGAATTGTCGACGCTGACCGTGTAGGCGGTCGTCACGGCGTCGAAGGCCGGGCTAAGGGATCCGGAGC
>DBTW01000125.1:8371-18673 GCA_002307245.1 Spirochaetaceae bacterium UBA1306 | reverse complement strand
TGTGGAAGAAGGAGGTGCGAACGCCGGGGACAGAGAAAGCAGCTTATTTACCTGCATTTGCTTTTGGTTAAATGGTTTATGAAATTATTAGCGCTAATGTTTGTAACACTAGTCAAGGTCTTTCACTGGTGTCCGTAGGCACCAAAAAAAGCCGGGCGCACGGAGGATACTCCCCTCGGACGCCCGGCCCGCGCCGGTCAGGATTCCTGGCGGCCGCCCGCTAACGGCCCTTCGTGCTGTAAAGGTACCTGAAGTAGTCCATGTCGGTGGACAGGGTCTTGGAGAAATTGGGCAGAGTCTGGCGGTAGGACTCGATGGCTCTCCAGAAGTCGAAGAAGGACGGGTCGCGACCGTAGGAATTGGCAAAGATCCTCGTTGCCTCGGCGTCAGCCTTGCCCTTCGTGGTCTCGGCGATGGTATAGGACTCGGACAGGATCGAGCGCTTGTCGTTCTCGAGCTTGCCGAGGATTGTCGCCTTCTGGCCCTCGCCGTAGCTGCGGAAGGCCTGGGCTATCTGGTTGCGCTCCTTGATCATGCGGTTATAGACGCTCTCGGTTAGCTCGTCGGAGTACTTGATCTGGCGCGGGATGATGTCGATCACCTCGATGCCGTACTGGGGGACAATGGGCTTGACCGCGTCGAGCATGGCCGCGAACAGCACGCTCCTGCCCTTGTCGATCTTCTCGTAGGTGATCTGACTCTGTGTGAGGTTTGCCAGAGCCTCGGAGCCCGCCGCGTCTCCGGTCTGGAAGGTCTCCTTGACGTCGTTCGAGAGTATGCTGTTCGAATTCCTCACGGCCTCCCGCAGATAATTACCGGCTATGACCGTACGCACCGAGCTGTCGAGCACGTCGGCGAGCTTGCCGTAGGCGCTCTCGAGGGTGCCCACCGACTCGTAGAATTTGACGGGGTCGGAGATCCTCCAGCGCGCGGTGGCGTCCACCCATATGAACTGGTTCTCCTTGGTCTGTATGCGCTGGGACTCACCGTCCCAGGGCATGACCTGCTTGGGGTACTTGGTCACGATGTCGATGAAGGGTGAACGCAGCTTGAGGCCGGCGTTCGTGTGAGTCTTCACGATCTGGCCGAAGCGGACGACGACGGCCTGCTCCCCCTCGTTGAGCACGAAGAAGGGGCCAGTGACCAGGATGAGGAGGAAGGCGGCGACGATTATGCCCAGGGTTATCAGTAGTCGCTTCATTATTGCGCCCCCTTGGCGGCGGTGGATGAGTCCAGGCTTTTCATGGGAAGGAAGTTCTTGAAGTTCTTGTCGATGAGCTCGACGTTCTTCTCGCCCTTGAATACGTCCTCGACCATCTCGTAGTAGAGGCGCTGCTTGGTGACTTCGGGGGCCTTCCGGTACTCGTCGTAGACAGAGTTGAAGCGGGCGACGTCGCCCTTGGCCTCGTTGACGCGCTCGGTCGCGTAGCCCTGGGCCACCTCGATCGCCTGCTTGGCCTGGCCCTGGGCCTTGGGGATCTCGGCGTTGTAGGACTCCTTGCCCTCGTTGACCAGGCGGTTCATGTCCTGGATGGCCTTGTTGACGTCCTCGAAGGCGTCCTGTACTCCCTTAGGCGGTACGATGTTCTGTAGCTGGACCTGGGTCACGGTGATGCCCAGGCCAAATTCCGCGAACTTCTCGTTCATCATCTGGACGGCCGATTCCTGTATCGCCGTGCGCTCGGGGCCTATAACCCCGAGGATGGTCTTGTCTCCGACGAGGAGGTTGACGACCGACTGGGAGATGTCGCGTATCGTCTTCTGCTTGTCGCTGACGTTGAAGAGCCAGGCCTTAGGATCGTTGATCCGGTACTGGATGATCCACTCGACGCTGACGATGTTGAGATCGCCCGTAAGCATGGTGGATTCCTCAGGGTACTCCTTGGCGGAATACTGGGTAACCACGCCAGCCTTCTCCGTCCTGAAACCGAACTGCTCGGTCTGCACGACCTCGGTTTTGACGTGATAGGCCTTCTGGATGCCGAAGGGCCATTTGAAGGCCAGTCCGGGTGGAGCGACCTTGGTGAATTTCCCGAAGGTGGTGATGACCGCCCTCTCGGTTTGATCGACGACGATGAAGCTCGTCGAGAAGATAATGAGCAGGGCCAGCGCGGCGATGCCTAGGAGCACCATCGCCGGCGTGACCTTGCTGAGCGGCTTGCGGTTCACGCTCCGCATGCCTTGTCCAGCACTATCACCCATGAGCGCCTCCAATTCCTCTAGAGTACTATATTCCCGGGTGAAAAAGTACTAGAGATTTTCGCCGAAGGCATCGGCCAGGGCGGATGTGAGCCGGGACTCGCCGAAAAGCCGGGAGAGCCGTGCCCGCGTTTCCGCAGGCAGGTCTGCGCTGACGAGGCGGGGCAGGTCGGGGAAGGGCGGCTCGGGAAAGCCGAGGGATAGGGCATGAAGTATATAGCCGCCCTCCATTGGCGATCCCCCGTACTTCCGGTCGCCGGAAAGGGGCAAGCCCCGAGACGAGGCTTGGACTCGTATCTGGTGAGTGAGGCCGGTATGCAGGCTTATCGAAACGAGGCTCTTGCCGCCCGCGACGACGAGGGGGCGCATGGTCGCCCGGGCTTCCTCGCCATCGCCTGATACGGCGCTGAGCCTGGCCGCTCCGTCGCGAGCTATTCTATCCCGCCATTCGATCGGGCCTGCGCCGCCCGATGCTATCTCGCCATCCAGGAGGGCGAGATAGCTTTTTGTAAGCGCCCGCTCGCGGATGAGGGCCGTGAAGGCCCGCGCTCCCGCCGAGCTCCTCGGAAAGGCTATGACGCCGGTCGTGTTCCTGTCGAGGCGGTGGAGAGGGCCGGGCGAGAAGGAGAGCGAGGAGGCGCTGCGGCCCGCGAGGGCTGATCGGATCCGGCCTTCCAGCCCCTCGTCTCCCTGCGATACGAGGCCGCGCGGTTTGTTGAGGAAGAGCAGGTCTTCTGTCGCCAGGATCAGGATATCGGCGATCGTGTCGAGCCTGTCGCAGCGGCCGGGGCTAGGCCCCTCCGGTCTTGGATTCAAGTGGGACAGGGTCGCGTCGAGGAAGATGAGATCGCCTTCCTCGAGCCTGGATTCGGGCTTTGCCTTCCTGCCGTTCACGCGTATCCGCCCTTTCCGGAGCGCGGCGTAGAGCCCGGCCAGGGAAACGGCGGGGAGGCAGGCACGGAGGACCTTGTCGAGCCTACGGCCTGCGTCTTCCGGCCCGGCGCGTAATTCCTTCCCTTCCCTCGCTGGATCCATCGGGTCGAATCTAGTCGGCGACCGCTTTGAGGTCAATACCGCCTTCTGCCTTGACAAGGGCGTCGGTCCTCGGGAAACTTAGGCGGTGAGTGTCGCGGAAAGCCACGAGGGAATGGAACTATTCTCTAATCCCATTTTCCTCTCTGCAATATTCAGCCTTCTGATCGCGCAATTCCTTAAAGCGGTTGTAAATATTTTCCGATCGCGAGCTCGGAGCTTCCGGGAGGTTTTTACGACCTTTTTCTGGAAGACTGGAGGAATGCCCTCGAGCCATAGCGCCCTGGTCATTTCCATCTCGACTTCCATCGCGATATGCGATGGCCTTAACACGAGCATTTTCATTTTATCGCTCTTCTTCAGCCTCGTCGTCATCCGCGATGCCTTGGGCGTCAGGCGGGCGGCCGGGCTCCAGGCCAAGGCCCTCAATCAACTCGGCAAGGAGCTCAATGCCCGATCGGGTCTGCCGTATCGCCCCGTAAAGGAAGTCCACGGCCATACGCCCTCCGAAGTCGTCGTCGGATGCGTTCTCGGCTTCTTCATCGCCCTGGCGTTCTGCACCCTCTGAGGCCAGGCAGTGGCCGCCAAAGCTTTTATATCCTCGCGCCGAAAATCGGCCGCGGTCGGCGCCGCATTACTCGCTCTATCCCTGGGCTTCGGCCTTTTCGCCCGCTCCCTGACGGGAGGCGAGGGCGGGAGTTCGTCGTGGAAGGGCTACAGCGTCCTCCTCGTGGATTCCTCGATCCCCGAAGCGCAAGTGCTGGCGGCCCTCGCGTCGGCGGGCCTCAAGGACGTGCTCTCCGAGTCCACCGAGCCCGTGCTCGTTTCGGATTGGGCCCGGCTCGAGACTATGAGCCTGGCCGATGCCCGCTCCAGGCTCCTGCCGGGGGATCCTCGACTCGACAGCTACCTCCTCGGCCTAGGGGCTTGGTTCGAGGCGCGGGGTAAGGGAAAGGACGCAGAGTATCGCGTCTTCTACCTTCGCGAGCCTTCGCCATACGGCTCGAGGGTGGATAAGGCGGCTCGAGCCGCCTTAGGCGAATTCCAAGGCCGATTTCTACTGCCCGATTCCGCGAGCTCCCCGCGACCCAAGGAGGCCGGTGGCCCGCCCTTTGCAGTTTCAATAATACTTCTGTTGACCGGGGCCTTCGCGGGACCGCTCCTGGGCCGGGCTAAGGGGCGGCGGAGGTCGAGCTTCGAGCCGAGGATCGGGGGCCGAAGACTCGATCGCCTGGCCTTGCGGCTTTCGATCCTGCTTCCTTGGGCGGTCCTGGCGAGCGGCGGCCTCTTTGCCGCGGCCCTCGCGGTCTTATGGGGCCTGGCCGCCCTCGAGCTCGCGGACGGCCTCGACCTCCCCCTCGATGAGTATCGAAGGAGCGGGAAGTCCCCAGTCGCGCTTTCGGCCATGTTCCGGCAGGGGAGGCCGCCTCTTGTACTGCCTATCGTCGCCTTGGTCTCCTGCCTGTTGTCTGTCTCGATCCTCCCCTCGGTCTGTCTGGCGCTCGCGGGCTCTTTGGCAGCCGCTCTCGGATATGCTCTCCTCCCGCCCCGATACAGCTCACGCGCTCGATTCGTTCCCCTGCCTATTGGCCAGGGTGGAGGTCGCGTCGCCTCGAAGCTCCGTAGGCCTGCCCAGGCCAGGGCAGCCCTTGCCGCCCTGGCCCTCTGCGCCTTGGCCTTGGCCCGAGTCATGGGCCCAAGCACTCCTACTTCCACGGCTTCGGCGGGCTCGGTCTCCTATCCACTGCCTACCCTTGCGCGAGGAAGCCAGAAACCCGGTCCAGCCGAGGCCCGTGCTAGGGCGAGCGCCGAAATCGCCCTCCCGGGATTGGCCTCGGCTTTGATTCATCGCGCGACTCAGGAGGCTATCCCATATATGCCGGTGGGCGAAGAGCGCCCCGATCCTTTCGCGCCCGTCATCATGCCGGAGCCGGACACGGCCTCACCCGCGCCAAGCCTCGTTTTCGACGAGGCTTGGGCGCGGTCCGCCTATAATGCCATAAGCCCGATTAGCGTAGAAGGGATGCTTCTGGGACAGGGCGGAGCGACGATCGGGAGAGTCTCGGAGTCCGCATTCGCCAGCTCGGGACCGCTTGCACCGATCGATGGCCTACTGTATATATTTCTTTTGGTTCCGCTCTTGGGAAGCCTACTCGTCGGCCTTCCTTCCATTAACGAAAGGAACGCCGCATCCGGCGAAATACGGCAGGAAGCATGAGACCTTCTAGGACATTCCGTCACGGCGGCATCAGGATCGAGGACGCGGGCGGCTGGGGCCGGGATGAGCCCGCCAAGAACGCCTTCCTTCCTAATGGCGCCGTAATACTTCTCAAGCAGCATGCGGGTCGTCAGGCTCGATGCGTCGTGCGCAGGGGGGAGTACGTCCGAGAGGGCATGGTCATCGGCCGAGCCGACGGGCCATTTTCAGCAAACGTGCATTCCTCGGTGCCCGGCATCGTCCGGGACATACGTATCGCGGACCTTCCGGAGGGAGGGCGCTCGGAGGCCGTGGTCATCGCCATGGAAGGTTCCTTCGATCGGCTCGGCCGGAGGGACGAGCGCTACCTTTGGAAGAGCATGGGCCGTAACGAGATACTGACGACTCTCCGAGACCGGGGCGTCGTCGATACCGAGTTGCCGGGCATGCCGCTGTTCGATCTCCTCAGCGACCGCAAGGACCTAGCCCTCCTGGTCATCAACGCGGTGGAGAGCGAGCCCTACCTCGGCGCCGAAGATCGCATCCTCCGCGACAGGGCCCCGGAGATAGCCGAGGGCGTTTCCATCCTCCGCAAGATCCTGGAGCCCAAGAGGATAGCCATCGCGGCGAGCGGACCCTGCCCCGAGAGCCTGCCCCTCTCGGGCGAGGGCGGGGAGCTCGAGTACGTCCAGCTCGAGCCCAAATATCCCCAGGATATGCCGTCCCAGCTCCTCGAGGCCCTGGGCGGCGCCGTCAAACGAGGATCGCCCGAAGCCGTATTCCTCCGCGCTTCCACTGCCTTCGCCGTCTACGAGGCTATCGTGCTCGCCAAGCCCATGGTCGAGCGTTATATCTCCATGGGCGGTGGGGCCCTGAAGAGGCCTTCTGTTCTCAAGGCCCGCATCGGCACTCGGATCGGCGATCTCATCGAGGAGTGCGGCGGCTTCCTCGGGCCTCCCACGAGGCTCGTGCTCGGGGGGGCGATACGTGGGCATTCCGTGCACGATCTCGACGAGCCGATCACCAAGACCAGCTCGGCCGTCATCGCCCTCGATCCCGAGGAAGTTGGCTCGCTCAGGCGCTCTCCCTGCATCCGCTGCGGGCGCTGCGCGGAGGTCTGCCCCGAGCGCCTGGATCCCGACCTCCTGTATCGCCTAGTCGAGAGGGGGCTGCGATCCCGCGCCCTCGGCCTTGGCCTCGGCTCCTGCACTTCCTGCGGGGCCTGTGGCTACGTCTGTCCTTCCCGCCTTCCCCTGGTCTCGGCTTTCTCCTCGACAGAGGCGCCTTTGCCCGGCTCGGCGGGGGCGGCGGCAGGGAGGCTCTCATGAAGCGCATGAAGGCCCTCACGATGGGCGATGCACCCTTCATCTTCGACAAGCGGACGAGCGGCTCCCTCATGTGGGGCTCGGTCCTTGCCCTCCTGCCTGCCCTTGCCTGGGGCCTCTACTGCTTCGGAACCCCGGCAGCGATCGTCGTCGCATCCTCGATCCTGGGGGCGCTAGTCGGGGAAGCCATAACGAGCGGCCTCCGGCGACGATTCACCCTCATGGACGGATCGGCTTTCCTGACCGGTCTGCTCGTGGGCATGGCCATGCCGCCGGGTGTATCTCCCCATATCCCGGCCCTAGCCTCCCTATTCGCCATATGCGTCGTAAAGGGCGCCTTCGGAGGCCTCGGCTCCAATTGGATGAATCCCGCCCTCGCGGGCATCGCCTTCGCCTTCGTTAGCTGGCCCACGGAGATGCGGTCCTGGTGCCAGCCTTCGCTATTCTCTGGGGTCTCCGGCCTGAGTGGCGCGACCCCGCTCGGAATGGCTCGCAACTTCCTAGGCTCCGCCTCTCCCGGCTCGAGCCCCGTAGACCTGCTCTCGGCGGCTGGGGCCGGGTTCAGCGCGATAGACGGAAACGTCACCGGCGCTCTCAATAAATGCCTGTTCTCCTTCCTGGGCGCCGAACTGCCCTCCGGATACATAGATCTCCTGATCGGGAACAAGGCCGGCGCCGTCGGCGAGATATCTGCCATCCTCATCCTCCTGGGATCCATAGCCCTCATAGCCCGGAGGGCCGTGCGCTGGGAAATCCCGGCCTCGATCGTCCTGGCCTTTGCGGCGCTCACCTGGACCTTCGGGGGCCTTCCCCTAGGCAACGGTTTCTTCGCCGGCGACGTCCTCTTCTCGATCCTCACGGGCTCCTTCCTCCTCGTCGCCTTCTTCATGGCTCCCGATCCCGTGACCTCTCCTTCGTCGAGACCGGGCATGGTTGTCTATGGCCTGGGCATCGGGGCTATAGTCTTCCTGCTCAGGAGCTTCGGCTCCGCGCCCGAAGGTAGCGCCTTCGCGGTCATCTTAATGAATTGCGCCGTGCCCGCCATCGACGGTCTCAAGAACAAAGCCCGCGGACGCAAGACCTCTCGGGCCGCCGCCGACCCAGTCGCGGCCGCCGGCAGCCCAAGCGCGACCGCCGAAGGGAGCCTCCAAAATGCCCGCAGATAAGCGCGAGAGAATGATCGAGAGCCTGGCCGTCGCTGCTGCCCTCGGCTTCCTAGTCCTCTTCGTAGCCGGCGTATCGCTTGCCGTCGACTCCCAAGCCATCGCCGTCGAGACTACGGCCCTCGTCGCCGATCCATCTACGATCAGCCTTGTCGGTAGGCCGGGCGATCCATCCTTCGAGCGCCTTTACAGGATCTCCGACGGCTCAAGCGTCTCGTACGGGGTTGTCCTCTCGCTGAGGTCCGCCTCCTCGTCCGC
Organism: Spirochaetaceae bacterium UBA1306; assembly: GCA_002307245.1. Classification (GTDB taxonomy): domain Bacteria; phylum Spirochaetota; class Spirochaetia; order Treponematales; family Rectinemataceae; genus UBA1306. Next base: position 10,499 of record DBTW01000125.1, on the reverse strand, counting down.
CCTGGTCGCGGCGAGGCTCTCAAGGCTGGGCGAGCTCAAGGGACTGAGGCTCCTGGGCAGCGCGTCCGCGAAGCTCCCGGCCGACGCCGTCGAGATCTGCTCGCTCTTCCCCGGCGCCGATGAAGCTATAGGTCGGGCTTGCGCGGCTGTCCGGTCCGCGGAGGAGTCGGGGTCATGAGCGAAGGAAGGGACGGCTTCGTTCCCAATCCGGTCCTCGCCGGCCTCGTAGGCGTCTGTCCCCTCATCGCCGTTTCGAGGAGTCTGGCAGAGGGTGTAATCTACGGTCTCGGCGCAGCCTTCTGCGCGATCGCGCTCGGCGCGGTGATCCCTCCCCTAAAGGGAATCGTCGCGGATCGCCTCCAGGCCCCGATCAGCCTGGCCCTGTCGACCGCCCTCGCCCTGGCCTACGCCCTCTGCGCCGGGCTCTATTCGCCGACCCTCGCCGCCAGCCTCTGGATCTACCTGCCCCTTCTCGCCGTGAGCGGTCTCAGCCTCGGGGCGCTGCGACGCTGTTCCTCGCGCGAGCGATATGGCCCTGACGGCAAATCGCGCCTGGGCGGGATCTGCGTCGAATCCATCATGTTCCTCGTCACGGCGGCCTTCATAGGCGCGCTCCGCGAAACCGTCGGCCTCGGCTCCCTCACCCTGCCGACTCCCGGGCTACGGCCCACCAGGATCGAGTTCATCGGCATCGCGCCGCTGAGCTTCCTACTGACGCCCTCGGGCGGCTTCATCCTCCTGGGCTTCCTCGTCGCAGCGTATAAAATCATCGTCCGGGCGGGCGGAAGGAAGGCATCGTGAGCTACCTTGGCATCGTCGTAGGCACGGCGTTCGCATCGAATGCCCTGCTGTCCTACGGTTTCGGGTCCGTCCCTGGAAATAAGGCCGAGGGTGGAGGTGCCTTCGCGTCGGCCATCGCCCTCGCCTGCGTCAACGCCCTGGCCTCGGCCTTCTTATGGGGCGTCCACAATATCTTTCTCGGCCCCCTTGGGCTCGGCTCCCTCGATATCGTCTTTTTCTCCCTGCTCGCCGTGCCCCTCCTTAAATTTCTCTCCAGGGCCGCCGCGGAGGGTGAGAGCCAGGGCCTGCTCGCCCGCGTCGGTGCCGAGGCCGATGATCTCGTAGTCGGCAGTCTCGTCTTCGGCATAGCCCTCCTCGTCTCCCGAGGCGCCTATTCCCTGCCAGAGGCCCTCGTGGCTAGCCTAGTCTCGGGGCTCGGGTATTGGCTCGCGACCGTCCTGCTGGGGGCCCTGCGGAGCAGGCTCGAGCTCAGCGACCTGCCCGCTCCCTTCAAGGGAAGCCCTGCCATGCTGATCTCGGCGGGACTGATGGCTCTGGCCTTCATGGGCTTGGACGCGGCTTTCGTGAAGAGTTTGGCGGGCTAGGTTGATGATCTGGCTAAGTCTCGCGATCATTCTCCTCCTCGCCGTGGCCTCGGCATTCGGGGCTTCCTTCCTCTCCTCGGGCTGGAAGAGACGCAAGCGGACCGAGCAATCGACCCTCCGCATCGACTCCATCCTACCGGGCTACGATTGCGGTCTCTGCGGAGCGGCCGATTGCAGGGCCTACGCGGCCGCCGTTGACGGCGAGTGCGCCGATCCCGCGCGCTGCGCTCCGGGGGGATCCCGCGTCGAGGCCCGCCTGCGCAGCTCGCTCGAGGAGCGCACCGGCGATCTCAGGTCTCTCGAGCGGAGGGCCGTGGTACGCTGCGGCGGGACGAGGGGCGTCGCCGTCGAGGAATTCCCCTACGACGGCAGGCAGAGCTGCGCATCGGCCGTCGGCCGCTACGGCGGGCCCAAGCGTTGTAAAGAGGGCTGCGTCGGCTTCGGCTCCTGTGTCCGAGTTTGCGAGCTGGGCGCTATCCGCGTCGTATCCGGCGTCGCCCACGTGAATCCAGCCCTCTGCACGGGCTGCGGGGTTTGCCTCTCCTCCTGTCCCACGGGCGTGCTTTCGCTCATCCCCCGGGATCAGGCCTGGTACGTAGCCTGCGCTTCGGCGCGTGAACCGGAAACCAGGGAAGCGGACTGCTCCGCCGCCTGTACAGCCTGCGGTGAATGCGCCTCCCGATCGGTACGAGGCGAATTTTCCCTCGTACGCGGACGAGCTCGCGATGGGGGCAGTGTCATCG
>DBTW01000125.1:0-8102 GCA_002307245.1 Spirochaetaceae bacterium UBA1306 | reverse complement strand
CGCGATGGGGGCAGTGTCATCGCGCGCGAGAATCCCGATGCCCGCTCGGGGCGATGGCAGGACATAGCCGAAGCCTGCCCGACGCGGGCCATCGTCCAAGCTGGAGAGGAAAAAAGGCGACGTTCCCCTTCACCTCCCAAGTGAGGCCGGTATATACTCGAACTTTATCACACTAAGGATTACGAGTGGATGCAAAGAAGTAATGTCATAATCGGCGCATATAATCTCTTGCCCGAAGGGACTGAGGAATCGGCGTTCGAGGAGACATACCAAAGCTGCTGGCGGCCTTATCTATCTGTCCTATATAGATTTCCCGGTATTTCGGCCATGCTTCACTACTCAGGCACCGTGCTCAGGTGGCTCGAGTCGAGGCATCCCGAGTTCATCATGTTGCTGGAGGAGATGGTACTGCGCAAGCAGATCGAGCTCCTCGGCGGGGGCTACTTCGGCCCTCTGATGCCCCTCATCCCCGCGCCGGATCGGCTCGGTCAGGTCGAGCTCCTCACGACCCTCTTACGCAAGTCCTTCGGGAAGCGACCTCGGGGATGCTGGTTGCCCTATTATGCCTGGGAGCCTTCTTTAGCCTCATCGCTGCAGTCCTGCGGATTCGATTATTGCTTTCTGCCCGAGCGGCAGTTCCTCATCGCCGGCGTACCCCCCGGGGAGCTCGGATCTCCCGTCATCACCGAGGACCAGGGCCGGAGCCTCATTGTATTTCCCGTATTCGACGCCCTTGAGGGCGTCGAATCGCCCCTGTCCATCGTCGATACCCTGGCTTCTCTATCCTCGCGGCTCGGCGAGCAGCGGCTCTATACCCTGCTCTTCCCCGGCGAACTCGCGAAGGAGCTTTGGACAGCCTCCGGGCTCGAATCGCCCGACCTGCTTTTCGAGCGCTCCTTCGCCGCGCTCCAACGCGAGGGACTTCAATTCGAGACGACGACCCCCTCGCGCTACCTGAAGTCGGTTCGGGAATTCGGCAGAGCTTACTTCCCCGGCTGCGCATCGGCCCTTCTCATGGCTAGGAGCATGCCGGCGGATGCAACGGCCGCCGATGGCCTCGACTGTCCCTCTCCAGACTCAGGCAGTCCGCGCCGTCTCCTATCTAGGCACGAGGAGAGTCTGGCCCTCTACGCGAAGATGCACTACGTGCGCATTCTCGTCGGGCAGCTCCGCGGCGACAAGTCCCGAAAGAAGACCGCGCAGGAAGAGCTCTATCGCGGGCAGTGCGGCGGCGCCTATTGGCCGGGGCCAGGCGGCGGCCTCGCAAGCCTCCCCGTGAGGGCGGGGGCCTACGCCGCCCTCATCGAGGCCGAGAAGATCACCAGGCAGCGCGGCTCATTCTCCCCGGGGATAATCTCGGCCGACATCGACTTCGACGGCGCTAAGGAGATCATCTATCAAGGCGCCGACATCAATGCCTATGTTCAGCTACGCGGGGCATGCCTCGCGGAATTTGACTCGTTCAAGACACGGACCAACTACGTCAATGTCATGGGCGGCCGCGACGGGGGACCCCGGAGGCTCTGCTTCCGCGACAGGATCTCCGAGAAGGGCGGCTTCGGCGCCGATCGCGCCGGCTTCGCGGACGCCCGCTACGTCCTCGTCGAGGCAGAGAGGCCCTCGAGCGTAGCCTCCCTCTTCCGCGAGGGCCAGGCTGAGCTCGGCGGCAAGAAGCGCTGCCTCTCGCTCAAGAAGACTTTCTCCTTCCGCAAGGGAGGGCTCTCGGTTGATTACGAGATCGGCAACAAGGAATCACTCCCGCTCGGCTTTCGCCTCTGCGTCGAGCTCAACATCGCCGCCGGGCTCTCGGCCGAGGCGGTCGAGCTCGCGGGAGTCCGGGGGCGCGACGAGATCGGTCTCGAAACGGGCAAGAAATGCTCGGAAAGCGACCTTAACGGCCTGCGGCTCACCAATTTGGCCAAGGGCGAAAAGATCGAGGTCCGCTCCGATTTCCCCTTCGCCCTATCGCACGCTCCCGTACTCCTGGATTCAATAGTCACAGGCGCGGGACAGCCGGGCAAGTCGAGCTACCAGGGCTGCGGCCTCGTCCTCGGCTGGGACCTCGAGCTGCCCGCCGATTCTTCGCGACGCCTCTCGATTACCCTCGAGTTGCGTTCCTGATCCGGTTGCCTCGAATCGCAGGCGCCGCTAGAATGACTTCATGTCCCTTGAATTGAAGCTCCCCGACACGCTCGAGGGGCTAGGCGTGCATTTAGTCGGGGCGAAGGGCACGGGCATGGCCGCCCTCGCCGAGATCCTGGCCGATAAGGGCGCCAGGCTCTCGGGCAGCGACGTATCCGACGTCTTCTATACGGACGCCATTCTCGCTTCCATCGGCGTGAGGATGAGCGTCGGCTTCGAAGCCTCTCACCTACCCGAAGGCACGGGCTTGGTTCTCCACTCCGCCGCCTATCCCCGCGATTCCAACCCCGAGCTTCTCGAGGCAGCCAGGCGGGGAATACCCATGATGAGCTATCCCGAGGCCTTGGGCGCTTTTTCGCGGCTGAGCGATTCCTCCGGGATAGCGGGCGTGCACGGCAAGACCACGACTACGGCCCTGACGGGCTCGATAGCCATGGCCCTCGGCCTTCCCGCCGCGATCCTGGCCGGTTCGGCCGTCGCGAGTTTCGGAGGCAGGTCTACCGTCATACGCGGCGATCGCTATTTCGTGGCCGAGACCTGCGAGTACCGGCGCCATTTCCTCAATTTCCGGCCCAGGCGGATCGTCCTCACGAGTATCGAGACCGACCATCAGGACTATTACCCGGGCTTCGAGGACATCTACGCGGCTTTCCTCGACTATATCCGCCTCCTGCCGCGAGGGGGCGAGCTCATCTTCTGCGCCGACGATATGGGCGCGGCTCGGGCGGCGGCGGAGATGGTCTCCGAGAGGCCCGATCTCCGCCTGACTCCCTACGGCGAATCCACGGCCGGGCCCTATCGCCTGGAGGGCTATATGACCGGATCGGGCGAAGCCCGCTTCCGCCTCAGGGGCTTCGAACGCGAGTTCATCCTTCGCGTCCCGGGACGGCATCTCGCCCTCGACGCCTCTGCCGCCCTGGCCCTGTCCTTCTCCATCCTGAGCGATTTTCGCGGCGATGAGCCCTCGCCGACGGCCTCGGACTTAAGCTTGGCGGCCGCTGCCCTCGCCGCCTTCTCCGGCTCCAAGAGGCGCTCGGAGGTCCTGGGGGAAGCCGGCGGCATTCTCTTCATGGATGACTACGGACATCACCCCACGGCCCTGCGCGAGACGATTCGAGGCATCAAGGAATTCTGGCCCGATCGTCGCCTCGTCGTCGACTTCATGTCGCATACGTACTCGAGGACCAAGGCCCTGTTCGGCGATTTCGTCGCCTCCCTGGATCGAGCCGACGCCCTCGTCCTGCACAGCATTTACGCCTCGGCCAGGGAGAAGCCAGATCCGAGCGTCACGGGGAGGGGCCTCTACGATGCCGTCCTTTCCCGAGACGAAGCGGCGGGCCGCAAGCGCCCGATACGGTACTATGAGGGCATCCTCGAGGGGGAGGGCGAGCTCGCCTCATTCCTCCGACCTGGGGACCTATTCCTAACGATGGGAGCCGGCGACAATTGGAAACTCGGCGAAGCCCTCCTCGGGCGTTTCGCGGCGAGGGGGACTTTCCCTGGCCAAAAAGACGAGTCCACATCCTCCGGCTCGGAGGGGCGATGATCAAGAGCATGACGGGCTTCGCCCATCGAGACATAGCCCGACCGGGCTTCAGGGCCAGTCTGGAGATCAAATCCTACAATAATCGCTACTTGGACCTCTCCATCTCCCTACCGCCCTATCTGTCCAAGCTCGAGCCCAGGTTCCGCACCTATCTCTCCGAGCGGATAACCCACGGCAAGGTCGAGGCCTGGCTGCGGGTGCGCGAGCTGGATGCACCCGTGGAGGCGAACGCCGATATAGCGGCCGCCAAGGCTGTCGCCGGGGTCCTGCGGCAGATAGCCTCCGCCTGCGAGGTTGAGGCTCCCTTGAGCCTCGGTTCGATAATCGGCTTCGATGGCGTGGTCGCCTTCGATCGCTCGGTCGACGACGAAGCCCTCTGGATCCTCGTTTCCACGGAGCTCGACGCCTGCTTCGCCGAGTACGAGGCTTCCAGGCTTCGCGAGGGAAAGGCTACTCGGGAGGACATCGAGGCTCAGCTGGCCCGGATCGTAACCGGCCTCGACCTCATCAAGGCCCAGGTCCCCGAGATCGAAAAGACGATCAGGTCTCAGCTCGTCTCCAAATTCAAGGAAGTAGCGGGCGATGCCGTGGACGAGGGCAGGGTCCTGACCGAGATAGCCTCGGCCCTGATGAAGTACACTATCGGCGAGGAGCTCAGCCGCCTTTCGGCCCATATCGAGTCCTTCGGCGCAATCGCCCGGAACGAGTCCTCCCCGGGCAAGAAGCTCGATTTCCTCTGCCAGGAGATGAACCGCGAGGTCAATACGATTGGCTCGAAGAGCATGCTCCTGACCGTCAGCAGGACCGTCGTCGAGCTCAAGGACGCCCTCGAGAACATCCGAGAGCAGCTTCGCAATATCGAATAAGGAGGCTACATGGCCCCGCGCATCGTAGCGATCTCGGGCAAGAGCGGCTGCGGCAACACTACCGTCAGCGGCCTCCTCGCGAAGCGCCTCGGAGTACGACTCATCAATTACACCTTCCGAGCCATGGCCGTGGACAAGGGCGTCAGCTTCGAGGAGATGCTCCGGCTCGCCAATGGCGACCCGGGCTTCTCCTACGACAAGGCCTTGGACGCAAAGCAGGTGGAGCTCGCCCGCGAGAGGGATTGCGTTATTGGCTCGCGACTCGCCATGTGGCTCCTTCCAGACGCCGCCCTTAGGGTCTACCTTGCGGGCAGCATCGAGCTCCGGGCGGCACGCATCCAGATGCGGGAAGGCTCGGATTTCGCCCAGAAGCTGGCCTTCACCAAGGAACGAGACGAGAGCGATCACGCTCGCTATCTCAAGATCTACGGCATCGACAATAACGATCTTTCTTCCGCCGATCTCGTCATCAATACGGCCCTTTGGAAGCCGGAGCTTATCGCCGATTTTATCGCTATGGCCTTGGACACAAGAAATCAATGAAAATAGCCCGATGCGAAAGCTAAGAGGGGAAATAAAATAGCAACTGTTACGTATCCTATTCCATACATGCGGAAGCGTCGTGCTGGTGGTTGAAGTTCCTTGCCCGTACGGAAGATCCGCGCTAGGATTGCCAGCCTAAGGAGAGCCTATGGAGAATCGCGAGAGCGTCATTGTCGTCACGGGCGCTTCGAGCGGCATAGGGAACGCCTGCGCGACACTCCTCGCCAAGAAGGGCAAGCGGGTGTACGGGACTTGCCGCTCTCCTGCTAGCTATTCACGGAAGGCCGACGAATTTTTCGAGATGCTGCCGATGGACCTCTGCGACGAATCCTCGATCGTCAAGGCTGCCGAGAGAATACTAGGAGCTGAGGGAAGGGTGGACTCCCTAGTCTGCTGCGCCGGCTCGGGACTCGTGGGCTCCATCGAGGCAGTAGGCATCGAAGAGGCCCAAGCCCTAATGGACGTGAATTTCTTCGGAACCCTCCGGACGATCAAAGCCTTCCTACCGGCCATGCGCGAGGCCCGCAAGGGGCGCATCATCATCCTTGGCTCCGTCGAAGGCATTGTGGCCGCGCCTTACCAAGGCATCTTCTCGGCCTGCGAGCATGCCCTCGAGGGCCTGGCCGCCTCATTACGGATAGAGGCTTCGGCTTTCGGCATCGAGATCGGGCTCTTGGAGCTCGGATCCTTCAGGACCGCCTTCGGCCAAAAACGGCGGATGATATCCTCTGGCCCCGGCTCCGATCCCTATAGCGCCGGCTTCGAGAGCGCCATCAGCGTCCTGGCGCGCGACGAGGCCATGGGCCTCGATCCCCTCGACGCCGCCCGCATAATCCAATCCATGCTCGCCGCGCGCAGGCTTCCCCCGCGCGAGATGTTATGCCGATTCGGGCGGCGCTACCTCGTCCATGCCCGGCGAGTCCTCAGCCCGCGAGCCTTCGAGAAGCGATTGAAGAGATATTACGGCTTGAAATAGAAAGGAGTGTCATATGTCCATCGAAAAGAAGCATTTCGGCCTTCTAGAGAGCGGGGAGGATGCCTCCCTATTCATTCTCTGTGCCGGCGAATTCCGAGTCACCCTAAGCGATTACGGCGCCACCCTCGTGTCGGTATTCATGCCCGACGGCCGCGGCGGTCGCGACGACGTGCTCCTCGGCTGCTCGACCCTGGGAGGCTACACCGGCAAACATCCCTATTTCGGAGTTACGGTCGGCCGCTTCGCCAATCGCATAGGCGGCAGCCGCTTTTCCCTAGGGGGCAAGGAATACCCCCTCTTCGCCAACGACGGCGCGAACCACCTTCATGGGGGGCTCAAGGGCTTCAACACCTTCGTATGGAAGGCCGAGTCCTCGGAAGGCACGGCGGGACCTTCGGTGCGCTTTTCCAGGCGAAGCCTCGACGGAGAGGAGGGCTATCCTGGCAACATGGACGTGTCGGTACGCTATACCTTGGGCAAGGATGGGGCATTATCCATCGCCTACGAGGCTCAAACCGACGCCGAGACCGTCGTCAACCTGACCAATCACGCCTACTTTAACCTGCGGCGCGAGGGCTCAGGCCCCATCCTCGGCCACGAGCTCTCCCTCGCCTGCTCGAGATACCTGCCCGTCGACGGAGGCCTCATTCCCAAGGGAGAGCCTGTAGCCGTGGCGGGGAGCGCCTTCGACTTCACGAAACCGAAGACTATCGGCCGGGATATAGCCGTGGCCGGCGGCTACGACCACTGCTATATCCTGGACCGTAAGGCCCCTGGACTCATGGAATTCGCCGAGGTCAAGGAACCTGTCACTGGTAGGCGCATGACGGTCGCGACGAGCCTGCCTGCGGTTCAGCTCTATTCAGGCAACTTCCTGTCGGGCGTCGCCGGGAAGCGCGGCTCCTCCTATGAGAAGCACGGAGGATTCTGCCTCGAGACCCAGCTCTTCCCGGATTCCCCCAATAAGCCCTCGTATCCGAGCTGCAGGCTCCTGCCGGGACAGCTTTGGGCCCACGAGACGGTCTACCGCTTCTTCGCCTAGGATTTTTGGAGATCCCTGAGAGTCCCGAGCACGTACTCGATCCAGGGCTTGGTGTCCGAGGGATAGAAATCGCGGGCAGAGAGGAATTCGAAGAAGGCGTCCCGGCTCGAGCCCGTGTTGGCCAAGGCCAGGCCGAGGTAGAAGTGGGCCCTCGCCGAAGCTTTGGGACCGCGATTTAGCGAGAGGTACTTCCTTAGCTGGTCCTGGGCCCCAGCCCAATCCTTGGCGAGGATCTTTTCCGTGACGATGATCGAGAGGGCATAATCCTCCCCGCCCGTCGGCGCAGCCCGGTCCTCGGGGAGGATACCCAATTGGGGCATCGGTATCCGGGCCTGGGGGGACGCGGCGAGGAGGAGGCCTATCGCTTTCTCTGTCTCGGGCGAGACCGCGCGGGTTGGGGGCGGGCCATCGTCCTGCTGGAGCGCCGGGCCGCCACCGGAAGCTCCGTCTTCCATCAGGAAATAGGGCAGGGGTGGAGTTCTCGAAGCAGGCTGCGTCTCGACGAAGCCCGAAGAGACAGCCTGGGCCCTGACCTGGACCGGGGAGCCCAGGGAATTGCTTCCAGCTGTTATGGATATCCTGCCCGCCTTCAAGTCATCCTCGCCGAGGATCGCGTAATAATAATCGACGCCGGGCACGGGAAAGTCCGAGAAACTGCTGTCCTTGTCGACGAAGGCCGCGACGAGGGTTGCGTCCAGGAGATCGGCGGCTCGGGTGATCGGCGAGCCGCCACGGTAGAGAACGAGGCGGGTCTTGGGCGGAGCGGCATAGCTGATGACGATAGCGTCGCCCTTCGCCTTGGCGCTCAGACTGCCGACCATGGGACCGGCTGTCGCTTCGATAGCTGGCTTAGCCTGGGCGGTAACCGCGACTGGTCTCTGGACGGCTGCGGTCGCGGCTACAGCTACCGCCGCAGCAGGGTGCGCCCGGACCTGGGTGGCCGTCGAGGGCGGGGGGGCGGAGGGGGTGGGCGAGGGGGGGGTCGCG
>DBTW01000124.1 GCA_002307245.1 Spirochaetaceae bacterium UBA1306 | reverse complement strand
TCAGACAGAGCATCCGCAGGATGCCGTAGATGCCCATCTTGAGCACCACGCCCGAGAGCATCGCCGACACGTGGCTCGGCGAAGCGGCATGGGCCCCCGGCAGCCAGAAGTGCAGGGGCATGACGCCCGCCTTCACGCCGAAGCCCAGGAGACAGAGCGCGAAGATCCAGTTCATGGCGCCCAGGCCCAGGCCCGGCGCCGCGCAGAGCTCGAAGGAACCCGTGGCCCGGCGCCAGAGCGCGAACATCCCGAAGAGCGCGAGCGTGCCGATATGAGTCGCGACGAGGTAGATGAAGCCGGCCCTGCGGCACTCGGGCCGGCCGTCCTCCGTGATCACGAGGAAGAAGGCCGAGAGGGCCATCGCCTCCCAGCCGATCAGGAAGGCCAGGGCGTGGCGCGCGATCACGAGCAGGGCCAGCCCCGCCACCATGAGGCCGTAGAAGAAGAGCAGCTTTCTCGAGCTCCTAGGATTCCTCGCCTGGGGCCAATAACCGAGGCCGTAGACCGCCGCGAGGCCCCCGACGGCGAAGATGGGCACGAGGAAGAAGGCGCTCAAGGAATCCAGGCCGATCAGGGCGTCGCCGACCGAGGGCCAGGGCAGGATATAGGAGGCCGAGGGCGCGGCGAACAGCCCCAGCCCCGCGCCGGCCAAGCCCGTCGCGCAGCCCGAGCCCAGCAAGCCCAGGGCGACGCGCTGGCCCCAGGCCCCTTTCCGAGGCAGAAAGAGCGCCGGCACGCCGCTCGCCGCCGAGAGGAGTATGGCGGCCGCCACGAGGCCCAGGGAGGGTATCATGCTCCCGACTGGGGCAGCGCCGCCTCGGCTCTCGCGAAGGCCTCCATCAGCTCCTCGCGCGAAGCCCGCGAGCGGAGAGCTTCCTTCACGCGCGGGTCGCGGAGGACGATGCCCAGCCGCGACAGGAGGTGCAGATGCGCCCGCACCGAGGGACTGATCAAGGTGAACAGAGTATCGACCGGCTGATTGTCTATGGCCCCGAAATCGATGGGCTTCTCGAGGAAGCAGAGCGATACCGTGGGCTTGGAGACGTGGAGCACCACGGGATTGCGCACGTGGGGGATCGCTATGCCGTCCCCTATGCCCGTCGAGCCCAAAGTCTCGCGGGCGAGCAGGACCTGGTAGAGGAACTGCCGATCCACCTCTTCCGGCAGATTAAGCAGATCCACCACCGCGCGGAGCACCGAAGCCTGGTCCACGCCCTCGACCCTATAGAAGATGCCGCCCGAGCGCAGGGCCTCCGTGAGAGTCGGCAAGGGCATGGCCGACTTGTCCTTCTCGGCGAAGATATCGGGAGATACCTGGATCCTCCGCGAGGTCGCCCATTCCAGGAGCTCGGCCCTATTGAAGCGATATTGCTCGCTGATCTTGTAGAAAGGGATCGTCTCTTGCTTGATCCAGCGGTAAATGGTCTTTTCGGAGACGTTAAGGATAATTGCGGCATCTTTTACAGACAATTGCATGGATAGGCCTCGACTGGCATGAATGCCGAATACTAGACAACGTATCCCATTATTTGAAAATGTCCTCAAATGTCAATGACTTGGGAGTTCCTCAGCGCTTGATGGGACTGGATATTCGGGAATCGAGCCGGACTTTCGTATAACTGTTCACTGGAACGGCGCATGATTAGGAGCATTAGGCGATGTGCAAAGCTAAAAAACGATTCTTATCATGACCAAGTGCTCAGAGCCCTCAGCGAGAAGGCTAACTGGGAAATCGGGGCCTTCAAGGACATAGTCGCCAACAAGGAGAACTTCCTGGAGCTCCAGCACAAGGAATACGCCCGCTACGAGAACCTCCCCCTCGAGGACGCCCATGGCGCCAAGATCGAGGGGGAGTTCACCAGCGATCGCAAGACCTCCGAGCGATTGAACAAGACCCTCTTCGCGAAAAAGGCGCCCATTCGCAAGGAAGATCGTCCTCGAGTTCGCGCCCTAGCCAATGCGGGCATCCTCGGCGCCTTGGCTTTGCAAAACGACGTTAAAATCCTTCCAGCGCCGTTCTGCTGATTATCTCTTCTTGATGGTTCCTGTCGAGGTCGACGAAGTAGTCCGAGTAGCCGGCCACGCGCACGAGGAGGCTACGGTAGTCCTCGGGCTTCTTCTGCGCCTCCCGCAGGGTCTCCGTGTCCACGACGTTGAACTGTATGTGGTGGCCGCCGAGCTTGAAGTAGGTCCGCACGAGGCCGCAGAGCTTGCCGACGCCCTCTTCCCCTTCGAGGGCCTGGGGCAGGAAGCGCTGATTCAAGAGCGAGCCTCCCGTGCGGGACACGTCGATCTTGGCGAGCGACTTCACGACCGCGGTCGGGCCCTTGCGGTCGGCCCCCTGGGCCGGGGACGCCCCGTCCGATATGGGCAGCGTGGCATGGCGCCCGTCCGGGCTGGCGCCCGTGCGCAGGCCGAAGTAGACGTGGCAGGTGGTGGACAGGATGTCGACGTGGTAGGCCCCCCCGCGGGGCGAGGGCCTGCCCTCGATCGCGCGGATCCAGCTCTCGAAGACGCGTTGCGCGATGCCGTCGGCCGCGTCGTCGTCGTTGCCGAAGCGGGGCGTCTTGTTCGCGCACAGGAGGCGCAGCCCCTCGCTGCCTTTCCAGTCGGCGGCGAGGGCCGTTAGCAGCTCCTCCCATCCGATGTCGCGGCGCTCGTACACGTGAGTCCTGATAGCCGACAGGGAGTCGGTCGTGGTGCCCAGGCCGCAGCACTGGATGTAGTCCGTGTTGTAGCGAGCGCCGCCGTCGTAGTAGTCCTTGCCGCGCTCGATGCAGTCGGCCACGACGGCCGACAGGAAGGGGGCCGGCGCGTACTCGGCGAACATGCGGTCCAGGAAGTTGGACACGCGCAGCTTGGCGCCGACGACGTAGGCCAGCTGCCGCTCGTAGGCCGCGTACAGCTGCTCGAAGCTCGCGAAGCTCGAGGGATCGCCCGTCCTGATCCCGATCCGCCTGCCGCTGGCCGGGTCGATTCCGTCGTTCAGGACGAGCTCGAGGACCTTGGGCGAGTTGAGGTAGCCGTGGAGGAGATAGGCCTCCTTGCCGAAGCAGCCCGTCTCGATGCAGCCCGAGGTACCGCCCTCGCGGGCGTCGGCCAGGCTCTTGCCCATGCCCACTTGGGCCATAACGACCTCGTCGGCGTTGAAGAAGGAAGGATAGCCCGAGCCGCGGCGCGCGACCTCGGCGGCCGCCTTGAGGAGGCGGTCGGGCGTGCGCGCGCCGACCTGGAGATTGGCCTGGGGCTGCAGGAGCTGCAGCTCGTCCAGCACCTCGAGGGCGATGTAGGAGACCTCGTTCGACCCGTCCGAGCCGTCGGCCTTTAGCCCGCCCAGGTTGATGTTCGTGAAGTCGTTGTAGGTGCCGCTCTCCGCCGCGGTCACGCCCACCTTGGGCGGGGCGGGCGTGTTGTTCACCTTGATCCAGAAGCAGGAGAGGAGCTCCTTCGCGCCCTCCCGGTCGAGCTTGCCGGCCGCGAGGTCGGCTTGGTAGAAGGGCCCGAGGTGCTGGTCGAGGTGACCGGGGTTCATCGCGTCCCAGCCGTTCAGCTCCGTGATCGTGCCGAGGTGGACGAACCAGTAGGTCTGCAGGGCCTCCCAGAAGTCGCGGGGCGCCTCCGCGGGCACGCGCTCGCAGACAGCGGCTATCCGCGCGAGCTCGGCCGCCCGTTTCGGGTCGCGCTCGGCGGCGGCCATCTCCGTTGCGAGCCGCGAGTGCCTGCGGGCGAAGATGATCGCCCCCTCGCAGGCGATGTCCATGGCCTTGAGCTCCTCGTCCTTGGCCAGGGCCTCGGGGTCGGCGCCCCAATCTATCGCGGCACGGGAGGCGGCGATCTCCGCGCGCCGGGCCGCCATGCCCTTGCGGTAGATCGAGCCGTCGAGGGAAGTGTGGCCCGGCGCCCGCTGCTCCATGAACTCGGTGAAGAGCCCCGCCTCGTACAAGGCCTTCCAGTCCTCGGGGATCTCGGCGAAGGAGCGGTCGCGCATGCTGCGTCCCCGCCAATAGGGGATCACCTTATCCCGATAGGCTGCGACATCCTCGGCCTCGACCTTGTAGCTCGCCATCGGGCGGGAGTCGAGGATGGCCAGGTCATCCAAGGAATGGCAGGTCAGCTCGGGGAAGGACGAGACGGCCTTGGGGCGGGGGCCGCGTTCGCCCACGATGAGTTCGCCAGACCCGATGTAGATCGCCTTCCTCTCGCAGAGATTGCGGAAATTCATCGCCCGCAGCACGGGGGTCGAGACGCGGCCCAGCCACTCCTCGTAGAACTCCGTGGTCAGCACCGCCCTCTCCGCCGAGAAGCTCGGCCTCTGGGAGAAACTGGCCTCGCGCAGCCGCTTGACGCGCTCGTTGAGTATTCGGGTCTTCTGTTCGCTCATCTCATCCTCCGATAGTCGCGGCCAGGCCGGCCCTCTCGAAAATTCCCCGCGCCGCCTGCGCGGCTTCCGTCGCGGGGGGAACGGCGTCGCCCATCGCGTAGGGCAGGCCGCGCAGGGCGTACTTGCCCTTGGCCGCGGCGTGGTACGGCAATACATGGACCCGCGGCGTCCCCGGCAGGCTCGCCGCGAAGCGCGCCGCGGCCTCCAGGTCGCCGGCCGAGTCGTTGATCCCGGGAATGAGCGGCACTCTGAGCGCGATGCGCGCCCCGGCCTCCGCGAGAGCCCGCAGGTTCTCGAGGATTGGGCCGCTCGGGACGCCGGTGGCGGCCCGATGTCTCTCATCGTCGATGAGCTTCAGGTCGAAAAGCACGAGGTCGGCCATGAGCCCGGCCTCCAGGACGAGCTCGCGCGGCGCGTAGCCCGAAGTGTCGAGGGCCGTATGGATGCCCTCGGCCCTGCAGGCTCGCAGCAAGCCGAGGACGAAGTCCCCTTGGGCAAGAGGCTCCCCCCCGGAAAAGGTGGCGCCCCCGCCGGACTCATCGTAGAAAGGCAGGTCCTCGCGGATCGCGGCCATCGCTTCCTCGACGTCCATGCGCCGGCCCACGAGCTGCAGGGCCTCCGCGGGGCAGGCCTCGGCGCAGGCGCCGAAGGATGGGCAGGCCGCGCATAGCGCGCCGCCGGCATCCTTCCGTGGATCCGGGCCTCCAAGGCCGAGCGCCGCGCCGCCGAGGGGACAGGCGGCCGCGCATCGGCCACAGCCGACGCAGCGCTCGTCCCGGCGGAGAATCTCGGACCGCGGAGACAGGCCCTCGGGGTTGTGGCACCAGAGACAGCGCAAAGGACAGCCCTTGAGGAAGACAGCCGTGCGTATCCCCGGCCCGTCGTGGACCGAATACTTGCGGATATCGAAGACTAGGCCCGAGCTCACCGGCCGCTGCCCCCGGCCGCGAAGTAGTAGGTGCGGATGTAGCGTTCCTGCACCTCGAAGTTCCAATGCACCTCGCGGATGTAGGCGGCAGCGCCCTTGAAGTCGCCCGCGCGAAGCCGCTTGGTGATCTCATCGTGCTCGGCCGTGGAGTCGAGCTCCCACTCCTTCACGTACTGCGAGCGGCGGGGAAAGTCGTAGAGCCGCGCCTTGAGGGTCCGTACGTTCCGCACGAGGTCCTCGTTGTCGGAGAGGGAAAGATAGACGTCGTGGAAGGCGAGATTGGCCGCGTAGTAATCGTCGAAGTCGTCGGCGTCCAGGGTCTCGGCCATGCGCGCGCGAAAGCCGTCCATGCGATCGGCGTCGGAGGCGCGGAAGCGGAGCGGCATCCGCTCGACCACCGAGGCCTCGAGGGCGCCGATGACCTGGTAGATGTCGCGAATGCCCGCGAGGTCGAGACTGCGCACCATCACGCCGCGCCGCGGGTATACCGTCACGAAGCCCTCGAGCTCGAGCCTGATCATCGCGTCGCGCAGAGGCGTGCGACTCATGCCGAGCTCGCGGCCGAGGGCCGAGAGGTCGATGAACTGCCCCGGCCGAAGAA
>DBTW01000058.1:2240-4519 GCA_002307245.1 Spirochaetaceae bacterium UBA1306 | reverse complement strand
ACATCATCGAGCTCCCGATCCGGTCCAACTTCCGCGAGGGGCTGTCGGTCATCGAGTTCTTCATCTCCACGAACGGCGCGCGCAAAGGCCTCGCGGACACCGCGCTCAAGACGGCCGACGCGGGCTACCTCACGCGGAGGCTCGTCGACATCGCCCAGGACGTCGTCATCAACGAGGACGATTGCGGCACTATCAACGGCGCCCTGCATACGCCCATCAAGGACGGCGAGGAGATCGTCGAGGCCCTGCGCGAGCGCATCGTGGGCCGCTACGCCCTCGACCCGGTGCGGCACCCGATCACCGGCGACCTCATCGTCGCGGCGAACGAGGAGATCACGGAAGAGATCGCCGACAGGATCGACGAGGCGGGCATCGAGGAAGTGACCATCCGGACGGTCCTCACCTGCGAGGCCAAGCACGGCGTCTGCCGCAAGTGCTACGGCCGCAACCTCGCGACCGGCCGCACGGTCGAGATCGGCGAGGCGGTGGGCATCATCGCCGCCCAGTCCATCGGCCAGCCGGGAACGCAGCTCACGATGCGTACCTTCCATATCGGCGGCGCGGCGACGAAGGTCTCCGAGGAGAACCGCATCTACCTTAAGTACCCGGTCCTCGTCACCGACGTCGCGGGCACCTTCGTCAAGATGCCGGAGGGTCGCAGCCTCTTCACCCGCAAGGGCGCGCTCCATGCCTGCAAGATCTTCTCGAACTTCGAGGTCGTCAAGGGCGACAAGGTCCTCGTGCAGGACGGCCAGCGCATCCTCAAGGGCGACGGGATCGTCCAGAAGGCCGACAAGAGCCTCGCGAAGGCGACGGACATCTCCTACGCGAAGGTCCTCAAGGACCGCGTGCTCCTCATCGCGCAGGACCAGAAGATCGACATCCGCAACGGCTCCGAGGTGATCGTCAAGCCCGGCGACATCGTGGCGGTCAACGCGACCCTCGCCACCTTCGACCCCTTCTCCGACCCGATCATATCCGAGCACGACGGCTACGTCCGCTACGAGGACATCATCCCCGGCTCGACCTTGAAGGAAGAGATAAACGAGGAGACGGGCAATATCGAGAAGAAGATCACGGAGTTCACCGCCGAGCGCGACGCCAAGCAGCCTCGCGTGGTCATCACCGACGAGGCCGGCAACGAGATCGTGACCTACTTCCTGCCGGGCGGCGCCTACCTCAACGTCGAGGACGGCGAGCTCGTGAAGGCGGGCCGCACCCTGGCCAAGACCCTCAAGGAAAGCGCCAAGGCCATGGATATCACGGGCGGCTTGCCGCGCGTCGGGGAGCTCTTCGAGGCCCGCAAGCCCAAGACCCCGACGGTCCTCGCGACGGTCGGCGGCGCGGTGGCCTTCAGGGGCATCGTGAAGGGCAAGCGCGTCGTGGTGATCCGCGACATTTTCGGCAAGGAATACAAGCAGCTCGTGCCCATGGGCCGCAGGCTCCTGGTGCGCGACGGCGACACTGTCGAGGCGGGCGACCTCCTCTGCGACGGTAACCGGAACCCGCACGATATCATGAACATCCTCGGCGAGCAGTACTGCCAGCGCTTCCTGATGGACGAGGTCCAGCAGGTGTACCGCCTCCAGGGCGTCACGATCAACGACAAGCACATCGGCGTCATCATCAGGCAGATGATGAAGAAGGTCGAGATCGTCGCGCCCGGCGACACCAAGTTCATCTACGGGCAGCAGGTCGACAAGTACCGCTTCCACGAGGAGAACAAGCGCGTCGTGCAGGAGGGCGGGCAGAGCGCCGTCGCCCGGCCGCTCCTCCTCGGCATCACCAGGGCCAGCCTCAAGATCGACTCGTTCTTCGCCGCCGCCTCCTTCCAGGAGACGACCCGCGTCCTTACCGACGCGGCGATAGCCGGGGCCACCGACACTCTGCGCGGCCTCAAGGAGAACGTCATCATCGGTCACCTCATACCGGCAGGCACGGGCATGAGGCATTATCGGAACATCAAGCTCTCGGACTCCGAGAACGAGGATCTCGACGCCTTCGTGGAGGAGATCCTCGAGAAGCGCCGCCGCGAGAAGGAACTCGCTCCCCTGCCCGCGCTCGAGGACAGGGCCGAGAACGGGGCCGCCTTCGAGGAGGACGAGGTCTTCGAGAACGACGAGGGCTTCGAGCCCGTGGATACGGACTCCGAAGAGGTCTAGGGTAAGGAAGGCAACCAAGGGAATCGAGGATAAAGGCAAGCACGGAGATAACGGAGATGAGTTTGAGAAGGGAAGTAAGGGGATAATGCATATTCATTATCTCTCCTTAATAGCCGC
>DBTW01000058.1:0-1951 GCA_002307245.1 Spirochaetaceae bacterium UBA1306 | reverse complement strand
TCTCCGTGATCTCCGTGTCCCGTCGATCGTCCGTCCTGAGCCCGTATTGACAGGGCTCAAGCCCGCGGTCTATCATTCCGTTTCGTGCCGGCTCGGGCCCCCGCGATGGGGCAATGGCATTATTACGAACGTTTTTTGCGTACCATACATACTGTTGGGCCATGCTGAGGCTCGACAAACACAGGGAGTCGATGCATAGATGCCGACGATCAACCAGTTAATCCGCCTCGGCCGCAAGGCTTCGGTATGGCGGAACAAAGCCCCGGCCCTCGAAGAGAGCCCACAGAGGCGCGGAGTTTGCACGCGCGTCATGACCGTTACGCCCAAGAAGCCTAACTCGGCCCTCCGAAAGGTAGCGCGCGTGAGGCTCTCCAACGGGATCGAGGTTACCGCCTACATCCCGGGCGTAGGGCACAATCTCCAGGAACACTCGGTGGTCCTCATCCGCGGAGGCCGTGTCAAGGACCTTCCCGGCGTGCGTTACCACATCATCCGCGGCGCGAAGGATACCCTCGGCGTCGAAGACCGCAAGAAGGGCCGTTCCAAGTACGGCGCCAAGCGGCCGAAGGCATAGGGGGTAGAGAGCTATGGGCCGCAAAAAGAAGTCGTTAGATAGGGGCCATTTGCCCGATCCGAAATACAATTCCGTCATCGTCACCAAATTCGTGTGCCGGATGATGTGGCAGGGCAAGAAGTCCATCAATACCCGCATCATGTACGACGCGATGGACGCTATGCAGAAGAAGGCCAACGTTCCCGCCCTCGAGATCTTCCTCAAGGCTTTGGACAACGCTAAGCCCCTCGTTGAGGTCAAGTCCCGCCGCGTAGGCGGCGCGACCTACCAGGTCCCCGTCGAGATCCGCGACACCCGCCGCGAGGCCCTCGCGATGCGCTGGCTCATCACCGCCGCGCGCAATCGCTCCGGCAAGGCGATGGCCGACAAGCTGGCTGACGAGCTGCTCGACGCCTTCAACAACACCGGCACCGCGGTGAAGAAGAAGGAAGATACCCACAAGATGGCCGAGGCTAATAAGGCTTTCGCGCATTATAGGTGGTAAGCGCGAAGGGCTTATGAGCTCTCGCGACCCTAGATATAGAGTTGCGTGGCCAATGAAGCCTTTGCGCACTACTGCTGGTGGTCGCACTTTTTGTGAATGCAGCGAGGCCGGCTTTTGCCGGCCTCGTTCTTTTCGGAGATATGCGTAAAGCCAACCAAGCCCTAGCGGAGCGCCGTAGGCGTGGAGCGTTAAGCCAACATTGGTTCCTGGAAGCTCGTTTGAGATGACTCACAGCCTTGGACGCGCCGTTTGGGTACCCTGTGTCGGCGAGGTAGATGGAGCACAAGGCCCTAGAGCAGAACGATACCAGCGGGCGTCGTGAGCAGGACACTTCAGGCGGCGAGGCATCCTGCGAAGAGGATGACGCGAAGGCTCCGTTCGTCCAATGGCCGCTATCCGGTCGGCTAGTCCCTAATCTTTACCGAAACTCCCCCGAATACGGCTATGCCCTCGACCACGATGGTGGGCGCGTAGGGATCGTCGGCCTCGTTGCTCGTGCGATCGAAGCCCCCGAAGATCCCGATGCCCCTCACGACGAGCCTGAGCCCGGGCGGGACTATAATGTCCGCGCCCCCGAAGGCGCAGACGCAGGAGATGGTGACGCCCTCCTCGGGGATCACCGCCTTACGCAGGTCTATGTTGGAACCGCCGAAGACGCAAAGGGTGCTGAGCCTGCGGGGAGCCCTCCAAATGCCCTTGAATTCCGAGCCGCCGAAGATCGCAATCGACACGTCGTTGGGGCGTACGTTGCCCGACGCGACGCTCCAGCTGGCGCCTTGGACAGTTCGCCCGGCGGTTTGCCGGCCGGCCGCCCGCCCCTCGGAGTCGTCGAGGGCGGGGAGATCGGAGACCAGGGCGACGAGCTCGCCTCGGGTGGCCGCCTTGGACGCGAG
>DBTW01000218.1 GCA_002307245.1 Spirochaetaceae bacterium UBA1306 | reverse complement strand
TCGGGCCGGCGATCGTGACCTTGGTCGCTGACACAGGGCTAGCCGCGACGGTCGAGCTGTCGAAGAGCGGGGTCTCGACGCTGGAAGCGTCGAGGGTGGCGAGGTGGACATTGGCGATCTCGGCGGTCCAGCCGGTCAGGGCGAAGCCCGCTACGACGGGAGTGGTCGCGGTCATCGTGCTACTCAGTTCCTCGGCCGGGGCAGCGGCGGAAGCGTTGTACCAACCGACCGTGTTGGTTCCGACCAGCGTCGTACCGTCGGCCTTGTAGATGCTGAGGGCGTAGCCGGAAGCGGCGAGTCGCTTTACCTCGAAGACGCGCTCTATATTGTAGGGAGTAACGCTTCCCGCCTCGGTGGGATTGCCCGTTCCATTTCCGCCAGCCTTGGTGTAATAGGAGAGCTTGTTGCCTCCGACTGCCGCGCGGCACATCATCATGACCATCTGGGTCGAGCCGGCGAAGACTCCGCTCGTCGGAGCGGCGAAGGCGCCAACGCCGATGCCGAGGCCGGTGCTGGCGCTGGAGCTGAGGGTCGAGGTGGTAAGGCGTACGCGTGCCCTGATGACGAAGTCGCCCGTCAGGGTCTGGTCAAAGTACAGGAAGGTGGAATTCGTAATACCAGCGGACGCGAAGCCGCCCGTGCTGTTGTTGATGAGGGTAGCCTTGCCGTCGATGAAGGTCGGTACGGCGGTGCTGCTGCCGTCGGCGATGGGGTCCGCCAGGTTGCTGAGCTTCCAGCCGTTCGTGTCGACCTGCGTGGTAGCGATGTACACCGTGCAGTTCGATGAAATGTTGGGATCCTTGGTCGAGGAAACCGTGATCGTAACCGTGCCGTTGGCGATGGCGGTCACGAGGCCGACGTCGCTGACCGTCGCGATATTCGCGTCGGACGAGGCCCAGGTGAGGCCCGTGTTGGCGTCCGTCGGCGTCATGGTATAGGCGAGGGTCTGCGTCGCGCCCGGGGTAAGGCCGATCGTAGTGCCGGCGGCGGTCAGCGCGATGCCCGTGACATCCACGGTAATCGTCTTCTTGGTGTTGTCATCGGTCGTCTTTTGGCAGCCGATAACCGCAACCGCGACCAGTAGGATAGCGAAGAATCGCAGGTACTTCCTCATGTAATCCTCCTCATTCTAGTGCATCTGCTCGCGGGACCGCTTGGCGCGCACCGCGTAAGTAGCCAAAACTGGGCTAGAAGCTGCATCCCGTTTTCAATGCGGGCTGCGTTTTCAAGATACCGAAGCTCTCGACATTGAAGCTGCCGTCGGAGTTGCGCTTGATGAAGCCGCAGGTCGCGACCTTGTTGCCATCGCTGTCGTAGAGCGGCAGAGTCTGCGTGACGAGGTCGGCTATAGTCAGCGTCGCGCCGTTGAAGTTCATGGTCGCGACGCCCGACCTCGAGCCGACCTTCGTGCTCGTGTCGGTGCCCAGCCAGAGGTATCCCTGGGCGGGCTTGCTGATCTCGATCTTGTCCTCCTTGCGCGAGGCCGTCTCCGTTTGCACGTAGTCGATGGTATGCGAGTTGTCGCTCGAGTAGAGGGAGAGCAGGCCCGCCGTTGAGGCCGCGGCGGCGAGGCCCGTGACCGTGTTCGAGCCGTCGTAGATGGTGAAGTTGCGCGAGTCCGAGTTGGCCTTGAGGTTGTAGATGCCGCCATTGTCGATCGAGGTGCAATAGCTGATCTGGATGGCCGGGTTGGAGTTGCTCGTGAAGCCATGGGCGCCATTGTGGAAGGAAAGGCAATTCGTGATCACGTGCGCGGAGGACAGGCCCTCGCCGCCGAGCTTGAAGCCGTTGCGCCCGGAGAGTGAGGCGGAGCCGTCGATCAGCTTGCCATTCTCGTAGGCGATGCAGTTCTTGATGGTGACCGCACCGATCGCGCCGGTCTCCTTCTTCGCGAAGAGGTCCCAGCCGTCGTCGGCGTTATTGTGCGAGACGCACCAGTTGAAGAGGTTGCCGTCGCCGACCGTGATCTTGGCCGCGAAGCCGTCGGCGTCCGCCAGGCTGTCGTCCTTGTTGTTATAGCTTTCGCAGTACTGGATCGTGTCGTTCTTGGGCCAGAAGTCGAAGGGCTCGGAAGTGCTGCCGCTGATTTGGCAACCGGTGTCGCCGTTGTTATAAGTCTTGACCCATTGGACGATATCGTTGTTGCCGTAGACGGTCAGGCCTTTGACCTTGTTGGGCGTGTTGCGGACGTGGAAACCGTCCAGGACCCAATAATCGCCGCGGAGCTCCATGCCGACGGTCACGTTCAGATCCTTCTGGAAATCGATGATGGCCTTATCGCGATTGATGGCTTTAAGGGTTTTCGGTTGGCCGTACAGGCCGTTGTTGTAGCGTTTGATCACGAGGGAGTTGGGCGAGTAGATCCCGTCCACCATGTAGATCGTCTGGCCAGGCAGGACATAGGCGATGGCCGTGGCCAGGTCCAGTGGGTTCGCTTCGGTGCCGAGGTTGCTGGATCTGCCATTGGGCGAGACGTAGATCGGCGTAGCGGCGTCAAAGTAGGATTTCTGATTGACGACAAAGCTCTTTTTGATACTGGCTTCGCTGGTAAGGTTCTGTCCCGTCTCGGGATAGAAAGCGACCGTGAAGACGTTGTCTCCTTCATTGAGCTTGTAGACCGGTACGCCGAAGTAGGCGTAGGGAGTAACCATGCCGTTGGCATCGTCGGAGATCCACTCGCAGTAGCGGTGCTCCGCGCCGGAGACCGCGACGCCATCTTGAAGTACAGAGAGGTATCCTTTGACATTTGCGGTGCAGTAGAGCTTGAAAGAAGCGTGGGAATTGGTTGTTTCCAAGGGGGCGGAATTGGTTGTTGGCGAGGTGATCGTTAAGCTGGGCGTGTAGATCTCGGCTTCTTCCTCGACCAAGGGGGTTTCGTCGGCGCAGTTAGCCTCGTAGTACTCGATGTTCGAGACCTTGATCTGTGCGGCCCGGGCGGCGAAAAATCCCACGTAGTACTTGTCGCTTTTCGTGGCGGACAGCATGTCGGGATAGGCGATGCTGTACTCGGCCTCGCTGCCCTTCTCGATGGGGGGCTTGATCTTGGCGATGAAGCCGGAGTTGGTCTTCCTGAGGTAGAGCCGGTAGGTGGAGCCCTTGGCCGGGAAGTCGGGACGATCCTCGAGCGTGGGGTATGCGGAGTAGTCGCCCAGCTCCTTGGGCTGCCAGGTCATCACGATGGTCGGAGTGTAGGTGTTCCAATCGAAGGCCGGGTTGGTCACGCAATCGCCCGTGGGCTCTGCGACGCCGTCACGGTAGGCCATGCGCACGCCGCGCTTGACGCCGCCGACCATCACCATGTTGCTGCGACCGGCCCCGGCTATGTCGCCGGTGTTGTAGGGAGCGTCCGGATTGGCGGTCAGGTAGGCCATGGTCAGGTTGTTGCCTTCGGAATTCTCGTATTGAGGGACCCAGTCCCGGGCCATGATGCCGAAGCCTTCCTGGCCGTTCGAGGTGGTAGTACCGCTGCTGTCGACGCCGCAGAAGGCCTGGATGAGTATGTCGGCGCTCAAGGTGAAGTTCTTGCTCGCGTCGACTTCGCGGAAGTAGTAGGTGATTCCATCGTCGCTGGTGGATATCTTGCCGGTGGCCGGGCTGGCGATGTCCTCGTTGGAGATCAAAGTTATTGTCCCGTCGTCGTTGACCGTGACCGAGTTGGTAGTCGTGTCGCCCGTGCTCGGGCCGAAGACCAGCCGGTTGGCGACTCCGCCACTCTCTCCTGTACTCGCGACACCCGTGAAGAAGTCGACGGCCACGTTTGCCTTGGGGTTGTGCTCGACATAGTGACTACACCCGGCGCCAAGCGCGGCAAGGAGGAACAATGGAAGGAATCGACGCGAACCATGCGTATGCTTGCTGTTCATGGGCCATCCTCGACAAGTTTTCTAATGGATGATATGCCCCAATCTTCCGATTATTCCGACTGGCTTTTGGATAATTCAGTCATCCGGCCTTGAGGCCTACCGAGGCGGCCTTCAGGAGGGCGTGGCGGGGAAAATGTCGCTATTATCCATAAACAGATCGGAATATTTGCGGAAGCCAGCCGCATACTCCAAGCGCAGAAGTCCACAAGGTATTCAACAGGGGAAGGTTAACGTGAAAAGAATAGTCATGGCTTGCGTTCTCGTCTGCGCGCTTTGCGTGGGGGCCTTCGCTCAGGTGAGCGTATCGGAAGACACGGTGGGTCTCTACTCTTATGGAGTCGCGGGAAGCGACCAGGCGATCACCTCCTCGACCCAGCCGGGGTACTACAGCCTCATGAAGAACGGCTACTACGTGAATACCAACCTCACCGCCAAGATCAACGTAGCCAGCTTCTACGATATATTCGTGAAGCTGAATATGCGCAGCCGCACCGGCTCGCCCTACCTCGAGCTCCAACAGACCAATGCCTCGAACCAGGCGAGCGTGATCAGTCTGGACAGCGCCTACGGCAGGCTCAACCTAACCACGGGCCTCAAGCTCGGTCTCCCGGTGGATTTCTACGTCCAGATGGGCAAGTTCAGCGTGGCAGCTGCCAACTACCAAAAATCCTCCCTCTACGGGACCGAGGCGGCCTTGAGCATGCTCAAGCTCAACTCGGGACTCTATGCCGGCATCGAGACCACGAAGATCTTCAGCACCATCGAGCAGATGCTCGATACCTCCTATTCCAGCCTCTCCTTCCAGGCCTATACCAACGCCGGCTTCGACGAGGCTGTCGAGCGGCTCTACGATTCGGACGGCAGCATCGGCAGCCACGGCGAGAGCGTGCTCGGCGAATATGCCACCCAGGCTTTCGCGACGCTCAAGCTCAACGGCTATTCCCTTCCCTTCGGCGTAGTCTCCGCCGAGGGCGTCTATATGCTGAACGGCGCGGGGATCTACTCCGGCAACAGCTTCGGTCTCTCCGGCAACCTTACCCTATCGCTGATCCCCGAGAATGAGAACCTCGAAACCCTAAGCCTGCCGATCGGCCTCGGTGTCGCTTACTACGACAAGAACATCGACGTGCTGGCGGCTGCCACAGGCAACGATGCCAGTATCGTTGCCGGAGCCGACAGCACCGATTTCCGCGGCACGATCAAGGCTGGCTTGGGCGCCGGCCTCAAGTATGCGGTCCAGTACGAGAAGAGCGCCGAGCTCTACCTGGCTGGCTCCTATACGCGGGTCGAGCATATCTACCGCGATACTATCGATATTTTCGGACTCTCCGTCGACGGCAAGGTCTCGATCCTCGATCGTTACTTCATGGGAGCGGGCTGCATCCTCGGCACCCTCAACGATGTTACCTGGAAGACTTCCTCCGGCGTATCGGCCTCGAACGATAATTACTCCCATACCTTCAAGCTTGCGCAGAACATGGGCTGGGAGGCCTACCTCGGCGCCAACCTCGGCACCAAGTGTTCGATCGTCCTCGGCGTGAACAATAACAAGGGCCTTTCGATGAACTACGGTCTCGAGAGCGTCAAGGACGGCGAGACCAAGCAGCGCCAATCCGGCACCCAGCTCTCGGAGGGCCTGTATCAGACCTTCGGCATCTATTTGAAGACTACGGTAAAGATGTAACGGTTCCGGTTGACTTAGGCGAAAAGGCTTGGGCGATTACGAAGGGCGGCTGCCTGGAACTGTCCGATTCCCGCGATCGCGCTCGCCTTGGCGCTTGAGGGCATCGATGAAGATTGAGCGCGTGGTGACGGTATGGGTAAGGGCCGGGATGGCCGGTAGAGCAGATCATATGGCAATTGCCCATGCTTTTACATTAGGTTCCCGTCTTTCGATGATTGAGTAGCTGCGAGAGAGCCTCCTCGACCATGAACTATACGTTGAGCCATATCGATAGGCCTCGCTTCCTTCCGCTTTTTGTCATCGTCTGGGCGCTTTTTTGCGCATGCTCTTCCTCATCGAAGGCCGCCGACCCCGTCGAGCTCCGCGCGGACTCGGGCTCGACGCTGCACCAGCATGCCGCCTACCTTTATGTCATCGGCGGCTATAAGGCCGATGGCTCGGCTTCCCCCGATATCTATTCCGCGAGCCTGGGCGCCGATGGGGAGCTGGGCGATTGGTCGCTAGCGGGCTCCTTGCCCGAGGGTCGAGCCCATGCCGCGGCGCTCTCTTTCGGAGATAAGCTCTACGTGCTGGGAGGCGAGGATGATTCGGGCCCCGTGGACACGGTGTACCTGATGTCCGTCGTCTCCGATGGAAAGCTATCCTGGGTAAATCTCTATACCTCCGATAGGCCATCAGGCGACCGCCTGCCGGAGGCGCGCTCTCGCATGGCCGCTGCGCTCTGCGACGGCCGTGCCTTTCTGATCGGCGGCCGCTTGGCGAGCGGGGCTCTTAGCTCATCCATCATCCACGCGCGCTTCTACGCGGACGGCATGGTGGGCGATTGGTATCCCGCCCAAGCCCAGCTCTCCGAGGCTAAGGAGGACGCGAGCGCCGAGCTCTCCTATGCTGAGGACGGGAGCGCCTGCCTGTTCGTTGCCGGCGGCCGGAATGCCAATGCCTGTTCTGACAAGGCCGAGCGCTTCGCCGTCGGCCTGTGCGGCCTCCTTTCCGCGAGCTCGCCTATCCCGGAAATGCCGCTGCCCCTCGCGAAGCCGATCCTCGTTTCCGATGGGGAATCCACCGTCGTCGCGGGCGGCTTCTCTGGCGATTCACTTTTGTCGACGGCGGTTTTTCGATATCAGTCGTCGGGCTGGGCGGAGATCGAGGGCGCGGCATTCTCCGCGGTCGGTCCCGGTAGGGCCCGGGTTGCGGGGGAAATCCTCGGCCTCTGTCCTCCCGTCCAGGCTACGGAGGCCTGGGGGATTCACTCGATCTCCGGCCTTGTGTCGACTCCCGAGCCTCCATCGGTGCATCCCGGCTCGGGAATGGTGCCGGCGGGCAGCTTGATCCAAGTACGATCCGCTCCTTCCGACACTCTTCGATTCCTGTCCGCGTCTGGCGTCGTTTCGGCCGCGGCCCCTACCTGGCCCAGCGCGGCCCAGCAGCTCTCGGCAAGCTCCCTTTTCGGTTTCGAGGCTTTTTCCGCGCTTGGCCTATCTTCGGGGCAAGTGACTCGCGATTGGGAAGTATCCAGGAACGGATTGGTCCCGGTCTATGATCCCATTTCTTTCGGTGAGAGAAAGGATTTTGCCGCCGGTTGGTATCGATTGGTCTCAGCCGCGCGGAGCAATGTGGAGCTTGCTTGGAGCGGGGGCGGGTTCACGGTCTACGAATATGACCAGAATACGTGGGCCCTCGATACCAATGGAGTGCCGGTTCGCTATCCTTTTTCCTCCGCGGTTCAGGATATGATCCTCCTGTATCTCTCGGCCGATAAGTATTATTTGTATTGCGATCCTGATACGACGGATGGAACGATGACCATTAGCATCGGATCTCCCGTTTTCTAGTCGAAAACATTCCAGATTTTCACTCTGCCTATTACCCGACAGTGGTATAATATGACAGTATATTTACAGAATATCAGCTAGTATAAATTGTAATGACGATATATTTAAAATAATAGTCAATATATTTATATAAAATTCTTCGCACACTACAAAAAATGCTTCTATACTACAGAAGTAGTTCCTCGCAGGCTGAATAGTTTGTTACCCGCAAGTTCATGTATCGGGACGTTTATTTTGGCCTGGGGTGTACAGCTGATTTCCGAGGACAGTGCTGAGATGGAGGAGGGGAAGATGAAGAAAAGACTGTATGTTCCCACAATGGTCCTGCTCGCGATGTGCATGATCTCATCATGCAAGTTGGGCTTTTCGAATTCCGTGAAGGATGCCGTTCCCGCTGGAGGGAAAGTCATCACCGTAGTCTGCGACATCCCCGAAGCCGATGGGGCGCGCGCGATCGGCGGCGATTCCACAAGCCTGGACAGCGTCGTCGTGTCCGCAGCGAATTCGGGCGGTACTTCGGTGGGAAGCTCGACCCTCACGAAGGTCGGCGGCGTCTGGACCGGTACCATGGCGGTCTCGGAGTACGGCACGCTCACCTTCTCCGCCAAGGCCTTGGATTTGAGCTCCACCCGCGTCCGCTACTCGGGCAGCAAGGCCTCGGTGGTCGACGCTGCCACGACCAGCGTTTCCGTGCCGGTGGCGCTTCCTGACCTGTGGTATGTGAAGCAGGCCTTCCTCGGCTCCAACGGTACCACGACGACCTACACCGCCTCTGCGGCGAGCGGCAGCTTGATCGCGGCCGCGCCCTACGCAAGCATGGCGAGCGGCACGGTCTCCGTCCATCACTACTACAGCGGCTCGGGCAACGTTTACAAGGGCGCTTCCCTCTGGAATTACGCCAATAACAACGCCGAGTTCCTCGTGTTGCCCGCCAAGATGGACGGCGATTTCAGCGTCACCGCCACGATCAACGCCGCCAACTTCAATAAGGCCAGCACGGCATCGGGCATCGGCGTCGGAATGTTCTCGGGCTTCGAGCCCACCGACTTCTACGCTCTCAACATTGCGCAGACCAATGCCGGCGCTTACTGGGCCTACACATCCGCGGCCGGAGCCGTGAGCGCAGGCGGCAGCACTATCGCCTGGGCGAAGTCCGCGGACTATACCATTACCTTCCGCCGGGTCGGCAGCGTGTTCTACTACGCCACCAACCTCGCTGGCTCGACCGCTAACGCCGAGCAGAGCAACAACGTCTCCTACTGCTACGGCTGTACCGGTAGCGTCTATCCCGGCATCACCTTCGGCAACGTAGACGCGACCATCAAGAACATTGTCATCAAGGATGCCGGCGGCATCGTAGTCTACGATTCCAGTATCGGCACCTTGACCGAGCACATCACTCCGTCGCTCAGCGTCAGCGCGTCCACGGCAACGATAGACATCGTGAACACCGCTGGCACGACCGTTACGGCCACCGCGGTCGCGGACGGCGGGGCGAAGGCCAATGTCAGCCTCTCCGGCTACGACTCGGGCGTCTGCTCCGCGTCGGTCACCGAAAACGCCGGCAACTCCACCATTACGATACTACCCGTCAGCGTCGGCTCCACCACTATAACGGTGACTAATGCCACCGACTCGACGAAGACCAAGACGATCGCCGTTACGATCACCTCCTGGGCCTCGAGCGACAGCTATGGGACCTTGAGCGCGGGCACGGTCTATCCGGCCGTCGCCGCCACTGGCGCCTATACGGATGGGGAGCTGTCCATTACCTTTGACAACGCCCCGACCTTGAACGCTGGCGGATACGTCTGCATCTACAGCCTGTCCGGGACGACGGCCACCTTGGTGGACACGATCAAGTTCGCGGGAGAGACTCAGACGGTCGCCGGGACGACTCTCCAGGTCGCGAATCAGCTGGCTCGGGTGAGCGGCAATACGGCCTACTTCACGCCTCACCTCGGCAAGCTCGCCGTGAATACCAAATACTTCGTCGCCATCCCGACGACCTCCATTACGGCGACGTTGAATACCATGGCTTTCAACGGCTTCTCCAACCTGGGGACCGTGGCCACCTGGCAGTTCACCACCCGCACGGCGGCGCCGACCCTCGTCACGAGCACCGCCGTCACGGTCGATGGATCGCAGTCCGGCACTGCCAACTTCCGGACCCTCCAGGCCGCCCTCGACGCTATCGCGGCGTCGACCCTGACCGACACCAACATCACGATCAACGTGGCGGCCGGAACCTATCATGAAGTCGTTCGCTACGCGCCAGCGACCACCGACGCGACCAAGACGATCACCATCGCCGGACCCGCCGGGAATACGAGGGGCGCCACTTGCACGATTACTTGGAGCAACTACGATGGCCTGAACTCCGGCACCTCGCCGCGACCGGTCGTGTACTTCAAGGGCCGCAATCTCGTGCTGAAGAACCTCACCCTCGTCAACACCTGGCCTCGCACCACCAACGTGGCCAGCCAGGCCGAGACGATCTACTTCGCGAGCGGCGCGGGCTTCACGATGGCCGCCAACAACTGCTCCTTCAAGAGCTGCCAGGACACGCTCCAAACCTCCGGCCGCAACTGGTTTAGCAATTGCTACATCCAGGGCAATACGGACTTCATCTGGGGCACGGCCGACGCCTGCCTGATCGAGAACTCCGACCTCTATTGCTACAACGATGGGTATAGCAGCGCCACTGCGGTGCTGTTCGTGGCGCGCACGGGCGCGACGATCACTGCCGGTACCGCGAGCACGGTCGGCAAGGGCTATGTCCTCTTGAACTCCACCGTAACCGTGGACGACGGTATCTCCACCCTGTTCGCCCGCGACGCGGGGACGGGTGCTTTCTACGACCAGGTCGCGCTCGTAAACGTCGTCATGAAGGCGGATGCGGCCAAGACTAGCAGCGGTACGCTCGGCTCCGGGCTCTGGAGCTCCGATTCCTATCTCTATTGGGGAGACGGAAGCTACATCGGTTGGAAGAAGTACAATGTCACCGGCCTGACCGCCGTCAGCGATACGCCCCGGGCTAACACCGCGACTTTGGATTCGACGACGTATACCAACGAATTCAGCACGCGCGCCCTGATCCTGAACCGCGTCGTCAACTATGCCGCGGACGGGACTCTGTCCTACGCCGACGTAACTAGCAACTGGGACACGAGCGCTCTCGCGAGCGATTTCGGACTGTAGGGTTTAATCGGGACCCCCGCCTCTCGGGGCGGGGATCCCCCGGATAAGGGAAGGCCATGTATCGGCCTTCTTGATGATCGAATGCAAGGAGCCATCATGAAATTGATGCGCAATGTCAGCTTTGTTTTGACGGCCCTGGCCCTGATGGCCGCCGTCGCCTGTTCCAATCCTTCCAGCAAATCGGATGACACGGACACGACGCCCCCGGCCGAGGTCACCGGGCTGAGCGCCGTCGCCGGCGACGGACAGGTGGTTTTAAGCTGGACCGAGCCCACGGATGCCGATTTCGCGAGCGTGAGCATTAGCTACCAAGGTCTCGCGACCGCCGTCTCGGTCGACAAGGGCACGGATACCTATACTTTCACGGGCCTCACCAACGGTAGCAGCTATACTTTCGACCTCGTGTCAGTGGACAAGACTGGCAATGCAGGCGCCAGCGCTCAGGTGAGCGCCACGCCGGTCGC
>DBTW01000049.1 GCA_002307245.1 Spirochaetaceae bacterium UBA1306 | reverse complement strand
TTTTAGCGGGACCAGAGGGGCTCGAACCCCCGACCTGCTGCTTAGAAGGCAGCTGCTCTATCCTGTTGAGCTATGATCCCTGGCGAAAGGAAGGCCCTTCATAAATAAGGGCCTTCCTTTCGCCTGGCAATTCGGAAGTTCGCTATGCGAGACTCCGAATTGCGCATATCACTAAATCGCATAATGCGCGAGCCGGCATCTTTGTGCTATCTATATTTTGGTAAAAAGAGAGCTCTCGGCTTCGGTCGACCGCAGGACGAATCCCTCCCGTCGCCCGAGCAGCCGGACGGTGGGATTCGCCCTTCACCGCTCAGCGTCCCGCTTCGCCGCGCAGGATCGCATCAGGCGCTCGGCGTGGTCACCTGGAA
This sequence comes from Spirochaetaceae bacterium UBA1306, assembly GCA_002307245.1. Lineage (GTDB taxonomy): Bacteria > Spirochaetota > Spirochaetia > Treponematales > Rectinemataceae > UBA1306. The sequence continues at coordinate 12,571 of DBTW01000049.1, read as the reverse complement.
AAACATGCCAGCCCTCGGCGAACTACAGCTTCGGAACTCGTCCCGAAGCAAATCCGCAGCTTCGGGACGGTGGGATTTGAACCCACGATCTTCAGCTCCCAAAGCTGACGCCTTAGCCCCTAGGCTACGTCCCGTTAATTCCTTTCAACGTAATCTGATCGCCGAGTCTTTGTCAAGATCACCGAAGCTTTCGGTTGACACCTAGTAGGGGCCGATTATAATAACTCCGTTTACCTTCCTTAAGGAAACGCAACCAGAGCGCTACAGAAGGAGTGTTTATGGCGAATTCGACCGACCTAATTCGGAACGTGGCCATAGCGGGCCACGGCGGTACAGGCAAGACCACGCTGCTCGAGCATCTCCTATTTCAGGGCGGGGCCATTGCCAAGCCGGAGACGATCGAATCGGGCAGGACGGTCAGCGATTACGGGGACGAGGAAATCGCGCGCAAGATCTCGATCCATGCCTCCTTGAGCCATGTTGCGTATAAAGATCTCAAGATCAATTTCCTGGACACTCCCGGATCCTCCGATTTCGTGGGCGACGTCATCCTCGCCTTTCGCGCCTGCGAGGCGGCCCTCGTCCTCGTCGACGCGAAGGCCGGGGTGCAGATAGAGACTATCAAGCTCTGGCGCAATCTCGACGGCCGCAAGAAGCCCAGACTCGTGTTCGTCTCGAAGCTCGACGAGGAGCGCGCGTCCTTCGATGGCGCGTTAGCCGACGTCAAGGGGAAATTCAAGGTCAATCCCGTGGCCATCACGATCCCGATGGGCGAGGCCGCGAGTTTCAGGGGAGTCATCGACGTGCTGAACAACGTCGCCTACTCAGCGCCAGCCTCGCACGACCAGAGGGAGGCCCCCGGCCCGGTGCCCGCCGACATGGCCGCCGCCGTGGCCGAGTGCAGGTCGAAGCTCTTCGAGGCGGCAGCCGAGGGCGACGACGGCCTCATGGAGAAGTACTTGGGCGAGGGCGAGCTCAGCCAGGAGGAGACGCTGAAGGGCCTGAAAGAAGCCTTCGCCGCCGGGCGGGTATTCCCGGCCTTCGCGGGATCGGCCCTGCGCAACTCCGGCACGGCGGCCCTCCTCGACTTCATCGCCTCCATCGCCCCCAACCCGGCGTTCCTCGCGCCCGAGCCGGTGTTCGAGCACGAGGGGCAGCTCTCCTCGGTGACGGTCGATCCCTCCAAGCCCGCCGCCGCCCTCGTCATCAAGACCCAGATCGACCAGTTCTCGGGCCGCCTCTCCTACGTCAAAGTCTTCACGGGCAAGCTCGCCCCGGACCTCGAGCTCATCAACGTGCGCGACGGCCGCAAGGAGAAGCTCGGCAAGGTCTACACCCTCCAGGGCAAGAAGCTCGAGGAGGTGAAGGAGCTCGTCGCGGGCGACATCGGAGTCCTCGCGAAGGCGATGGACCTCAAGACCAACGACACGATCTCGGCCTTCGACAAGCCCTTTTTCTTCCACAAGCTCCGCCTCCCCACGCCGGTCCATACCCTCGCGATCGCAGCGGTCAACAAGAAGGAGGAAGACAAGCTCAACGAGAACCTCGTCAAGGCCGCTGAGGAGGACCTCACCTTCCAGGTGACCTTCAACATCGAAACGAAGGAGACCGTCATCGCCGGCACGGGCGAGCTCCAGATCAACATGATCCTCGAGCGCATCAAGGCGGCCACCAAGATCCAGGCCGAGACCCGCGTGCCCCGCGTGGCCTACCGCGAGACGATCACCAAGAAGGCCAGCGCCGAGTACACCCATAAGAAGCAGACGGGCGGCCATGGCCAGTACGCGAAGGTCGTCTTCGACGTCGAGCCCGTCGAGCGCGGCGCGGGATACAAGTTCGACAACAAGCTCTTCGGCCAGTCGGTCTCCAAGGGCTTCATCCCCGGCATAGAGAAGGGCATCAGGCAGGCCATGGAGATGGGCGTCGTCGCGGGCTACCCGGTCGTCGACGTCAAGACCTCCATCACCGACGGGAAGGAGCATCCGGTCGACTCCTCGGAGATGGCCTTCAAGATCGCCTCCCGCGGCGCCTTCCGGGAGGCGACCAAGAACGCGGCCCCGGTGCTGCTCGAGCCGATCATGAACCTCAAGGTCTTCGTCGAGGAGAAGAATCTCGGGGACGTAATGTCCGACCTTTCCGGCCGCCGCGGCCGGATCTCGGGCCAAAACCCCTTGGGCGGCGGCATCGTCGAGATCGACGCGCAAGCACCGCAGGCGGAGCTGCTGCGTTACGCGATCGATCTACGGTCCATGACGAGCGGCACGGGCTCCTTCGAGGTGGACTTCGACCATTACTCGCCCATCACGGGCAAGATCGCCGACGACGTCGTCAAGGCCGCCGCGGCCTTCAGGGTGCACGTGGAGGAAGAGGAGTAGGGCCTCGGGGCTCGCTCGCGAAAAGGCCGCCCGGGACTTCCGGGCGGCCTTCTTTTTTTGGGGGGGAGCTGGCGAGGCGCGGGAGGGCGATGCCCCGGGCTCGGATTAAAAGAGTATCGCCTCCCCCTCTCCCGGCTTCTTGGTCTCTACAGCGGTCTTCCAATAGCTCAGCTCGCCTTTTTCGATCACCTCGGTCTGGCTCTTCTGGATGAAGCGCCGCAGGACCTTGAAACTGTCCGACTGGAAATGTATGACTCGCCCCAGGCTGCCGCCCAGGTCCTCCGACATGATGGGTATGTTCTCGGTCGCGAGGTAGTCGCGGATGAAGCGCTGGTTGACTTCGCTGACGCAGTTGAAGCGGTCGGGCCCGCCGAAGCCGAGGACGGAGGCCCCGCCGAAGATCTTGGCGCGGAGGTTCTTGCGCTGCGCGCCGAGCTTCTGCATGTCGGTGATGAGGAGCTCCATCGCGTGGATTCCGTAGCGGCCGGCGTCGGTGGCGGTGAAGGGCATGCTGCGCGAATAGCGCGGCGCCGCGAGGAGGAAATGGTTTAAGCCGGCCACCTTGGCGATGGGATCGTAGAGGCAGGCGGCGACGCAGGAACCCAAGAGGGTCTTGATGTCGGCCGGGGCCTTGGTGGCGTAACGATTGCCAGGCTGGACTTCCACTCGAGGAAGGCCGAGAGCAGGGACGAACATTCTTAAAATACCCCCGACTCAAGACTAATGCCAAGACCGGGGCCTATCAAGCCTCGAACGCTGCCTGATTCACCAGAGGACCACGCGTCTCCTGTCGACCTCGAAGCCTGCCTCGAGGAGCGCATCCCGGTAGCGAGACCCCGCCGCGTCCTCGCCGTTCAGGCTATCCAGCGCGATCCGCCGCTCGGGGGCCGCATCCCGGCCGCGGGCGGCGCCGAAGAGGCTCAAGACGGCCGGCAGCCTCGGGTCGGAAACCTCGATGGAGACCGAGAGCTCGCGGTAGGAGCGCGTCGAAACGGCGATTACCCTGCCCGAGGAGACGCAGATCCTACTCGTCGCCGCGCGGCTCGGCAGACTATCGGGCCGCGCCGAGGGCGCGTAGAGGCCCGCGGCCGCGGGGTCCAGGGCGTTGACCCAGGCCGGGCGGGGCTCGTCCGGCCGATCGAGGGCGAGAAAGGCCGGGAGGGCCTCGGCGTCGAGGAACTGCGGTCCCTCGATCCCCTCGAAGAAGCGCCCGGAGAGAAGCTCGCCCGAGAGCTCGAGGCGGCGCATTGCCGGGAAGAGCTCGGCCCAGCGCAGGCCCGGGGCTTCGCGCTCGAGCATGGATCGGCAGAGCAAGCCGAAGCGCCCGGCGAGGGCCCTGACGCGCGCCGCGTCGAGGCCGAGCTCGTCCAGGGCGTCGGGCTCCGGCCCGTCCTCGGTCTCCTCGAGGTCGAGCCTGTACCAGCGACCGCCCATCGGCGCCCCGCCGCGCCAGCGCTCGCGCAAGGCCCTCGGGACCCTCCGCGGAGCGCCGTAGGCGATCTTGGCGCCCCCCTCGGCCTCGGCGGCGGGCCGGTCTGGAGCCTCGGGAAGATCCTCCCCGAAGCCGTTGGCTATGCCCTCGCGGAGGTCGCGGAAGGAATCCGAGGCGACGAGGCCCTTCCAGGCCTCGGCCCAGAGCCGCCGCGCGGCCGCGCCCGAGGAGAGACCGGAGCGCTCCCTGATCGACCAGAAGTCGAGGCTCGCCCCGCCCTCGGGTAGGAGCTCCGAGGCGGACCGCCGGCCCCCGCAGCCGAGGAAGAGCTCGAGATCGGAGGCGAGGGCGAGCGAGACGAGGCCCTTGCCCGCGCCGAACCATTGCCAGGGCGAGCTTGCCATCGCGGCGTCGAGCTCGGCGCGGCGGTAGCGGGGGACGCGCGCGGGCAGGAGCTCGGTCTCCCAGAGCGCCGCGGGTGCCGACGCGCCGGAGAGGGCGCGCAGGGCCCGCTCGATCGCGGCGCCCGGGGAGGCTACCGACGGCGACTCCGACGCGGCTGGGCCCAGGCCCTGCAGCGCGAGGACGAGCCGCGCGAGGTCCTCGGGCGGCCTGGCCGCCACCGTCGGGCGGGCGGCCGATCTCGCCCGCCTGAGCAGGATCTCGAGGTTCTGGGAGTCGATGAAGGAAGGCAAGCCCGGCGCGGAGGAAGCGTCCTCGAGCTCGAAGTCGCCGACCAGGACCCCGCCCTCGACCAGCTCGGCGAGGGCCTCGCCGAGGGCCTCGCCGCCGAGGCCGAAGAGGGACGCGATCCTGGCCGGGCCAACGGCCGTCTCCCGCCTCATCCACTCCGCCAGATGGGCGAGGGGATCGGCCTCGAGCTCGGGCACGCGCTCGACGTGGACCAGGACCACCTCCGAGGCGCCGCTCAGCGTTAGGCGAACGAGCCTGCCCCCGCAGCTCGGGTCGGCCGAGATGGCCTCCGCGAGGACCGGTCCCGCCGACTCGAGGATGCGCGGCAGCTCGGAAGCGGGGATGAGGACGCGCTCCCTGGCCCACTCGGCGAGGGCGAAGGGATCCTCGGGCGCCCAGCCGGGGACGAGGCGCTTCAGCCGATCGTCGAAGGCGCGCAGGAGCTCCGCCCCGATGCGCGGGCGGAAGCGAGCGGAGCGCAGGGCCTCGCCGATCACCTGGTCCGAGACCGAGGAGGAGGCGCGGCCGCCGAGCTCGTCGGTCCGGTACATGTTGTCGCCGATCTCCTTCCAGAGCGCCTCGCGCGCGAAGGGAGAGGGGGCGCGGCTCGCGAAGGCCGAGAGCTCGATCTCCCCGCCCGATATGCCCTCGACGAGGGCGCGGGCACCCTCCAGGTCGAAGAGATCCGAGAGGCAGGACCTCCAGGTCTCGACCACAATGGGGAAGTCCTCGCTGCCGCGGACGGCCTCGAAAAGCTTCTTCGCCCGCAGGCGGGTCATCCATAGGGGCGTGCGCTTGCCCGGCATGCCCCTCGGCAGGAGGAGGGCGCGGCCCGCGTTTTCCCGGAACTGGGCGCCGAAGACTCCGGAGGACTCGAGGGAGGAGCGGACGAGGGCCTCGAGCCTCCCGCCCGATGCCAAGGACCGCAGGGCGCGATTGAGGGCGGCGGCTGGGTCGAGGCCCTCGACGCAGGGCACGGAGAGGAGGATAAGGTCGTCGTCGGCGATCTTGCGCGTCGGCAGGCCGCACTCCTCCTCGAGGGCGGCCGAGAGGGCGAGGGCGAGGGGCTCGTTGACCGCGAGGCCTCGCAGGGTGTGGAGGACGAGCCTGCGCGAATCCCGGGCGGCGCCCGCCTCCACGTGGTCCTCGAGGACGACGCGGCGTCGGCCCGGCAGGGACTTGAGGCCGCCGCCGGCTGCTGCCTGCGAGGCGACAAAGCGGGCGCAGGCGCAGGCGGCGTCGCCCGAGAAGCCGTAGCGGCCGGCGAGGAGGGCCGCGCCCCCCTCCTCGTCGAGATCGCCCAACTCGTCGAGGAGTCCCAGGGCGCGGTCCGAGAGCTCGGGGCTCCGATAGCGCGACTCGCCCTTCCAGAAGGGGACGATGTCCGGGTCCGGCGCCGCGGGGACCACGAGCACGGCCTCGCTCGTGATCTCGGAGATCCTCCAGGCCTGGGCCCCCAGGGTGAAAACCTCGCCGACCCTGCGCTCCCAGACGAACTCCTCGTCGAGCTCCCCGATCTTCGACTTCGTGCCGGCCACGCGCATGCTGTACAGACCCCGGTCCGGGATGGTCCCGCCCGAGGAGTAGATGAGGCCCCTCGCCCCCTTGCCGGCCACGACCGCTCCGCTGGCGGCGTCGATGGCCAGCCTCGGCGCGAGCTCCCTGATCCGCGTCCCCTCGTACTTGCCCGCGAGCATGTCCAGGGTCGAGTCGAAGAGCTCCCGGGGCAGGCGCTCGAAGGGGGGGAAGGAGAGGACTATATCGTATAACGCGTCGGCTATTCGCGGACCTTCCGCCGCGAGCTCGAGGAGCAGCTGGGCCAGGACGTCGAGGGGGCAGGACAGGGGCCGGGTCTCCTCCACCGCGCGCTCGGAGACGCCCCGGGAGGCCGCCGCCGCGAGCACCAGGTCCATGCCGTGGAAGGGGTAGAGGCTGCCCCTCGACAGCTCGCCGACGCCGTGCCCCGAGCGGCCGATCCGCTGCAGGGCCGAGGCGACCGTGCCGGGCGTGCCGGCGAGGACGACCTCCTCCACGTTGCCGATGTCTATCCCGAGCTCGAGAGAGGCGGTCGCCACGACGCATCCGAGCTCCCCCGCCTTGAAGCGCTCCTCCACGACGCGGCGCGCCTCCTTGGACAGGGAGCCGTGATGCGCCCAGGCGGAGCCCTCCCCCTTCGTCTCGTTGATCAGGAAGGCCATGCGCTCCGCCCGCCTGCGGGAGTCCGTGAAGACGAGGAGCCCCTTGCCCTCGGACATCTTGGCGACTATCTCGGGGATGACGGCGGAGTAGCGCGGCGCGGAGACCGTGGCGCTGCGTTTCCCCTCGATCGCGCCGGCGCCGATCCCGGCCTGGGGCCAGAGCACGGAGAGCTCGATGCGCTTCTCCGAGGCCGGCGCGACCACCGTCACGGGACGCCGCTCGTAGCTCGCCTTCCCCCCTGCGCCTCGCAGCAGCCTGCGGCCGCCCACGAATTCGGCCATCGCCGAGACGGGCCTCGCCGTCGCCGACAGGGCGACGCGCTGGAACTCCCCGGCCAGGAGGGCCAGGCGGCCCACCGAGCAGGCGAGCATGGCGCCGCGCTTGTCGCCGGCGAGCACGTGGATCTCGTCGAGCACGAGGAGTCTGACGCCCTCGAGCATGACCCTCGAGGCGGGCGAGTCGAGCATGAGGGCGAGGCTCTCGGGCGTGGTCGCGAGGATCGAGGGCGGCCTTTTCAGCATCCGCCGCCGCTCGGCCTGGCTCGTGTCGCCGGAGCGGGTCGCGGCGCGGATGTCGGGCCAGGCCTCACCGCGCTCGCGGAACAGCGCGGCCAGCTCCGAGAGCGGAGCATCGAGGTTTCGCCGGACGTCCTCGCCGAGGGCCTTGAGGGGGGAGACGTAGAGGACGGAGAGCCCTTCGGAGGGCAGCTCGCCCGAGGCTATGCGAGAGATGGCGCCGAGGAAGGCGGTCAGGGTCTTGCCCGAGCCCGTGGGCGCCAGGGCGAGGACATGCTCGCCCGAGCCTATCGCCGGCCAAGCCGCGGCCTGGACGGCCGTAGGCTCGCCGTAGCGGCCGCGGAACCACTCGGCCACGAGAGGATGGAAAGAGGAGAGGGGGTCGCCTGATTCGGCCATGGGGAGATGGTAGCCGCTCGCCCTCGCTCGCGGCAAGCCGCCTCAGCCTCCGCGTATCCGCGCCTTCGGGGCCCGGCGCCGGACGATTGCGAGCAGCCGCTCCATCTCCCCGCGAGGATAGGGCTCCACGGAGTCAAAGGCCGGGTCGAGGCAGCCGCCCGGCCTAAAGCCCTGGAGGATGACCTCGTCCCCTTCCTCGATCGCAAGGGCTATCTCCTCGAGCTCGGCCGTCCCGACGATGCCCGGGGCACAGGTTATGCGGACTTCGAAGGGCTTGCCCGAGGACCTGATGCGCCCGAGGGACTCGAGGACGAGCTCCCCCGCGCCCGGGAGCCCCGGGGCCACGCGGGCGTAGGCGGCGGGCGAGGTCTTGAAGTCGAGGGCCACGTAGTCGGCCGCGACCTCGTCGATGCGCTCCGGGAAGGAGCCGTTCGTGTCCAGCTTGACCGCGAGGCCGCGCTCCCGGATCGCCCGCGCGATGCGGGGCGTCTCTCCGTGGAGCAGAGGCTCGCCGCCCGAGATGACGACTCCGGAGATCATGGCCTTGCGCCGATCGAGGAAGGCGAGGAATTCCCCGAGCGGCGAGAGCTCGTCGCCCTGGTCCCGACCGGCGCCGGGATCGACCAAGGCCGCGTTATGGCAATATGGGCAGCGGAAGTCGCAACCCGGCAGGAAGAGCACCGAGGCTATCCTGCCGGGGAAATCGATGAGGCTCGTCTTGACGAAGGCGACGCGGCCCTGCATGTTCCGCGCGCTACAGCGCGCCTTGCGCGACCCTCGCCCTCGGGCCCGGGGCGAAGCGGCTCCGCAGGCTCGCGAGGTCGAAGGCGCGGAAGGACTCGCGGCCCTCGGCGTCAAAGCCGAGGACTGTCGGCGTGGCCAGGACTCCGCGCTCGCGCGCGATGGCGAGGCCTTCCTCGCTGTCGGTATCGACGAAGACGGCCTTCATCCCCGAGGAGATCACGTAGTTCGCCACGGGCGGGCAGTTCGGGCAGGCCTCTCGGGTGAACACGAGGACTCCGTCGCGCAGGCTCGCAGTCTTCGGAGCTGACGCGGCCTCGCCCGCGGGTGCCGCCGCGGCGGACTTCGCGGAGACGGAGGCCTCGCTGGGCATGGCGAAGGCGAGGCGCTGGCCGTACTCCTCGCGCTTGCCCGCGTTCCAATTGCGCACCGAGCGGTAGTAGCCGACTATGCGGCTATACACTTCGGTGGGCGTCCCCTCCGCGGCGTTGAGCTGCCCCTTAAGCTCGACGATGCGCGCTTCGATACTTTTTCGATCCGTCATATGTTCCCCTCCCCAGCCAAAGCGGCCAACGCCGCTTTGGCTCTGCCGTTTCGCGCGATGCGCGAAACGGCTCTACCTTAATTTCCTGAATATCCTAAATCACGCCGCGATGGAACGTTTAGATACGACCTTAGTCAACTGACGCAAGCTCGGACTCGAGCTTGTCGATCTCGAGCCTGAGCTTCTCTTCCTTTTCCGCCTTGCACTTCGGGCAGTTGAAGTGCTCGCCCGAAAGGTAGCCATGGACGGGGCAGATGGAGAAGGTCGGGGATATCGTGTAATACGGTACGCGGTAGTTGGAGGCTATGACCTTCACGAGGTCGCGGGCCGCGCGCCAGTCCTCGGGCGCCTCCCCGAGGAAGACGTGGAAGACCGTGCCGCCCGTGTACGAGGCCTGGAGCTCCTCCTGGTGGTCGAGAGCGTCGAAGATGTCCGCGGTGTGGCCGACGGGCAGCTGGGAGGAATTGGTGTAGAAGGGCTCGGCCCCTCCCGAGGCTATGATCTGGGGCCACTTCTCCTTGTCGTGCTTCGCGAGGCGGTAGCTCGTCGACTCTGCCGGCGTGGCCTCGAGGTTGAAGAGCTGGCCCGTGGCGACCTGGTAGTCCTGCAGCCTCTGCCGCATGTGGGCGAGCACCTCGAGGGCGAAGGCGCGCCCCTCCTCGGTCTCGATGCCGGAGCCGAGGAAATTCTGGCAGCACTCGTGCATGCCCACCAGGCCTATCGTATTGAAGTGGTTGTCGAAGCTGCCGAGGTAGCGCCTCGTATAGGGGAAGAGCCCGCCCTCGAGGAGCCGGGACACGACCTTGCGCTTGATCTCGAGCGAGCGGGCAGCGAGGTCCATGAGGCCGTCGAGGCGGGAATAGAAGTCGCCCCGGCCCTTGGCGAGGAAACCGATGCGCGGCAGGTTGATCGTCACCACGCCGACCGAGCCCGTGAGCTCGTCGGAGCCGAAGAGCCCGCCGCCACGCTTGCGAAGCTCGCGCTTGTCCAGCTGGAGGCGGCAGCACATGGAGCGGACGTCGCCCGGGTCGAGGTCGGAGCTCACGAAGTTCTGGAAGTAGGGCGTGCCGTACTTGGCCGTCATCTCGAAGAGGAGCCGCGCGTTGGGCGAGTCCCAGTCGAAGTCCTTCGTGACGTTGTAGGTGGGGATGGGGTACTGGAAGCCGCGGCCCATCGCGTCGCCCTCGAGCATGAGGTCGATGAAGACCTTGTTCACGAGGTCCATCTCGGCCTGGCAGTCGCCGTAGCTGAAGCCCGCGCCCTTGCCGCCGACCACGGCCTCCTTGTCGCGCAGGTCCGGGGGGCAGGTCCAGTCGAGGGTGACGTTGGTGAAGGGCGCCTGGCTGCCCCAGCGGCTCGGCGTGTTCACGCCGAAGAGGAAGCTCTGCATGCACTGGCGCACCTCGGCCTCGCCGAGCGAGTCCTTGCGCACGAAGGGGGCGAGGTAGGTGTCGAAGGAGGACAGGGCCTGGGCGCCGGCCCACTCGTTCTGCAGGACGCCGAGGAAGTTGACCATCTGCTGGACGAGGGTAGAGAGGTGGGATGCCGGCTTGGAGCTGATCTTGTCGGGGATGCCGCCCAGGCCCTCGGCGATGAGCTGGCGCAGCGACCAGCCCGCGCAGTAGCCGGAGAACATGGAGAGGTCGTGGATGTGGAAGTCGGCCTCGCGATGCGCCGCGGCCACCTCCTCGGGATAGATGTTCTTGAGCCAGTAGTTGGCGGTGATGGTGCCGGAATTGTGGAGGATGAGGCCGCCGAGCGAATAGTTGACGTTGGCGTTCTCCTTGACGCGCCAGTCGGCCTGCGAGAGGTAGCCATCCATCGTCGTATTGATGTCGAGCATGAGGCGGGCGGCGTCGCGCATCGCCTCGTGCTTGGCGCGGTAGATGATGTAGGCCTTGGCCGCCTTGGCCTCCGTCGCCTCGACGAGGGCGGTCTCGACCAGGTCCTGGATCTCCTCGATCGCCGGGATGGAATTCGGGTGCCGCCCGGCCATGAGGGCGCGGAGCCTCTGCTCGACGAGGTCGACGACCTTCTTGAGGCGCGCGGGCTCGATGGCGTCGCCGGGGCTGAGCTCGCCCACAGCCTCGAAGGCCCGGGCGACGGCGGCCTCGATCTTGGACCGGTCGTAGCGCTGGACCTCGCCCGAGCGCTTGACGACATGCCGGGTCGGCTGGGCCTCGCGCTCGGCGCTCCCGAGGATGGCCCTCCATTCGGGGAAAGTCTGCTGTCCGGCCATCATTGTCCTCCCTCGACTCCGCGCTCTTCCAAGCGTTCGATCTCCTTCAAGAACTGGTCCATGGTCTCGAATTTCCGGTAAACGGAGGCGAAGCGCACATAGGCTACCTTGTCCAGGTCGTAGAGGCGCCGCAAGACCATCTCCCCGAGCTCGGCGCTGGGGATCTCGTTCGCGGCCTTGCCCTTCTGCGCGGCCTGGTCCTCGATCTCGTTGACGAGGTTCTCGATGCTGAGCTGGGCGACCGGCCGCTTCTCGAGGGCGCGGACTATCCCGCGCTCGAGCTTCGCCCGCTCGAAGGGCTCGCGCCGGCCGTCGTGCTTCTCGACCATGAGAGGTTTTTCCTCTATGCGCTCATAGCTCGTGAAACGGAGACCGCAGGAGGAGCATTCGCGGCGACGGCGAATGCTTTCGCCATTGGCGAGGGTTCTGCTATCTATGACCTTGTCGTCTAAACTTCCGCAGTGGGGACAGCGCATCGCTCACCTTATTTGGTATAGAATTTGCATATACGGCCTACTATATCTAGGGGATAGGGCCAAAATCATCTACAGGATATAGTGGGTCTGCTGATCACTGTCAAGGACGGAAATTTTCTTTTTCTTTGCGGCTTGGCTTGAAAGAAAACAACTTAAGCTAAATAAGCTATTAGAGTTAATAGACATCAAGACTGGCGCCCATACATTAGGTGGGACTTTTTGTTTAGTGTTACAAAGCTTGTGGGGGAAAAATTAGTATTTGCTATCCCATTGGTAAATTACGACGCACTTGATTAAAAAAGGCAAGCGAGTGAACCGTAAGTACAGATACAGCAATAATTAAATCAATCCGGATCAATAATCTTTGTAACACTAAGGACTTTTTGCCATAAACACAGCTAACAGAAGTACCTTATTAACAAGAAAGGAGGCCAGAATGGCTTTTTCAGACAAAATGCACGCCTTAGTCAATAAGGGCATAGCAGCATCGCGGGATATCGCATCCAAGGCGAGTTTCCAAGCCCATACCTGGGGCGAGATGGGTGTGCTCAAGGTCGAGCTCATACAGCTTCGTAGCCAGGCCGAGAAGCTGACGACCAAGCTCGGGGCCGAAGCCTATGCGGCCCTCGCCGAGCGCGGGGAGACGGTCCTCAAGGCCGAGACTCCGGCCGTGCGCGAGCTCCTGAACAGGATTACCGAGCTCGGGAAGCTGATGGAGGATAAGGAAGCCGCCTTCCAAAAGTTAGGCGGCAAGGAATCGGACCTGGAATAGCAGTCCCATCCTCGCCTACGCTTTCCTTATGATTCTACAAACGTACATAGGTCCGGCTCCCTCCGCCTTATCCGGTAAAATGGCCAGCCCATAGGCTGTGGCCTCGGCCGCGCCGGGTCCTTTGTATACGGGCCTATCGAACTCGATCGAAGCGCCATACTTGGCCGCGGCGCGAGCCGCCACTCC
>DBTW01000045.1 GCA_002307245.1 Spirochaetaceae bacterium UBA1306 | reverse complement strand
CGCCACTCTTCAACAAGTTCACGCCTCTGGACGAGGGCACTCTCAAGGAGCGCATCGACGCGATGGCGAAGCGCCTCGAGTTCAAGGTCGGCGGCATCTTCGTGATGGATGGCTCCAGGCGATCGAGGCACTCGAACGCCTACTTCACCGGGCTGGGCGGCTCGAAGCGCATAGTGCTCTACGACACCCTGCTCGCCCAGATGAGCGAGGACGAGATCCTAGCCGTGCTCGCCCACGAGATCGGCCACGAGAAGAAGAAGCACGTGCTCAAGATGACCGCCGTCTCGATCGCCTTCTCCTTCATCGGATTCTGGATCCTAGAGCTCCTGATGGGATGGCAGGCCCTCTACGCCGCCTTCGGCTTCGCGGAAGTTTCCAAGCACGCGCTGCTCCTCATCGTCTCGCTTCTCGCGGGCCCGGCGACCTTCTTCCTCACGCCGGCCTTCGCAGCCTGGTCGCGCGCCCACGAGTACCAAGCCGACGCCTTTTCGGCGAAGGCTGCCGGCGCGGAAGCCCTCGCCTCCGCCTTGATCAAGCTGAACAAGGAGAACGCCTCCAACCTCTGGCCGGACAGGCTCTACTCGGCCTGGTACTATTCGCATCCGACCCTGTGCGAGAGGATCGACGCGATAGGCGTTCGAGGGTAGAGTTCTGTAGAATACACCTACCCGGAGCAGCACCATGATGAAACAACTCGAGGGACACGGACGGCCGAAGGCCAAGGTGAACCATGCCATCGCGCCCCTCGCGGCGCTCGTCCTCGGCCTTAGCCTTGCCCTCGTATCATGCGATCCCTCGGCGCAGAGCTCCCCCACCGTCACGACGGAGACCGGCACAAGCCCAGGCACGAATCCTGGCACCGATACCGGCGCGAACGCGGGGACCAATGAAGACGACAAGGCATTCAGGGAAAACGCGAGCCTCTCGCAAGCGGTCCGCGATTATTATAGGAAGGCCTATGGCTTGAGTGGAGCCGCCCTGAAGGCGAAGCTGCACGAGATCCTCGCGACAACCCAATCCGCAGGCGCCTACGCGAATCTCTGGACGATGTATAAGTCCACCGACGCCACGCCTTCAGGCAAGGTTTGGGACATGTACTCGAGCACGAGCCAGGACGGGAGCGCGGCCGCCTATTGGTTCGACTTCGACGCGAACCGCGACAAGGGCTCGGGCGGCGGAAGCGAAGGCCAGTTCTACAACCGCGAGCACAGCTGGCCGCAGAGCACCTTCAACGGCAGCAGTTCGGGAGACGCGGCGTATACCGACGGCCACCATATCGTGCCCACGGACAAGTACGTCAACAACCAGCGCGGGGATCTCCCCTACGGCGAAGTCGGGACGGCTACGAAGACCTTTCGGAACGGAAGCAAGCTCGGCCCTGCCGAGGGCGGCCTGGGCTACTCGGGCACGGTCTTCGAGATAGCGGACATCTACAAAGGCGACATAGCGCGCATGCACTTCTACATGGCCCTGCGGTATTACGGCGACGCCAATTTCGAAGCCTGCGCCTGGGCCGGCGCAGGTGCCAAACTCCTCCCCTGGTACGACGCCATGTTGAAAGAATGGAGCGCAGCCGATCCGGTAAGCGCCAAGGAGACGGCGCGCAACGAAGCTGTGGAAGCCTACCAGGGCGACCGCAATCCCTTCATCGACTATCCCGAGCTGGTCGGCCTGCTCGACCTGGAGAATTGAACTCCACCCTAAATCCCTTAATCCCGCCGCTTAGTCAATCGGCGCCTTTATCCGCGCAGGTATTGGCAACCTGGGGCGCGCATGAACTCGGCATTAAGGCAAGGGGCAGCCCCCTCCGATCGCGTCGGCGGAGGACGAGCGAGCTGGCAGTGTTCACGAAGGCCAATTAATCCCTGAGCCCTATCAGCAGCGCATGCAGGCTGCCTTCCATTAGGTCGGCTATCAGCGGCAGGTCGGGCGGAACTATCCTCCCCGGCATTAAGGACCGATACTTCAATCCCTTCGCGAGGATGAGCTCTCGCCGCTCGGCGAGCTTGGTCGGCTCTTCAAACCAGGATGCGGCCTTCCTCGCGGCTTCGAAGGAAAACCAATTATCCTCGTCCATCCGAAAAAGGTTGAGCGCGAAAGCGTGGGCTGCCACGAGGCCGGATTGGTATCGGTCGAAGAAGGCGCCACCGATGCTCGCACGGACTTCCTCAGGCCAGGATTCGCGGCTCGCGAGCGACAGGAGTTCGCCCCTTAGCGACTCAGGCTCCTTCAAGACCGACTCTAGATCTAGAGAGGGCATCCAGCTGAATGCCTGAAGCGTGAAGTTGTCGCCGAGGATGGAGGAACGCAGGGAGGAGAGGAGGGGGGCGAGGCTGGATTGACGATCAATAGCCAAGCTTGTCCTCCATACTTATTCATGATGCCCTAGGCTCGAGAAGAAGACAAGGTAACTGCGCATGTATATGATCCACAAAAAGAGCCGCCGGGAAGATCCCGACGGCTCCATTTCGTTACGAGTCGCTACTTCAGTCTACTCGTAGAGGATGTCGTCGATGTAGAAATCAGCAGTGGCGTTTTTCCCTATTTTCACAGAGAAATTATTATTATCAGTCACTGTTGAATATGCAGTGGTCGCAACAGAAGCCAGATACCCTGAGAGATTGAGTGTAATCTTCCTCCATGATCCAGAAGTGTCGAAGGTAAACGGATTCGCGGACAAGGTATACTTTAATGTATTATCTCCGTTCACCACCACATCAGAAGCACCTACCGAGCCAATCCAGAAAAGCTGCCCAGCGGCTGTCCCACTAGAGCCAATCTGCACTGCAATTGAAGTATTTGCTGAGATGCTTCCTTTTACCCAGAAACAAATCTTTGTATACGTGCCCTTGGCATTTAGTGGTTTTGCCGAAGCGAAAATGAACGAATTCGCAGTAGTAGCTCCACTCACATGGAGAGCAACTGATGACGTACCTTTAGGCCCTATTACAGATTCATATGCTGATGAAGCTGGAATTAGGGCAGTAACGATACTCGACCATCCATTCGCTCCAGGTGTCGTATTATGCATAGGCGCTTCCATATCGCTATTCGCGAAAGCGAGAGGAGCGCTCAGTCCGAAGCTAGTAGTCTTCGTGGCCGTAAGGGTATGCAAACTATCGGTTGCCGTGACCATGATGGGGTAGTTCCCCGCGGCTTGCGAGGCTCCAACGTTAAGCGAGTAGGTCCAGGTCAATCCATCGGCGCTGCCAGTAAAAGCCTCGGCCGCAGAAAGCCCCGTGAAAGCCGATAGATCCGCCGTAACGCTCGTGGCAGCCGCGTCATTAAGGGTGGAGAGCACCGCAGTCAGAGTGACGGTCGTCGCGGAGCCGACGATACCTGCCGCCGGCGAAGCGGCGAAGCTCGATACGCTTAAGAAGGGATCGCTCGAGACGACGAGGCTCGTAGTGCCCGTGCCTGAAACGCCCGCGCTCGAATCGCTCGCGGTGAAGGTGATCGTATAGCTGCCTACCGCGACCGTCGTCGGGACATTGTAGGTCAAGCTCCAGCTGCCCCCCGAGCCCGACAGCGCGACTGCCGCGCCGCCGCCGATCGCGGAGAGGTCGGCGCTTACGCCGGTAACGGTGGCATTATTCGCTGCGCCCGTCGTGACGCTGAAGGAAACATCGGTAGCTATTCCCCTCGTTACGAGGGACGGTGTCGCCGTCACTGCCGTCACGGAGACGGACTTCGCAGGTAGAATGGTGAGCTTCGGCGTATAGGTCTTGGTGATGCCGAGGCCATTTACCGTGATCCCCAGGCTAACTGGCAGGCTATAGCTGCCGGCGGCGTAGCTGGAGGGGACATTATACGTGGCTGTCCAGATACCGCTGCCGGTCGCGGTCTCGGTAAGGGCAGTGGAAGCGGTGCCGCCGATAGCGCTTAGGTCGACCGTAGCCTTGGCCGGATCGACGGTTACCGTGCCCTGGCTAGTGAGGGTCGCGGTCACGGTGATATCGGAAGCGGCACCGGCATTCACGCTACCGCTTACGGCAGCCGTAAGCGAACAATAGGCCCCGTCGGTCTTGGCTTCCCAGCTGGCGCTGGAAGTGCCGGTCGAGCCGGAGATCCTGCTAGCGTAGGCGCCGGCGACGAGGCCTACGGTGCTGCTCGGATTGACCGTCGCAGGGAAGGTGAAAGCTCCTGTCCTCTCGCTGCTGCCCCAGTAACCCTTGTTCGCGGCCGCAGCGAGACCGGAGAGGACCGTCGTGTTGGTAACCCAGTAGGTACTGCTGGTCGTGTTCATAACATAGCCGACTGCGTTGAATATTTCGGAATTGGACGAGAGGTACAGGATTCCATAACTGTAATTCAAGAGGTTGCTTGAGGACAGAGAACTCATGACGTCCCAGACGGCGGGGCTGTTGTCGGACTTCGCCGTATCGTCGGCGGAAAGAAAGCCAGTATTCCAGACGCGGATGGCATCGCCGTCGGCCACGCTCGACCAGAAAGAAAGTGCGGTTATGTCCGCGATGACGGAATTATCGTAGGAATAGGTCGAAGCGCCGAGAAGAACCTTGGAGAGCTCGGCCTTCCGGTTGACGGTGACTTCTATCCACTTGAATCCGTCGTTCGCGTTATCCGGATCGAAAGCGGTGATCTCCATGGCGGGCTTGGCATACGCGGTGAGGGTATATTGCTTCGATATACCACTCTCGGAAGTAACGGAAATGGTCTTCTGGCTGGATAGGTCGAGGGTGCAACCGCTCGTCAATATGTTCCCTGACCCGTCCGAGACGATAGCCTTATCGGAGTTGGTGAAACTGAGGACCGAGCTCGAATAATCGCTTACGCCCGGGACATAGAAGGAGATCGTATTCCCGATATCGCTTCCTTTCTCGAGGATGACGCCTGCGTAATAATAAGTATCCTTAACGATGGAGATGGAGGAGATATCGCGATTCGTCAGCTGGACGGTCACATCCACCGAGATCGTGTAGGTCGAGGAGCTTCCGTCCTCGGCGGTGACGACATAGGCGACGTCGCCAGTGAAGTCGTTCGGCGTCGTGCCCGATGCCTGCGCGACGCCTCGGACCTTCACGCTCGCGCCGGCGGAAACCTCGAAGCTCGCGATGAGCGATGTGACGACCGTAGTGGGCGGAAGTGGACCGACGTCCCAGGTATTGGTCGATTCATTGTAAGTCGCCGAATAGTCCTGGGCGAGCCCGGGGTTCTTCGCGGCCTCGAATTTGAAGCTAACCAGGCTCTTCGCGTCCGACTTCGGAGTGTCGGTGGATTTCTGGCAGCCGGAGACCAGGAGCGCTATGACGAATAGCGGCGCCAGGACCTTGAGGATCTTCATGTTTTCCTCCTTCAAGACATCGCCCACCAGACGGAAGGCGTTTTTAAGCGAGCGCGCAGCTCGCCTACAGATATATATCCAACACGACCGGATAATGGTCGGAGTTGATCTGCATGGAATCGCCCGAAGAATCCGTTCGGACGATCTTCAAGCTGTCCGCCTTGTATCGAGCCCGAGCGGCGGGCGACAGGAGGATATGGTCCAGGCTACTCTGGGTATGCACGTAAGCCACGTCTCC
>DBTW01000153.1:12885-15430 GCA_002307245.1 Spirochaetaceae bacterium UBA1306 | reverse complement strand
CCAAGGGCGCCGGGCAGGAGCTCTTTGCGGGCTACTACGACAACACGGACATCTATCGCTCGCTCGCCTCCGTGATGGGCATCAAGACCGTCGCCAAGAAATAGCCCTCCTTTCGATCGACCTTCCGCGGGGGCCTGGGCGCGAGCCCGGCCCCCGTGCCTTTCCCGCATCGATATGCCGCATGAGGAGGGACGCGCCATGATCGCGCAACGCATCGCCCGCAACGAGAAGATCTTCGTCGCCGTGATCCTGGCCATGGGCGTCGCGCTATGCCTCCTGCCCTCGGGCTTCAAGTCGCCTTACGCTCCGGGCAGCTCGACGCCCGCGATCGCGCGCATCACGGCGGTCGACAATTCGGTCGTCAAGCAGCTCGGCCCGATCAAGGAGGGCGAGCAGCAGCTCGAGCTCAAGATCCTGACCGGCCGCTTCGCGGGCGGCGCGTACCGCAGCTCGAACAACCTCGTGGGCAAGCTCGAGATAGACAAGTTCTTCGCGCCCGGCGACCGGGTCCTCGTAGTCGTCGACCTCAAGGACGGCGGCAAGTCCGCGGGCTACGTCAACGTGATCGACCACTTCCGCCTGGGCATCCTCGCGGTCCTGACCCTGCTCTTCCTCGGCTTCCTCGTGGCCTTCGGCGGCTGGACGGGGGTCAAGTCGGTCCTTTCCTTCGTGTTCACGGCCCTCGTCATATTCAAATTCCTCATGCCGTCCATGCTCTGGGGCTGGGACCCCGTGTGGACCACGCTCGCCGTGGTCGCCGTCCTGGAGGCCTCGGCCATCTACCTCATCGGCGGGCTCACCAGGCGGGCCTCGGCGGCCTTCATCGGCGCCATGGGCGGGGTCTTCGCGACGGCCCTGCTCGCCGACATCGTGACGGGGGCGCTCAAGATCCACGGCGCCGTGAGGCCCTACGCGGAGAACCTCCTCTACTCCGGCTTCGGCCACCTCGACCTGACGGGGCTTTTCGTCGCTGGCGTTTTCCTCGCGTCCTCCGGGGCGGTGATGGACCTGTCGATGGACATCGCCGCGGCCATGGACGAAGTGCGGGCGAACAATCCGGGGATAGGCCGCGCGGAGCTTGTGCGCTCCGGCTTCACGGTGGGCCGTCAGGTGCTGGGCACGATGACGACGACCCTCCTCCTCGCCTACTCCTCGAGCTATACCGCCCTCATCATGACCTTCATCGCCCAGGGCGTTCCCCTCATCAACGCCCTGAACATGGTCTTCGTGTCGGCCGAGCTCGCGCACACCCTCGTCGGGAGCCTGGGCCTCGTGCTTGTGGCGCCCCTGACCGCGCTCGCGGGCGGGCTCTGCCTGGCTCCCGGCAGGAATTCTCCTAATATATCAAAGGCCTGAGCTCCCGGCGCCGTTGCCGAAGGGGCCGCATCCCTGATACCGTAGCTCCATGACCACGAGGGAGAAGGCGGAGCTCGGCAAGCTGGCGGCGGAGGCCTCCCTGGGCCTGGGCGGCGCGATCAAGGACCGGGCCCTCGAGGCCATGGCGGAAGCCCTGCGCGCCGGGTCGGCGGCCGTATTCGCGGCCAACGAGGCTGACCTCGCGGAGTCCGCGGGCCTCGCGGCGCCCCTGTTGAAGCGACTGCTCTTCGACGAGGCCAAGCTGCAGTCCGCCGTCGACGGCATAGAGAGCCTGCGCGCCCTGCCCGACCCGGTCGGCCGCGTGCTCTCAGCGCGCCTCCTCGACGACGGCCTCGCGCTCAGGCAGGTGAGCTGCCCTATCGGTCTCGTGGCCATGGTCTTCGAGTCGAGGCCCGACGCCCTCGTGCAGATGGCCGCCCTCGCCGCCAAGAGCGGCAACGCCGTCATCCTCAAGGGCGGGCGCGAGGCGGCGCGCACCAACTCCGCCTTGGCCGGCATCATCTACGCCGCGGGCCTCGCGGCCGGCCTGCCGGAGCGTTGGCTGTCCACCCTCGAGACGCGGGAAGAGGTGGCCGAGCTCCTCGCCCTCGACGAGCTCGTCGACCTCATCGTGCCCCGCGGTTCCAAGGAATTCGTCGCGCGCATCAAGGCCGAGAGCCGCATCCCCGTCCTCGGCCACGCCGACGGCATCTGCCACCTCTACCTCCACGAGGACGCCGAGCCCGCGATGGCCGCGGCCCTGGCGGTCGACAGCAAGGCGCAATACCCCGCGGCCTGCAACGCGGCCGAGGTGCTCCTCGTGCATTCGGCCTTCGCCCCGCGGGGGCTCGCGGCCGTCGCGGCGGCCCTCGAGGGAGCGGGCGTCCGCCTGGACCTCTGCCCCAGGAGCGCGGGCATCCTCGGCCTGCCCGGGCCCGCCGGCGCTCCCGGGCGCTCGCTCAAAGCCGACGGCGACTGGTCAGTCGAGTACCTCGACCTGCGCATGGCCGTGAAGGTCGTCGATTCCCTCGACGAGGCCATAGCGCATATCAACCGCTACGGCAGCGGGCATACCGACGCCATCGTCGCGGCCTCCCGCGCGGCGGCCGGGCGCTTCATGGACCGGGTCGACTCGGCCTCGGTGTACTGGAACGCGAGCACGCGCTTCGCCGACGGCTACCGCTACGGC
>DBTW01000153.1:0-12554 GCA_002307245.1 Spirochaetaceae bacterium UBA1306 | reverse complement strand
CTTTGCACCTACAAATGGAAGCTCGAGGGCTCCGGGCAGGTCGTCGCCGACTACGCCTCGGGGGCCCGGAAATTCAAGCACGAGGACCTGGGCGATGGAGCGTGATGCCGCATCGGGCGGCGCCTCGGGGCCGGAGGGGGCCGAGGAGGCGAGGGCCTCCCTCGCCGGGGTCAACCGCATCGTGGTCAAGATCGGCACGAACACGATCATGCGCCGGAAGGACGCTCCCGGGCGGCTCTGCGGCGCGAGGGCGGGCCGGGACGAGGGCGGGGTGGACGTCGAGTACCTGCATCGGGTGGCCGCGCAGATCTCGGACTTGGCCCGCGCCGGCAAGCAGCTCATCGTCGTCACCTCGGGGGCCATAGGCATGGGGGCGCGCGAGCTCGGCCTGGCGCGCCGCGTCACCGAGCTGCGTATGCGCCAGGCCTGCGCGGCCATCGGCCAGATAGCCCTCATGGACGAGTACCGGCGCGCCTTCGGGGTCTTCGGCCTCACGCCCGCCCAGATCCTCGTGACCCGCGACGAGTGGGATAACCGCTCGGCCTACCTAAACCTGCGTGCCACCGTGGAGGCCCTCCTCGAGTCGGGGGCCGTGCCGGTCTTCAACGAGAACGACGTGGTCTCGACGGCCGAGATCGGCAACGCCTTTGGGGACAATGACCAGCTCTCGGCCTACATCGCGAGCAAGGTCGACGCCGAGCTCCTCCTCATCCTATCGGACGTCGACGCGTTGTACGACGCCGACCCGCGGGAGAATCCCGAGGCGAGGCCCATCCCCTACGTGCGCGACCTGACTCAGGAGATCGTCGCCGCCGCGGGCGGCAAGGGCTCGGAGTTCTCCACCGGCGGCATGGCCGCGAAGCTGAAGGCCGTGGCCATCGCTCGGGACGCGGGCTGCAAGGTGGTGATAGCCGAGGGCCGGGAAAGGCGGGTCATCTCGCGGATCCTGTCCGGCGAGGTCGTCGGCACCCTGTTCGACGCCTCCCACGGCCTCAAGAACCGCGAGCGTTGGATCAAGAACTCCCGCGCGCAGGGCGCCGTGGTGGTGGACGAGGGCGCCTTGGCCGCCATCAGGGACCGGCGTTCCCTCCTGCCCCGCGGCGTTACGGCCGTCGAGGGCCGCTTCGAGCGCGGGGCCGTAGTCGCCGTGCGACTCGCGCGCTCGCGGCCGGGCGAGGCCAAGCTGGTCACGAGCCTCTCGTCGGAGGAGCTCGAGCTGGCTAAGGGCCGGAAGTCAGAGGAGCTGGAAGCAATCCTCGGGGCCGAGGCCCCCAAGCTCGTCGCCCGCCCGGAGGAGACGGTGTTCCTGGGGGAATGAGCCGCGGGCGGACGGCCTCCTAACGCGCGATGCCCGTAATGGCCGGGAACTCGGTCGGCCCCATGTTCACGTTCTGCCGAACCTCGACGCGGAGCTCGGCGCCGTCGAAGGTATAGGCGATCGTCAGGACGAAGGGCGTCTCGCGGTTGAAGAGCTTCATCTCGAAGGTGTCGGGGCCGGTCCAGGCCCCCGCGCACGCGGCCTTCCTCGGGCCGCTGCCGTCCATCCAGGAGACGCCGTCGATCCACTCGCCGTAGCCGACGCGCAGCTTGCGGTTCCCGGAGCCCTTGGGCGGCTCGAGGGGGCCGTCGAGGCCGTTGCCCTTCGCCTGCTTGCGCGTTATGCGATAGCTGAGCTCCAGGGCCTCGGGCCCGAAGTCGAAGCCCAGCATGTCGAGGCCCGCCCAGTTGCCCTCGAAGCGGTACTTGCCCGCGCGCGAACCCGCCGCCCCGAGCGCGGCGCCGCCGCTGCCCGAGGAGGCCTTGGGCGGGCGGAGGGCCAGGCCGGCGACGAAGCCGCGCAGCTCGGCCGCGGCCTCGGGGTCGGCGGGAAGCGCGGACCCCGACATGCCGGGCAGTAGGCGCTCCCAGGCGAGATTAAGGACGGCCTGCATGTCCGACAGCCCGGAGAACGCCGAGAGGACCGCGTCCTCCTCGGGCATCACGACGCAGAACTGCCCGAAGGCGCCATCGCCCCGATAGGCGCCGTGCCCGCAGCGCCAGAACTGGTAGCCGTAGCCCTGCTGCCAATCGGACGCAGGGTCGGGCTTGGCGGGATCGGCGTTGTCGGACTGCCTCGAGCTCGCCGCCGCGACCCAGGCTTCCGGCAGGACGCGCTCGCCCTTCCAGACGCCCTTCTGCAGGTAGAGCTGGCCGAAGCGCGCGACGTCCTCGAGCCCGACCTTGAGGCCCCAGCCGCCGAAGTCCACGCCGCAGGGATGCCGGTCCCAGCGCGCCCCCACGATGCCGATCCTGTCGAAGAGGCGCGGCCCGAGGAAGCTCGACAGGCGCTTGCCCGCGAGCCGCTGGACGAGGGCGGAGAGCACGAAGCTCGCGCCCGAGTTGTAGACGAAATGCGTGCCCGGCTCGTGCTCGACCGGCAGCTCGAGGAAGGCGCGCACGGGGTCGCGATGCCGCATGATCCGGTCGGTCGTATCCTGGCCGTGGCCCGTGTTCATGGAGAGGAGGTGCCGCACCTTCATCGCGGCGAGGTTCGGAGAGGCGTGGGCCGGCGCCTTGTCGGGGAAGAGGGAAATCAGCGTATCGTCGACCGAGAGGCGGCCCTCGGCTACGGCCAGGCCGACCGCCGTCGATGTGAAGCTCTTCGAGAGGGAGAAGAGCATGTGGGGCGAGTCGAGCCTGAAGGGCTTCCAGGCGCCCTCGGCGACCACTATGCCGTGCCGCAGGAGCATGAAGCCGTGGAGGCTGTCGAGCTCCTCGTCTGCCGCCCTCGCGAAGCCGAGGATTGCCCTCGAGCTTATGCCCTGCGACTCGGGCTCTCCCCTGGGAAGCCTTGCCTTCCTTGCCATGCCTTGCCTCCGCGAGTCGCCTGTCGCGACCCGGCCGCTATTGGATGATGAAGGTCCTGCCCTCGCGGACGAAGACCGAATTGTCCAGGTAGAGCCTCAGGGCCTCGTAGAGCACCTTGCGCTCGACATCCTTGCCCATGCGGATGAACTCGGAGACGGAGCGCGTGTCGGCGACCCTGAGCACGTCCTGCGAGATGATCGGCCCCTGGTCCAGCACGTCGCTCACGAAGTGGGCCGTCGCGCCGATCATCTTGACGCCCTTGGCCCAGGCCTGGTGGTAGGGCTTGGCGCCCTGGAAGGCCGGGAGGAAGCCGTGGTGGATATTGATGATCTTTCGCTCCCAGCGCGACACGAAGTCGCCGGAGAGGACCTGCATGTAGCGCGCGAGGACCACGAGGTCGATCCCGTATTCCTTCAGTATCGCCTCGAGGTCGGCCTCGTAGGCGTCCTTGCCCTTTCCCGGGTCGACCTGGTAGAAGGGCACGTGGAACTGCGTGGCGACCGAGGCGAGGTCGGGATGGTTCGAGACGATGACCGGGATGTCGCAGTCGAGCTCTCCGTCCTGGTGCTTGAGGAGGAGCTCGTAGAGGCAGTGGTGGGTCTTGCTGACGAGGATCGCGACCCGTTGGCGGCGCGACTTGTCGAGGAGCTTCCATTCCATGCAGAGGCCTTCCGCGAGGCTGGAGAAGGAGGCCTCGAAGGCCCCGACGTCGAAGCCCTCCTGGGTCTCGAACTGGGTCTTCATGAAGAAGGCGCCGATGTCCACCGCGGTGTATTGGCTTAGGTGGAGTATGTTGCCGCCCGACTCGGCTATCGATCGCGCGACCGCGGCTATGAGGCCGCTCTGGTCGGGGCAGACGACCTTGAGTAGATAGCTTTTCGGCATGGTTATTGCGTCAGCTTGGCCTTGGCCCGCGCCTGGCCGTCCTTGGCTTCCTGCAAGGAGGGGCTGAGGGCGAGGGCCTTCGCGTAGGCGTCGGCGGCTCGCTTCCAATCGCCCTGGGACTCGCAGGCGACGCCGAGGCGGAACCACCAGCGCGGCATGCCGGGTTCCCTGGCGACGGCCGCCGAGTAGGCGATATCGGCATGGGAGTACTTCTTGAGCCTTAGGTAGGCCTCGCCCATGAAGAAGAGGGCCGTCGGGCCGCGGTCCCCGGTATCGCCGGCGACCTCGATGTACTTCTGGAGGTACTTGAGGCTGTTGTCCATCTGCCCGAGGAAGTAGTAGGACTCGCCCATTACCTCGGAGATACGCGCGTCGAAGGCGACGCGGAGGCCGGCCTGGCCGGTGGAGATGACCTCGGAGTGGCGATTGAGGCGGAAGAGGCTCCAGCACTTGACCACGTAGGCCTCGAGTCTATGCGAGTCCGTGGCCAGCTCCTGGTCGCAGACGCCCACCGCCTGAGCGAACTTGGCCTGGGCGTCTGCGGCCTTGCCGGCTGTCTCGAGGTCGCGGCCCTGCCTGTAGATGAGGAGGGCGTCGAGCTTCGCGGCGCCGGGAGCCGCCGAGGCCGGCTGCGGGGCCGCCGGGGCGGCCGCGGCAGGGGCGGCTGCCTGCGGATCGGTCCCGTCCTGGGCTATCGCGGGCAGGGCGCCTGCCGCGAGGAGGACTGCGAGTGCAGCGATAGTACGGCGCATGTGATCCTGACCTCCGAGGTATACTGTAGCCATCATATTGACCGGAAAGCGCGAAAGGGGCAAGGGCGGCCGCCGCGGAACCTGCTTGTCGCCTTCCCCTCGGCGAGATACCTTATATGATGCAAGACCGCGCGATGCGATATGCGTAACCGGAGGCATCATGCTCGAATTCCTGAGGCAGGGCGGCGTTATCCTATGGATCCTGGTGGCCATATCCGCCTTCGTCATTGCAATCATCATCGAGAGGCTCATCTACTTCAAGAGGATCGCGGTCGACGAGACCAAGCTCTACGACCGCATCAAGCTCGCCATAGAGAAGGGCCATATCGACGAGGCCCTCGCCATCTGCGACCAGAACCTGTCGCCCTTCGCTTCCCTAATGCGGACCGGCATCGAGAACCGCGACTACCCGCGCACCATCCAGAAGGAGATGCTCGAGGACGCCGCCGCCCAGGAAGCCCCCCGCCTCGAGAAGAACATCGTGCCGCTCGGGACCATCTCCAACATCGCCCCCCTCATCGGCCTCCTCGGCACGGTCACCGGCACGATGAAGTCCCTGGGCGTGCTCGGTAAATTCGGCGCCGTCAGCGATCCCTCGATCCTGGCGGGAGGCCTGTCAGAGGCACTGATCAACACCGTGTCCGGCATCATCGTGGCCGTCATCGCCACTATCTTCTACAACTACCTCGTCTCCAAGGCCAACAACTACCTCCTGCGGCTCGAGGGCCAGGTCAACGCCCTCATCCTCATGATCAACAAGAACCGGCCCGCCTGGGACGGCACCGAGCGGCGCGCTTCCTCGGCCGCCGACGCCCCCGCCGAGACGGTCGTGCCCTCGGTGCGGGCTAGCGCGGAGCGAAGGGCCAAGCCATGACCAGGCGGCGCCTCCAGCCCACGGTCACCATCAACCTAGTGCCCCTGATCGACGTCCTCCTGCTCATCATCATCTTCTTCATGGTGACCACCACCTTCAAGCTCGCGCCCGGCATCGCCCTCGAGCTGCCCAGCTCGACCACGGCCGCGAACGTGAAGAGCTCGGTGCTCCGGATCATCGCGGTTTCCGAGAGCGAGATCTACGTCGACAAGACGCGCGTCGACCTCCAGGGCCTGCCCGCCCTGATCAAGCAGCGGGCCGGCTCCGGCGACCAGGAGGGCCTCAAGGCCACCGTAGAAGGCGATCGCGCCGCGAGCTACCAACTCATGATCTCCGTCCTCGACGCGCTCAGGCGAGGGGGGATAGACGCTGTCGGCCTCCGCACGAGGGTGGACCAGGGGACGCCATGACCAACGCATGGATCAAGGCGCAGGACCGCAAGCGCAATTTCCTGGCCGCCGCATCTACGGTCTGCCTTTACGCCCTCGCCGTATCGGGAGCCTGGTTTATCGGCATGATCGCTCCCTCTACGCTCGCATCGGTGCCGGGAACCATAATCGTCGACCTGGGCAGCGCCGAGGGCCCGCCCGGCGTCGTGCCCCTTGGCCTCGCCGGCGCGCCCGACCGGCCGGAGGGCTCTCCTCCGGGCGCGGCCTCCGCCCCGGCCTCGGGCCCCGCGTCTTCCCCCGCGGCGGCCAAAGTCCCTGCGGCGAAGACTGTTGCGGCCAAGGCCCCCGCCGCCAAGCCGGCGGCCAAAGCCGTCGCCAAGCCCGCCTCGTCCAAAGCCGCCGCTTCGAATGCCGTCGCCGACAAGGCCGTTACCGCAAGCGACGCGGCGACCCAGGCCGCCTCCGCGGCGGAGACGGCGGCCGCGGAGGAGCGCGCGGCGCAGGAAGATGCGGCTCTCAAGGCCGCCGCTGCGACCGCTTCCGCCGCCGCCGCCCCGCCCAAGACCCGCAAGTTCGGCTCGGGCTCCACTTCCGGCGGCTCGCCAGTGACCTCGTCGGGCTCAGGCTCGGGCCCCGGCGTGGCCGGCGGAACGGGCAGCGTGACCTTCCGCGGCTCCGAGATGGGCAATGCGCTCAGCACTACTTTCGGAGCCTCGTCGGGACAGGTTGGGCGCAATATCTACGTGCCCATCTATCTTTACATGCCCTTGCCGTCCAAGATCGACGACGCGACCTATCGCAACATCGCGGCCAAGGAAACCTTCCGTTCCTATTACCAGCAATCAGGAACGGAGTGGAAGCTCGTCTCCCAAGCCCCGCTATCGCAGCGCGGCGAGTTCTGGACGATGCTGGAGGCGGCCGGATACGACGCGTCGGCAGCGGACTTCAAGACCTCCCGCAAGCTCTCGCCCGTCGTCCTCGAGTTCGCCGTCGGACCTGTATCGAAGAGCCGGGTCGAGCTCGTCGACGTTCGCCTCGTTTCATCCTCCGGCTCGAGCGAGGTCGACGAGGCCGTAATCTACGGGTTCCGCCAGGCGTCCTTTTTCAACAAGACGGGCAACGCAGTCGGTGGTAAGTTTATCTACGGCTTTTAGTCGGCTGCCCTTCCTGCTAGGGGTTTAGTAGTTCCTTGAAGCTTGTTGAAAGAGACATACAAGGGATGCGCCTATCGGAAGGATGAAAATCCCCTCGGCTCGGCCAAACGTTTACTGTGTATAATATAAAATAATCAGTACCGACAATCGTAAAGGAACTACGAATAATTTACAGTAATATAAAAATACCAATTCGCGCTTCATTAACGGCCTCGTGTTATAATTAAATTGACGTTGATTTTCGCAGCGGCGTCTATATCCCGCTAAAAAGTCGTTTGGAGAAAAAGGATAATGAAGAAACGTCGTACGGCACTTACGATGGCTCTTTCCTCGTTTTGGATCGCGCTTTCTTGGTCTCAGGCTACGAGCGCTTTCAGCATCACCGCCTATCCGAGTCTCGATATCCCCTTAGGAATGACCTTGCCCGAATCGAGTTCTACGCCCCTCTATTCGATCGGCTATGGCGCCTCATTACGCGGCGAGTACGCGTTGCCCTTCGCCCGCGGCCTCTCGGCCGGCTTGGTTTTCGATGCCGATGTCGCGCCTCTCAACTCCTCGGACAAGTCCGCGACCTTCCTCGGCGCCGCGGGCGAGCTCGCCTATACCCTCTACCCGATACCGCGATTGAGCCTCAGGACGGGCGCCCAGGGCGGAATGTACCGCGGTAGCTTCGAGGGCGAACCGGTGGTACAGCCCTATGTAGCCGGGTCCATGGATATCGCCTATCTCATCAATCCGTCGCTCGGCGCGGGGATCGGCGCCACCTACAAGTCCTACCTGCCCTTCGGCGATATCTATAACGGCCTGGCGATCAGGATCGGCGCCCAGTTCCATCTCGGCGCCGGCAAGGCCGTGCTGAAGGTTGAGCCACGCCTCCAGCCGATCTTCCCGCTCTTCTACAGCTATTACGACAAGAACCCCGTGGGGGAGATGGACATCCGCAATAACAGCTCAAGCGAGATGCGCGACGTATCCGTCAAGTTCTTCGTCAAGCAATTCATGGACCAACCTAAGGAATGCTGGTCCGCGGACTCCCTCGCCGCCGGGACGGGGAAGAGCGTGCCGGTCTTCGCCCTTTTCAAGGACAGCATCTTCTCGGTAACCGAGGGCACGAAAGTCGCGGGCGAGATGCTCGTCTCCTATACCTACCTGGGCAAGGATGTCCAGGAGAGCATTCCCGTCACCGTCGCGGTGAACAACCGCAACGGCATGACCTGGGACGACACGAACAAGATAGCCGCCTTCGTCACCTCGATGGACCCCTCGGTGCGGGGCTTCTCCCTGCCCATCGCCTCCATGGCCCGCACCAGGGGCAATCAGGCGGTCAGCACCAACTTCCGCATCGCCATGGCCCTCCTCGACGCGCTCAAGATTCACGAGGTCGGCTACGTGTCCGATCCGGTCTCGCCTTTCGAGACGAGGACAGCCTCCAAGGAGGCTGTCGATTACCTCCAGTTCCCCGTCCAAACCCTTGCGTATAAAGGCGGAGACTGCGACGACCTGTCCATCCTCTACGCTGCCCTCATCGAATCGGCCGGCATCGGCTCGGCCTTCCTTACCATACCCGGCCATATCTACGTCGCCTTCGATCTCGGCATGACGGAAGGCGAGGCCTCGGGCTTCTTCAAGGATCCCTCTTCCCTCATAAGCCGCGATGGAGAGGCCTGGCTGCCTGTCGAGATCACGAGGGTGCAGGAAGGCTTCGTAAAGGCCGTCCAGTCGGGCGTCCAGGAATGGAAAGCCGCGACGCGCTCGGGCGGGGCGTGCTTCTTCCCCGTGCGCGAGGCCTGGAAGACCTTCGCGCCCGCCAATACCGGCGCCATCGTGAAGGACCTGCCCTCGGCTCCGAGCACCGCCAGCGTCGGCGCGGCCTACGACGCCGAGATCCAGCGCTTCTTCGTACAGGAGTACCAGCCGAGGATAGACGCCCTCAAGGCCGAGATCGCGAAGGGCGGCGATACGCTCAAGCAGCGTAACCGCCTGGGTATACTCTACGCGCGCTTCGGCATGCTTTCCGACGCGCAAAAGCAATTCGAATTCGTCTCTTCGGCCAAGGGCGTGTCCCCGGCCCTGGCGAGCGCCGCGCTCATCAACCTCGGCAATATCGCCTATCTCGGCGCCAAATACCTGGAAGCCTCGCAGTATTATGGCCGAGCCCTCGAATTCGCTCCCGATAATCCCGTAGCCGTCCTCGGCTACGCGCGGGCGGCCTTCGAGCTCGGCAAGACCAGCGAGACCAACGCGGCGCTCGATAAGCTTCAATCGCTAGACCCGAGCTCAGCCGCGAAATACGCGTACATGGCTACGGGCGGAATGGCCATAGGCCGAGCGGCCTCGGCGGAAAAGGAGATATCTGCATGGTCGGACTCGGAGTGAAATCTTTCCGGCGCGGCGCCTTCGCCGCCCTTTCGATACTCATCGCGGCCAGCTCGTGCACCAACCCCGCGAAGTTCGTGGAGTCGGTGAAGAGCGAGGTCAAGACCGTCCTCGGCATGTACCTCGAGGCGAAGAGCTTTACCCCGGCCAACAACGCCGTGGGCATCAGCCCGACGGCGGAGATCTTCATCGAGTTCGATCGCGCGATAGACCCGGCTTCCGTCACGGACGAGACCCTGAAGTTCTCGCCTGCAGCGGTCTGGACCAAGTCCTTCAACGAGCAGACCAAGATGCTCCGCATCACGCCCGAGGTTCTGGATCAGGAGGCGGCGTATACGGTCAGCCTCACGACGGGGATCAAGGCGGTCGACGGCGCTCTCCTTAAGCAAGTCGTCTCATGGGGTTTCACGACCAAGAAGGGGCCCGTCGGGGCATTCTCGATCAATGGCGGAGCGTCCTTTACCAAGTCCCCAGACCTCGTTCTCACGATAACTTCCGCGAACAGCGAAGTGTACCGGATGTACGCCTCGGAGGATACGACGGCCTTCGCTAGCGACCATCTCTGGTCGGCGAGTTCAGAATTCTCGAATTTTTCCCTCTCGGACGCCGATGGCAAGAAGACCGTCTACGTGCAATTCGCCAACAACGCCTCGCCTCCCGATGTATCCCGCCTCGTCAGCAAGACGATCACCCTCGACCGCAAGCCCCCGGCCGTCGAGGCCGGAGAGGTCCCGCTCGCGCTGAATCCCTCGATAACCAGCGTGTCCACGATGGCGACGGTCGACGACGATTCCCCCATCGCGAGCTATCTCTGGACGCTCGAGTCGGGGCCGAGCGTAGCGACCATCGCGTCGGCCGATTCCCTCGTGGCCACGGTCTCCAACGCCACCGTCGACGGCAGCTATTCCCTTCGCCTAGTCGCGACTGACGCGGCGGGGAACTCGGCCAG
Organism: Spirochaetaceae bacterium UBA1306; assembly: GCA_002307245.1. Classification (GTDB taxonomy): domain Bacteria; phylum Spirochaetota; class Spirochaetia; order Treponematales; family Rectinemataceae; genus UBA1306. Next base: position 2,328 of record DBTW01000153.1, on the reverse strand, counting down.
CGATACCGTGGTCCTCCTTCGCGACACGGTCCTGCCTGCGGTCGATGCCGGCTCGGACCTAGGGCTCACCGCGGGCACTCCCACCAAGGAGCTCAGCCCCAATGCCTCCGACCTGAACGGCATCGCGCACTACGAATGGTCCGTCGTCTCCACCCCGGCCGGCAACGCCTTGGTCTCCTTCTCCGATCCCGAGGTAGCGAAGCCGACCGTCGGCGTCACGGCAGACGGGGACTATATCATCCGCCTCACGGTGACCGACGGCGCGGGCAATAAGGCCTCGGATACCCTGTCCATCAACATGAACAGCAACTTGCCCGGCGTATACGGCGGGGATAACCTCGTGCTCAACATCGCCGCGCCGACCAAGTCGACGACCGCGAGCGTCCCCACGAATGACAAATCCGCCATCGAGAGCTATGCCTGGACGCAAGTCTCCGGCCCTGGCACGATCAACTTCGGTAGCCCCCATGATCCAATATGCGCGATAAGCGCGGATCTCGACGGGTCCTACACGATACGGCTCACGGTAACGAGCTATGCGGCCTCGTCCTTCGGGGGCGCCACCAATTCGGCCGACATTCAGGTCGTCCGCGATACGGTCGCACCATCCGTTAGCATCGATAACTCGGGCTCGCTCTTCAGCTCGAGCATGCTCATGCAGGTCACGGCTCCCGACGCGGCCAGCTATTCCTGGTCCCAAAGCTCGGGCCCGGGCACGGTCTCCTTCTCGTCCAGCGCGATCGCGGCGCCTACGGTGAGCGCGAGCGTCGATGGCGCCTACGGGCTAGCCCTGGCCGTTACCGATGCCGCGGGGAATTCCGCCGCGGCCTCCACGAGCGTGACCAGGGACTCCACGGCGCCCTCTATCGAGGCCGGCGCCTCGCGCCTAATCTGGAACGTGGCGACGAGCTCGCTTGCGACCGCCGCGACGGCGACTGACGCGTTGAGCGGCATCGCCAGCGTCGCCTGGACCCAGGAATCCGGCCCTGGCCGCGTGTCCTTCGCCTCGCCCGACTCCCTTACGAGCGCGATCGACGCGGATATCGAGGGGCGCTACGTCCTTCTCCTCACGGTGACCGACAAGGCGGGCAACTTCTCTACCGACAGGGTAGACTTCATCAAGGACAGCGCGATCCCGAGCGCCACGACTCTCTCAACCTCGGCGACGCTCACGACGAACGCCAGGCCGACCTGGAGCTGGACTGCCGTGAGCGACAGCGACGGGCGCTATCGCTATAAATTGGACGGGGCGGTTCAATGGAGCGAGAGCTCCGAATTGAGCTATACTCCGGCGACCGCGCTAAGCGACGGCGCCCATAGCCTGGAGGTCCAGGCCGGGGACTACGCTGACAATTGGTCGAGCTCGGCTACCCTCGCCATCACCGTGGATACAGTGGCGCCAGGCGCGCCTACCCTCGCAGGCACGACGCCGACGAACGACCCCACTCCCGCCTGGACCTGGAGCCAGAACGGCAGCCTGCCGGGTAACGGCAGCTTCCGCTACCAGCTCGATTCGACAAGCGGCGCCTGGACCGAGACGACGGCGACTTCCTTCGAGCCTACGACCGCCTTCGTGGACGGCAGCAATCACGTCCTCTACGTACAGGAACGGGATCAGGCCGGCAACTGGTCGCCGAGCGCGTCCAGGACGATCCGGGTCGATACTTCCGCACCCAGCGCTCCCGTCATCACCGCCTCGGTGAGCTCGCCGACGAACGCCAGCGCCTGGACCTGGAGCTGGTCCCTGACGGGGCTCAAGAATTGCGACTATACCCTCGTCAAGACTTCGGGCTCGAGCTCCACCACCCTCGTAACGGCGAGCGCCTCGAGCGCCACATCGTATACGGCGAGCGCCATTAGCGAGGACGCCAGCTATATCCTCTCCGTCACGGGCAGGGATAGCGCGAACAATACCTCGACGGGATCCTCTGAAGTAGTGCGAGATACGGTCGCCCCGGGCGCTCCGACGGTGAGCGGCGATGGCGTCTACGTAAGCACTTATTATACGGCCAGCAACGACAGCACTCCCACATGGACCTGGACCCAGAACGCCTCGACGCCGGGCGGCGGCGTCTATTCCTACGCCCTCGATTCGGTGACGCGGCCCGCCGCGACGACGACCGTGGCTAGCTACACGCCCGCCTCCGCGATCGCCGACGGCAGCCATTACCTCTGCGTTTGGGAGCGGGACGCGGCGGGCAACTGGTCGGGCTACGGCTACCATTACATCACGGTCGACACCGCCGCGCCGACCGCCCCGACCATCACGGAGCCTACGGACGCTACCGATCGGACGCCCACCTGGAGCTGGACGGCCGGAGCCGGAGG
>DBTW01000083.1:9551-10372 GCA_002307245.1 Spirochaetaceae bacterium UBA1306 | reverse complement strand
GCGCGCGATGTCCTCGATGCCGTCGGCTTGGATCCGAGCGCCCATGGACAGGGCGAGGGCGAGCTCGACCTGGGACTTGCCCGGGCCCGCGAAGAGGAGGCGGGAGCCGGGAAGGGGTACTTCCCTCGCGAGCTCGAGCTCGCCTAAGGACGCGCAGTCGAGCCAGGCGCCCAGGTCCGCGAAGGCCTTTACGAGGGGGAGGCCGGGGTTGGCCTTGACCGCGTAGGCGAGGACCGCCCGCTCGGGAAAGGCTGCGCGGAGCTCGAGGAAGCGCTCGCGCGCGGCGTCGAGGCGATAGGCGAAACAGGGGGTGATGCGACCTTCGGCGAAGGCGAGGGCCTCGGCGTCGCTTAAGGCGAAGAGGGACTGCCCAATCCGATGGCTGTTCGTTATTTTTGCGTCGCTCACCTGAGCGCCTCTTCGAGGACCGTCGCGGCGTCGGTCCTCGCGTCCCGGTATTTGACGATGCAGGGAGCGTAGAGAGCTATGCCCTTCGATTCGGCATAGGCGCCGCGGGCCGGCCGCGAGCCTGGCACGACGACGGCGCCCTCGGGCACTTCGCCGCGGAGCTCTCGGCCCTTCACGAGATCGTAGACCGTCGTCGACGCGGTAATCACGGTGCCCGTCGCGAGGACGGCGCGGCAGCGCACGACGATTCCCTCGAAGAGGCCGCAGAGGGCGCCGATGAAGCAGTCGTCCTCGACGATCACCGGCCGCGCGCCGGCGGGCTCGAGGACCCCGCCTATCTGCGCGGCCGCGGAGAGATGGACGCGTTCGCCGATCTGGGCGCAGGAGCCGACGAGGGCGTGGCTGTCGACCAT
>DBTW01000083.1:640-9235 GCA_002307245.1 Spirochaetaceae bacterium UBA1306 | reverse complement strand
GGCATGATCACGACGCCCGGCTCGACGCGTGCGCCTCGGCGCGTAGAGCTGCCGCCTGGTACGACGCGCACCCCATCCGCGGCGCTGAAGCGTCGCGGCGGGTAGGCGGACTTGTCGGCGGCGCCGCCCGGCCAGCCCTCGACCTCGACCATGCCGGTCGAACGGAAGCCCGCGAGTATGGCGAGCTTGACCCAGGGTGTGGCCGCCCAGCTCCCGTCCGGATGACGAGAGGCGGCGCGGGCAATGCCGCCCTCGAGGGCGGCGAGGAGGGCTTCCCTCGCGGCGGGCAAGTTTGGGTCCCCGAGGATCTCCTCGAGGGGCCTCGAGTAAAAGTCCTCGAGGCACGCGGCGCTGCCGTAGTCCATCACTTCCCGAGGCCGAAGGCCGGCAGGAGCTCGGCCAGGCGGGCGCGGGTCGCTTCCGAGGCCGGCGCGAGGGGGAGCCTCACCGCGTCGGAGCAGAGGCCGGCGAGGGCCAAGGCCGCCTTGAGTGGCGAGGGGTTCGACTCGAGGAAGAGGGCGTCGGTCATCGGCAGGAGGGCGGCGTGCAGCCTCGCCGCTTCGTCCCGCCTGCCCGCGAGGGCCGCGTCCACGAGGGCCTTCACCTCGGCGGGGAGGATGTTGGCCGTCACCGAGATGAGGCCGTGGCCCCCGAGGGCGATCGCCGGCAGGGCGAGCGCGTCGTCGCCCGAGAAGAGCTTCTTGCCCTCGGGCATGGTCCTGAGGATCTCGCCTATCTGCGCGAGGTTGCCCGAGGACTCCTTGACGGCGACGACCTCGGGTATCGCCATGAGCCTGCAGAGCTCCTTGGGGAGGAGGTTGAGGCCCGTGCGGCCGGGCACGTTGTAGACGATGATGGGCAGGCCGGGCGCGGCCGCCGCGATGGCGCGGAAGTGCGCCTCGAGGCCCGCGGGCTGGGGCTTGTTGTAGTAGGGCGTGACCACGAGGATGCCGTCGGCTCCCGAGGCCGCGGCCCTCGCCGCGAGCTCTCGGGCCTGGGCGGTCGAGTTGTGGCCCGTCCCGACGATCACGGGCGTCTTCCCGCCGTCCCGCCTCGCCTCCTCGATCGCCGCCGCGACGAGCTCGTCGCGCTCGGCCGGGGTGACGGTGGCCGCCTCGCCCGTGGAGCCGAGGACGACGAGGAAGTCCACGCCGCGGCCGCCGGAGGCCGGGCCCCCGGCGATCAAGCGCCGGGCGAGGGCGCGGAAGGCCGCGATGTCCACGGCGCCGGCGCCGAAGTCATCCGGGCCCGAGGCGGGCTTGAACGGAGTCGCGATCGCGACGCCCAATCCATGTAGTCTCTCCAGGTCCATCAGGCTCTCCTTTGCGCGCTCCCGCGCGCGACTTTCAGCTGGCGAAGAGCGGATCGATGAGGTCCGCCGCCAGGTCGTCGAAGGTGAACAGGCCCTTGCGGCCCTCGATCCATCGCAGGGCGACCAGCGCGCCCTTGGCGAAGATCTCCCGCGTCGCCGCCTCGTGCGACAGCACGATCGTGTCCGAATCCGTCTCGAGCCTGATCTCGTGGTAGCCCACTTCCGCCCCGACGCGCAGGCTCGCGACGTTCACCTTATCGGCCTCGGCCCTGCCCATGTTCCAGCCCGTGTAGCGCGGGCAGCCCTCGGCGAGGGCCGCAGCCAGGAGCTTGGCGGTGCCGCTGGGGGCGTCGGCCTTCATCGCGTGATGGCGCTCCACGATGGCTAGGGACGAGCCCCCCTCGATCGCCGCGAAGCGGCCCATGGCCAGGGCCGCCCGCCTCATGAAGGCCACCGAGAGCGAGAAGTTGGGCGAAGTCATCACGCCGATCCGCGGCGGGACCGCCCTCGCCGGGGCGAGGACGGATGTGTCCCAGCCCGTCGCGCCGATCACCAGGCTCGTGCCCGTCTCGAGGGCCCAGGCCAGGTGGGCGCCCACGGCCGCGGCCGCGCTCGCGTCGAGGACGGCGTCGACCTTCGGTCCGGGCTCATCGCCGAGGTCCGCGACCCAGGCGAGCTCGAGGCCCTCTTCCGCCTCGGCGAGGGCCGCGACGGCGCTGCCGAGCCTGCCGCGCCCGAATATGCCTATCCTCATCGCCCGCCTCCCCATCACTCGAAGAAGGCCGCGTGGAGGCGGCGCTGCGCCTCGGCGGCCTTCGCCTTGGCCACGACGAGGCTCAAGTTGATCTCGTTGGCCCCGAGGCTGATCATCTCGACGCTGATGTCCGTCAGGGCGGCGAAGGCCTTGCCCGGTATCCCCGGGGTCTTCAGCAGGCGTTCGCCCACCAGGGCCACGACGGCCCGGTCCCGCTCGATCCGCACCTCGCCCAGCTCGGCGAGGTCGGCGGCGAGCTCCTCGACCTCGGCCTTGCCGTCCACGGTGACCGATACGCTCACCTCGGAGGTGGCCACGAGGTCGACGCTCACGCCCCTGCGGCCGAAGGTTTCGAAGATGCTCGCGAGGAAGCCCGAGCCGCCGAGCATCCTCGGCGTCCGCACCGTGATCACTGTGACCGGCCCCCTCGACGCGAGGGCGGTGACCGGCTGGCCCGAGGCGGACTCGCGGGAGATGGTCGTGAAGCGGCCGTTCGGGACCATGCTGTTGCGTACGGTGACCGGGATGCCGAGCTCGACGGCCGGGAGGATGGTGGCGGGGTGCAGGACCTTGGCCCCGAAGGCGGCCAGCTCGGCGGCCTCGTCGTAGCCCAGGAGCTCGACCGGCCTGGCCTGGGGCACGACTCGGGGATCGCAGGTGAGCACGCCCTCGACGTCGGTCCAGATCTGGATCTCGGAGGCGCCTAACGCGGCGCCGAAGAGGCTGGCGCTGTAGTCGGAGCCGCCGCGGCCGAGGGTCGTGGGCGCCCCCGTCTCGTCGGCCCCGATGTAGCCCTGGGTGACCGCTACCATCCCCGGGCCGACGAGGGGGAGCATCTCCTTCGCGGCCAGCTCCCGGATCTCGTCCGTCAGGGGCTTCGCGCAGCCGAAGCGGGAGTCCGTGCGCATCACGCGGCGGGCGTCGATCCAGGGCGCGCCGATATAGGCCGCCAGTATCGCCGTGGAGAGCAGCTCGCCCCGGCCCGCGAGTATGTCCATGCTCCTGTCGGGCAGGGCCTTGAGGAGGGCGGCGCCCTTGAGCACGGAGCCCAGCTCGATCCGGGCCGACTCGATGACGGACTCGACCTGGGGCGGGAGCGTGCCGGCCGGGGTCGAGAGGAGCTCCGCGGCCGTATCCCTGTGGCGCTGGATCATCTTGGCGAGCAGGTCGAGGGCCTCGGCCTCGTTCCCGGCGACGGCCGCCTTGCCCGCGGCGAAGAGCGTGTCCGTGACGCCCGAGAAGGCCGAGAGCACGAGCAGCACTCCCTGGCTGGATCGCTCGGCCGCGAGGGCCGCGACCCCGCGGAGCCGCTTGGCGTCGGCGACGGAAGTGCCGCCGAACTTCATTATTATGGGTCCCTTCATCTATCTCTCCTTGATCTTCGCTTCATGCCTACTGCCGGGATTGGGCCCGGGCGACGGCGACGCATCGAGGAGGGGCGGGAGGGGGGCCTCCAGGCCCGCGTGAGTATGGTGGCGCAGAGCTCCGCCGTAGGGCGAAGGGCGATCTGCTCCACGGATTGAAGGTTGATTCGCGTAGGACCTCCAATCCGATGGAGATCCCATGAAACCCGCTCCCGGCGCCGATCATCCGGCCCGAGGGGCCGCCGACCCGGGGGCATAGGGCCCACGAGGGTCGATTCAGGCGGAAGCGAGTTCCGATGGCGCTCCGCGGATTGCCGGCGCCTTTGCGTGCGTCGGCGCGATCCGCGACAGCCGTAGGGTATTAGCCGCTACGTCCAAGGCCCCCGCGACGCCGCGCGATGTGCCCTTCGGCGATCCTCCCCTTTCGTCCGGCTTCGTCGGGCGGCGGGCCCTGGACCGGATTACTCATGGGGATCGCTCCTCCAATCGGTAGGACCGCAAAATATCATGCTTACGAGGGGAGGCGCAAGTGGGCGTGCCGGTACGATAAGCGGCCTTGCAACGAATGACATGGCCTTCACGCCTCTCGCGCAGGCCAGGTATCATTGGAGACGCCGTGGTATTGCAGTCTGTTGGAAAGCAGCGGTTTTTCCAGCGGCCTGCTTGGCAGGAGGAATCAATGAACTATAGGTCTTTCGGCGGGCTCGACTACCGACCCTCGGCCCTCGGCTTCGGCTGCATGCGCTTCCCTTCCGTCGACGGGAAGCTCGACGAGGACGGGGCCGTCAAGATGATCAGGCGCGGCGTGGACCGCGGCATCAACTACCTCGACACGGCCTATCCCTACCACGACGGGCGGAGCGAGGGAATCGTCGGCCGCGCCGTCAGGGACGGCTACCGCGCCAAGGTCAAGATCGCGACGAAGATGCCGATCTGGCTCGTCAAGACCGCGTCCGACTTCGACCGCCTCCTCGACGAGCAGCTCGGGCGGCTCGGCCTCGATAGCGTGGACTTCTACCTCCTGCACTCCATGGGCAAGGACGAGTACCTACGGCTAAAGGCCCTTGGCGTCCTCGAGTGGGCCGAGAAGGCGATGGCCTCGGGGCGGATCGGCCGCCTCGGCTTCTCCTCGCACGACGGCTTCGAGGGGATCAAGTACATCCTCGACGACTACGATTCCTGGGTCCTCTGCCAGATCCAGTACAACTACATCGACTCCGTCGGCGAGCCGGGAACGAAGTGCCTGAAGTACATCGCGTCCAAGGGCGTCGCGGCCGTCATCATGGAGGGCCTGCGCGGCGGCAGCCTCGTCGACCCGCCCCCGCCGATACAGAGGATCTGGGACCGGGCCGAGCGCCCGCGCAAGGCGGCCGATTGGGGCCTGCAGTGGCTCTGGTCGCAGCCGGAAGTCTCCCTGGTCTTGAGCGGGATGAGTTCGATGGGGCAGGTCGACGAGAACGTATCGAGCGCCGAGGCCTCGCGCCCCGGGCTCCTGGACTCGAGGGAGCTCGCCCTCTTCGACGAGGCGCGCGCCGAGTACAAGCGGCTGACGGCCGTGCCCTGCACGGCCTGCCGCTACTGCATGCCCTGCCCGAACGGCGTGGACATCCCGCGCAACTTCGGCATCTACAACGACGGCATCCGCTTCGACAAGGGCGAGAAGGCGAGGGGCGACTACGCCTGGATGCTCCAGGCCATGAAGCTGGGCCTCGCCCGGGCCGACGAGCGCGCCGCCGCATGCGTCGGCTGCCGCGCCTGCGAGGCCCAATGCCCGCAGAAGATCCCGATCGCGGCGTGGATGGACCAACTCAAGGCCACTCTGGGCGAGGGCAAGCCCTTCGTCACGAGCCTGGGCTAGGGGCCGCGCCCCGCGTCACTTCGCCGCGGCGGCCGAGAGCCGAGCGGCGCAGGCCGCGTACAGCAGCATGCAGGTCCTCGCGTCGTCCAGGGCGCGGTGGGCCGCGCCTGCGTCGATGCCGAGGTCCGAGGCTATGGAGCCCAGCTTGTAGCTCGGCCGGCCCGGGAAGGCGCGGCGGCTCAAGGCCACCGTGTCGGCCGTGCCGGCCGTCGTCCGCGAGAGCCCGAGCCGGGAGAGCTCGGCGTCGAAGAAGGACAGGTCGAAGCGCACGTTATGCGCCACTATCGTGGTCCCCTCCGCCAGGGCGAGGAGGGAGCGCGCCACGTCGGCGAAGCGGGGCGCCTGCGCCACGTCCTCGTCGGAGATCCCGTGGATGGCCTTGGCCTGGTAGGGGATGGGCATGCCGGGATTGACGAGGCAGGCCAGGGAGGCCTCCTCGATGGGGCCCTCGGGGCCCAGGGTGAAGCGGATCGCGCCGACCTCGACCACGCGGCCGATCGCGCAATCGAGCCCCGTGGTCTCGAAGTCCAGGGCGAGGAAGCTCACTCCCCGATCACTTTCCGGATGTCGGCCGCGATGGCCGCGGCCTTGGCCGCCGAGGTCGCCTTAGCCGCGGGGAGGCCCGCCGCGGCGGCTTCCCCTCCGCGAGCCCCGCCCGAGACCTCGCTTCGCAGGAGCACGTAGTACTTGATCTTGGGCTCGGTGCCGGAGGGCCGGACTGTCACCTTCGTGCCGTCCTCGAGGAGCCATTGGATCACGTCGCTCGCGGGTAGGTCGACTTTCTTCGCCGCGCCCTCGCGCCCCGAGTCCCACTCCAGGCCGGACTTCACGTCGCGGATATGCGCTACCTTGATGCCGCCCAGGCTTTTCGGCTGGTCCTTTCGGTAGCCCTCCATGATGCCCTTCATCACGTCCATGCCCTTCGGGCCCTCGAAGTACTTGTTGATGCTCTTCTCCTCGTAGTAGCCGTACTCGAGGTAGAGCTCCTGGAGCCGGTCGAGGAGGCTCTTGCCCTTGCTCCTCCAGTAGAGGGTCATCTCGGCGGTGACCGCGGCGGCGGAGATCCCGTCCTTGTCGCGGACCTCGTTCTCGACGAGGTGGCCGTAGCTCTCCTCGGTGCCGTAGACGTACTCGTAACCTTCGCCAGCGGGGCTGGCGCCGCCGTCGGATTCGAAGCGGCGCATGAGATCGGCGATCCACTTGAAGCCCGTGAGGCACTCGAAGCAGGTCGCGCCGTACTTCTCCGCTATCCGGGCCTGGAGGTCGGTGGTCACGATCGTCTTCACCGTGGCGGGCTTCTTGGGCATGAGCCCGAGCTCCCGGCGGGTGAGCAGGATGTAGTCGAGCTGGAGGCTGCCGAGCTGGTTCCCCGTGACGAGGACGAAATCGCCCTTGGCGTCGGGCACCGCGATGCCGAGCCGGTCGGCGTCGGGATCGGTCGCCATCACGACGTCGGCCTTCACCTTCGCGCCGAGCTCGAGGGCCAGCTTCAGGGCCGCGGACTCCTCCGGGTTGGGGAAGGCGACGGTGGGGAAGGCTCCGTCGGGCTCGCGCTGCTCGCTCACCGTGGTGACGGATAGCCCGAGGTCCTTCATCACGCGCTCGAAGTGCAGGGCGCCCGTGCCGTGCAGCGGTGTGTAGACGATCTTCACCTTGGAGGCCATCTCCTTGATCAGGGCCGGCCGGAGCAGCTTGGACTCGACCATCGCGACATATGGCTCGTCGACCTCCTTGTCGATCATGACGAGGAGGCCCTTCTTCATGGCTTCTTCCCTGGAAAGGCTCTTCGCCTGTCGGACCTTGCCGACCATGTCGATGATGCCCTCGTCGTGGGGCGGAGTGACCTGGGCGCCGTCGTTCCAGTAGGCCTTGTAGCCATTGTACTTGGGCGGGTTGTGGCTCGCGGTGACCACGATGCCCGTGTCGGCCTTGAGCAGGCGGATCGCGAAGGAAAGCTCGGGCGTGGGCCTGAGGGCGCTGAAGAGATAGGCCTTGACCCCGTTCGCGGCGAAGACCCGGGCGGTGATCTCCGCGAACTCGGGCGAGTAGCGGCGGGAGTCGTAGGCGACGCAGGCCGAGAGGCTCTTGCCGGGGAAGGCTTTGATGAGGTAATCGCAGAGGCCCTGGGTGGCTCGGCTCACGACGAGGCTATTCATGCGGTTGGAGCCGCCGCCGATCACGCCGCGGAGCCCCCCGGTGCCGAACTCGAGGTCGCGGTAAAAGCGGTCCTCGAGCTCCTTCCAATCCTCGGCCTTCAGGAGGGCCTCGACCTCGGCGCGGAAGGCCGGGTCGCCTTCCTCTGCTATGTAGTCCTTCGCTCGCGCGACTATCTCGTCATGTTCCATATTCACTCCTCACTTACGCCGAGAATTCAACACGGAGATATCGGAGAGTATTGAATAGAAAAGAATCGGAGGAAAGCCTTTTGCTTTCGCTTGATTTATCCCAATTCCCTATTCTGCTCCGTGATCTCCGCCATACCTCCGCCATATCCGTGTCCTTTTCTCGTCCGCGGCCTATAAATATTGTAACAGATCGAGGGGCTGGCTGAGTAGCACGTCCGCGCCCGATGCGCGCAGCTCCTCCTCGCCTCGGAAGCCCCAGAGCGCGCCGAGGGCCGTGAAGCCGGCCGCCTTGGCCGTCCGCATGTCGACGCCCGAGTCGCCGAGGTAGAGGGTCTCCTCCGGCCGGGCGCCCATGCGCGAGCAGGCGTCGAGGGCTGAGGCGGGATCGGGCTTGCGCGGGAAGTCCGGGGTCTCCCCTCGGACGAGGGCGAAGCTCAGGCTCGGGAACAAGCCGCGGACTACCTTCTTCGTGAGCTCGTCGGGCTTGTTCGAGAGCACGGCGAAGGGCAGGCCGCGCGTGGTCAGGGCCCCGAGGAGCTCCTGCACGCCCGGGTAGGGGGCCGTGCGCTCGAGGCAGCGCCCGGCGTATTCCGCCGCGGCCTCAGCGCGGGCCGACTCGAAGTCTTCGCCGTCCCGCGAGCCCTCGGGAAGGGCGCGGAGCACGAGATTGCGGAAACCTTCCCCCACCATGAGCTTATAGAGCTCGGTCCCGTGCTCGGGCAGCCCCCTTCGCGACAGCATCCTGTTGACCGCGTTGGCGAGGTCGTCGATCGTGTCGGCCAGGGTTCCGTCCAAATCGAAGATGACAGCCTTTTTCATCGCCTGCGAGTATCACAAAGAGGGGTGCGAAGGTCAATCGAGCGCGGAAGGCCGTTGAGGAAGGCCCGCGCCTCGAGCTACACTCGAGCTATGGGCAGGAGGGGCAAGTCAGGGGCGGCGGCAGGCGCGCGGGGAGGAGAGGC
>DBTW01000083.1:0-348 GCA_002307245.1 Spirochaetaceae bacterium UBA1306 | reverse complement strand
CGCGCGCTATCGGGGGATCTTCGGCGAGAGATGGCCTGCCATCGAGGCCTCCCTCGCCGCGCCCCCCGCCTCTCAGGCTTTTTTCGTCGCCGAGGGCCTGCCTGCCTATTACCTGGACGCCGCCTCGATCTTCGCCGCGCGCGCCTTACGCCTGCCATGCGAGGGCGGCCTGGTGCTCGACGCCTGCGCTGCCCCCGGCGGCAAGAGCCTCGTCCTCGCGTCCCGCCTCGGAGCGGGCTGCCGCCTCCTCGCGAACGAGCTTTCGGCCGACCGCCGGCGACGCCTCCGCGAGGTCCTCGACACCCATCTGTCGGCGACCCTGCGGCCTCGGGTCGAGCTCTCCGGCCG
>DBTW01000208.1 GCA_002307245.1 Spirochaetaceae bacterium UBA1306 | reverse complement strand
AATAAACGGAACACAGGCAAGGCTCCAGACTTAGGGTCGACCGCATTACGCGTTTAAACTGACTCCATGATTCGAGAATCCAGAGAGTTCGTACCAGGATATTCGGCTTGACGAGGGAAAAAGGACAGGGTAAACTTATTTTTCTATCAAGTCCTAAGCTGTTCGTCAGACCATCCACAGAGAATCGACACAAGCACTACTCTGCCGAAACACCGTGCAAACTAGGTCCCGTTTAGCTAAAAGTACACTTTGACAAGAGCTCGCTGGTCGGACAGCCGATCACCTGGTGATAAGGAGGAATAATGCACAGAAAGTGGGAAATGGCCTTCGGAATCGCCCTCGCGACAGCTCTCATGGCATCCTGCAGCGGCCTGACGGGAAGTAGCGATACCGACACTAAAGGAAACGGGACGACTCAGGTCAGCAACGGCAACTCGTCGACCACGACGAACAAGTATTTGCCGTCAGCGATAAGCGTTGCATTTCCGGCATCGCTTTCGTCGTCCGCTAGAGATTTGACAAATGATGAGGCCTATGCGCAGCTCAGCCAAGCGGTGAGCATCGCCAAGGTACCGCTCGTTTCGGCGGCCATGCTTTTGACCTTCGCCGACGAGGCGATCTGCCAGAATAGCCTCTCGCCATCCACCACGACCGCCGATGAAACTTTCACCGTCACCCAGGCGCTCGTCGCGAGGGTAGCGAAGATAGCGGGAAATGCGGGATTAGGCTCATCGCAAAGCGCAGACTCCTATGCCGGTGCCACACTGACCCTCACGAATTTCAACTACGGCACGGTAAGCGATACCACCTACGCCTACGGCGTCAAAATGACCTTCGAGAAACAGAATATTTCCATCTATTGGTCATCAGACAACACGAAGCTAAAGTACTCCGTCAGCTCGGACGATCCGGTCGCAATCGGAAACGAGGACTTCCTCGTGGAAAACGACCTCCGCTACGACAGCGACGCGGGAACTTCGTGCTTCGCCATGTTCGAGAACCCCACGGACCCAGACTCTTTGGAAACGCCGATAAGCGTTAACATCAAGATCGCGACCGACGCCTCAAGCGCAAATGGAGGCATCAGCATCGGTTACTACGACACCGCATCGATCACGCCGAAGGCCTATCTCGTCGCCTACGCCGACGACAGCGGAAGCGCGATCACTTGCGATGGCGATACCTTCACCTTCGACTCCGCGGGAAGCCCCACGAGCTCCGCCACCTATGCCTCAAAGCTCGATTCGGCGGCGAGCGCCTTGAGCGTCGTCGCAACGCTGATGAGCGACTCGTCCTCGATATCCACCGGGCTCGGCGTTACCACGATCGAGACGACGACTTCTGACGTGCCGCTTTTCGGCATAGACACGAGCTCTGCCGTGGTCACCCCGGGCGTTGTTAACTCGGTTACGATCGGCGTCGACCTGCCACTTATACTCCTTGATGGCTACGACGCCTACGCGCTCGAATGGTTCATCGATGGAGAAGCGATCGCCGCTCCGGCTATCTCCGATGTCTTCGTTACGTATGGAGACGAGACCGGGACCGACCACGATGTGGGCATCCCGACCTCGGGCCTGAGCGTTGCCATCCACAGCTTAACGCTCGTCGCGACCAATACGTCCTCCGGTATCGCATTTTCCCAAAGTATCCGATTCGCGGTGACGGACTGAGGAGGTAGCGCCTTGAACAACGACGTTTCACGCATTTTCGGCGGAATTCCGCTCGCTCTCGCGGCGGCGGCTCTCATCGGATTTTCGTCATGCTCCATGACAAACGAGTCCGCCACGGCCGCGACGGCCACTTCGAAAAAAGGCCTCGTCACGATCGGCCTGAGCGCGAGCACCGCCAGCGCAAGAACTCTCTTTGTCGATTACTTGGCGGTCGTTCCGGCGAAATATCGGCTCTTCAGCTCTACCGACGGCTTGCTCACGGAACTCGGGGAATGGATAGACATCAGCGTGGGCGAAGGCCTCCCCACCCCCACGGTCAGGCTCTTGCCCGGCACCTACGATTTCGTCCTCGACGCCTACGACAGCGACGGGAAGGAAATCCTAGAAGGTAGCTTGAATGACCAGAAGATCAGCGAAGCGGGCACCATATCCTTCAGCCTCTATGGCATAAAGACCGGTTCGGGGACGGGCACCGTGAGCCTCACCGTGGAATGGCCCTCGTCCAGTACTGTTAGCAAGGTAACCGTCAAGCTGGGAAGCGCGGACGCGGTTGACTTGTGGACCGAGTCCGCCGGCGGTAACAGCGTTACCTACACGAACAACGCCGCGCCGGTCGGCAACCAGCGCCTCTTGTTCACCTTGTACGATTCGAGCGGCCAAGTCCTCGACACGATCCTCGAGGTCGCTCAGGTGCGGCAGAACCTTACCGCCACCGCAGCGACGATCTCGATTGCATCGGAGGAGCTCAACGGGCCGCCGACCCTCCCCGAAGAGACCCACATCAGCGCGAGCAGTGCGGGATCGGGCTCCGCCGCGTCCATTAGCTGGACGCCAGCCTCCACCAACACGGCCAGCTACGATCTCGAGTACTCCACCGATAACTTAGCCTGGGGAGATCTCGCCACCGTGGACTCGAGCCAAACGAGCTACATCGACGGTTCCATCGGGAGCGAGGAGACACGCTGGTATCGTGTTCGAGCGGTCAACGCCTTCGGTGCGACCGAGTACTGGACCTCGGACCAATTCACGGCGCCCCACAGCGATGCGACGGAGAAGCAGCTGACCTGTAGTACGGTTGGGGGAAGCCTGTATGGCCAATCGGTGGCCATATCCGGGAGCTACGCGATCGTCGGCGCCCCCCAGGATTCGGCCAATTCCTCCGCTGCGACCTACGCCGGCGCCGCCTACATCTACGAGCGAAGCGCGAACGGAAAGTGGACGCTGGCGGCGACCATCTATGCACCGACACCTAAGGCCTATCAGGAGTTCGGCCACTCGGTGGCGATCGCGGATGACTGGGTTTTCGTCGGCGACGACGATAGCTCCAATCCCGGCGAAGTCTCCGTCTATTCGCGCTCCAGCGGCTCGTGGACGTATTCCCAGACCATCGTTGCCTCGGACGCCGTCTCAGGAACTGCCGACCGCTTCGGCTCGGCCCTGGCGGCATCGGGCTCAAAGCTTATCGTGGGGGCCTGCGCGTCCTTCGATAGCTCGAGCGGAGCCGCCTACACCTTCTCGCTCTCGGGCGGCACATGGAGCCAAAGCGCCAAGCTCTCGCCGCCAGAGATCGACATGGACGCCGTCGAGGCGGGCACAGCCTCCTATCGATTGTATGGCGGTTTCGGATCGCCCGGCACAGTCGCTATCTCAGATGACAACGCCGTGGTCGGAGCCCCGGGAACCAGACTATCTCAGGGGGAAACCTACGTATATTCCGGATCGGTCTACATCTATCCCGCGAGCTCCGGCGGATGGGGTTCGGCCGTCGAGCTGACCCTAGCCTCGCCAACCGCCTTCGACCTGTTCGGCAACTCCATCGCCCTCTCGGGGTCGAGGATAGCCATCGGGCTCCCGAACAGGAATCACGTGTACGTCTACGACTACGGTAGCTCCAAGGACTGGAAGCTGAGCGCGACGATCTCCGGATACTCGACCGGAAGCTTCGGCCAATCGGTGGCCCTGTCTGAAAACCGACTCGCCATCGGCGCCTCCAGCGAAACGACGGACTCGACGGAATGCACCGGCGCGGTCTATCTTTTCGTCTACGATAGCTCGAGCGGATGGACCGTATCGAGCGCCGTGGTCCCCTCGAGCGCTCAGGCGAACATGCGCTTCGGCAGCTCGGTTGGGCTCACCTCGTCATACATCGTGGCGGGCGCTCCTAATGGCGGTGCCGCCTACGTCTTCGAGCGTTAGCACGCGCTCGTCCGCCCGACGCTGGGCTGGCTAGCATGGCCCGGAACGCAGTCGCCGTTCCGGGCCTTTTTTCTGTTCCAAGCGCTGGACTTCCCCCGACTCAGGAAACGAGTTCAAGGATGGGGCGGCCAAGCAGGGACTCGAAGGCGGCTATTCGGTGCAGGATGTCCCACATCGATGGTAGCGTCGATTTTCACTGTCCCCTTTTTTCTCTATACTCGACTTCCCCAGGGGAGCCATTGATGAGTGTCGTCGTCGAGAAATGGGATCGATTCGAGATCGAATTCGCCGGACCGGCCGAGGGCAATCCCTTTACCGAAGTGAAACTCTCCGCCGCCTTCCGCCACGGCGATACGAAGATAGAGGTATCCGGCTTCTATGATGGGGAGGGAAGATATCGGCTACGCTTCATGCCCGAGCAGGAAGGCGAGTGGAACTTCGCGACGCGGAGCAGCGCCGCGAGCTTGGACGGAATAGAGGGAAGCTTCTCGTGCGTGCAGAGTCGGAAGGGCAACCATGGGCCGGTTAGGGTACGGGATCGCTTTCATTTCCAGTACGCCGACGGGAAGGCCTACTTTCCCTTCGGAACCACCTGCTACGCCTGGATCCATCAATCCGCCGAACTGCAGGAGCTGACGCTCAAGACCCTTGAAGCCTCCCCCTTCAACAAGATCCGCATGTGCGTCTTCCCCAAGCATTACGACTACAATCATGACGAGCCCGAGCTATACCCCTTTCCCGGGTCTCCCGGAACGGGCTTCGATTTCACGCGCTTCGATCCGGCATATTTTCGCCATCTGGAAAAGCGCATCCTGGACCTCCAAGCTCTGGGCATTGAGTGCGACCTTATCATCTTCCATCCCTACGACCGTTGGGGCTTCAGCGACATGGGGCAGGAGACGGACGAGCGCTATCTCCGCTACCTCGTCTCGCGCCTATCGGCCTTCCGCAACCTCTGGTGGTCGATGGCCAACGAGTACGACCTCTTCCTCCGCGACGACGGAAGCTTGAAGAAGGATACGGATGAGTGGGACCGTTTGGCGCGCATCGTCCAGGGTCAGGACCCCCATGCCCATCTCCGTTCCATCCATAATTGCCTGAAGCTCTACGACCACGCGAAGAGCTGGGTGACGCACGCCAGCATCCAGCGCGTCGACCACTACAAGACGGCCGAGAACGCGGCCGAGTGGCGCGCGGTCTACGGCAAGCCGGTGGTCATCGACGAGTGCGCCTACGAGGGCAACATCAACCACGGCTGGGGGAACATACCTGGCCAGGAGATGGCCAGGCGCTTCTGGGAGGGCTGCGTGCGGGGCGGCTACGTGGGGCACGGGGAAACCTACGTCCATCCGCGCGATATCCTCTGGTGGTCGCACGGCGGCGAGCTCCACGGCTCGAGTCCGGAGAGGATAGCTTTCCTGCGGAACATCGTAGAGAACGCTCCCGCCCCCCTCGAGCCTGTCCTCAAGCCGGCCGCTTCCCTCTTCGACCCCAACTGGGACGTCGCCTTGGGCAGGGCTGGGGACGGCTATTCGCTGTACTACTTCGGCTTCTGCCAGCCAGCCTTCCGGGTCTTCGACCTGGACGCGAAAGAAAACTATCGCGTCGAAATCATCGATACCTGGGAGATGACGATCCGGGAACTGGAAGGGAGCTTCTCGGGGAAATTCCGCGTCGAGCTGCCGGGCAAGCCCTATATAGCGGTGCGAATCACTCGGGTGGATTGAGCCCGCGCGGCTCCGTTGCGATGCTCCTCATGGCCACCAAGCGTGCCGGCGCATACCTCCCCGAGCCGAAGTCGGTCCCCATGGACAGCGGCGGCATGGTAGGCATGAACCACTAAGTCCAAGACCGTTTCACTTACCTTACCGAAGGGCGCTCCGAAAAGGGGGCGCCCCTTTACCAGAGTTGCAACGATCAAATCGATGAGGGCCGCATGAGTAGGGAGTTCAGCGTCGCCATCGAGATGGATCCAGATGGCATGCTCGTCGCTTCTGTGCCGAACATTCGATGTTTCCATGGCCAGGCGAAGTCGCTCAATGAGTTGAGATTCGGGTAGGAAAAGCGATCGAGATCTACAATTAAGTCAAAAAAAGAAAAACGTAGTGGTAGGTACGGAGACCATCGGGTTCGTCGGCGTTCGGCGTGTAGCCATTACGGGTTGCGCGAAATGCTGATCGTGAAGAGGTCGCCTTCGTAAAAACGGCGAACACATGATTATTCCCATAAAATGTACAGAATTGAAGTGAGTGAATTATTGAATACAACCTAAAAACCCAGGGAGAGAAGCATGAGCACGATTATGGACCCGAGGGACCTCACCGCGATCTTCGAGCAGAGTGCCAACCCCGCCTTTGTAATGAAGCCTATACGGCGGGCAGGCCGGCTCGTCGACCTGCGGATATTGGGCTATAACCGCGCCTTCGCGAAGCTCTGCCGAATCGAGAAGCGTGGCCTCGGGCCGGGCTCGCTCGTCACAGAGGCGGTATCGCAGGACATCGACTCGATACTGCGGGCGTCGGAGCAAGTCCTTAAGCGAGGTAAGCCTCGGACTATGAAACTCTACCTGGCCTGGGTAGGTCAATGGCGGCGCTGCACCTTCGGGCATTCCTACTCGGGAAATGTCGTAGCCATCTTCACCGAGATCGAGGGCAGGGGGAGCGCAAAGGGAAAGACCGAGGGATCTAGCCTCTTCAAAGACTTCTTCGATTCCGGGGAGATCAAGCTCATCCTGAGGATTTCTGATGGGATGATCATCGGATGCAACCGAGCGGCCTGCGATTTCTACGGTTGGAGCCCGCGCGAGCTCAAGGCGATGAGCATCGGGCGGATATCGCTCAGCGCTCCGGAGGCTATTGCTCGCCAGACGTCGATCGTCGAGGCGCGGGGTCTCTCGATCTTCCGGACCCGCCATCGCGTCGCGAGCGGCGACGTAAAATCCGTGGAAGTCCATGCCTACCTCGGGCGATATAAGGGCGAGGAGGTCCATTTCTCGATAGTCCTGGACCGACTCGCGCCCCTTCGCGAACCGCTCTCGGAACTCGAGAGAATCGAGACGAAAGATCGGAGCGTCGCGCGAGAACGGGACTTTAAGCCATTCATCGAGCGCTACCAGCGCGACCTCCCCCACACGATGGAGCTCGTTCGGCAGATCCTCCCCTACGGAAGGCTTATCGCGTATAAGAAAGGGGAGCACTTCCTAGAGTACGGCGATGTTAGTGGAAACGCGGGCTTCCTCCTCGAGGGGCTTTTCCGGCAGTACACCATCAGCCCAGAGGGAAGAGACTGTACATTGAAGCTGCTCAGGGCGGGCGAGATACTCTACGTGTCGCCCTGGAATGGGCAAGGTGCCGAGCTCGCGCTCGCCTTGGAGGCGATCACCGAATGCCGGGTGTTCCTGATCGACAGCGATCACTTCGGGCCGGTGATCGACGACGACGTACGCTGGTCCAAGCTGTTCTACCGTGCCAGCGCCGAGACGATCGCGAGCCATATGCTGCGCGAATACTCACTCCTGAGCGAGGACGCGTCGAATCGGTACAAGCGGTTCATCGAGGAAGAAGGCGACGCCCTCCCGCACATGCGGAGCTACGACATCGCCTCCTACCTCGGCATCGCCGCGGAGACCCTAAGCAGGATACGGAAACCTTCGACGGGACAGGTTGGA
This sequence comes from Spirochaetaceae bacterium UBA1306, assembly GCA_002307245.1. Taxonomy (GTDB): domain Bacteria; phylum Spirochaetota; class Spirochaetia; order Treponematales; family Rectinemataceae; genus UBA1306. The sequence goes on along the minus strand of DBTW01000208.1, from coordinate 6,772 downwards.
CGACTTCGAAGGCCCCTGCAGCGTGGCCGAGATAATAAGATTGATAGCAATCAATGACAGAGGCCTCCTACCAGGCATGACTCGACACGGCATCGCGCGGAAGCCCTCGAGCAGATTCGCCTTCCCCTCGAAGATTTCCTCGCCCTCCTGGATCGCGGGGCTCAAGCCCCTGCGGCCACGGATTCCTTCTCGGGAACGGCCGTCGCGACCTCGTCGAACCCGCTTTCGCTCAGGATCCGGTCCGCGTCGAGGATCAACACGAAGACGTTTCCGATCCGCGCGATACCTTCGAGGAAAAGCTCGTTCGAGCGGGGGCCGAAGCGGATTCGCATGTCGGCGACCGGCACGCCCCTCCCCGCAGGTCGATGAGCCCCTTGAGGAATGGTGACTGACCGGGAAGCCTAGTGATCTGCGAGCGCTCCAAGACTTCGCGGACGCGGCCGACCGCGAGCGCATAACGCTCAGCCGCGATCGGAAAAGTGAGGTATTGCCGTTCGAGGATCCTCGACATTTTTTTGCCCTCCGCCTAGAACTCTTCGAAGTCGCCGTCGTCCCTGATGGCGCCGGCTTCCGCGACGGCGATCGCGGTCCTCGACGACGCCTGCCTCGCGACGACAGGCTTCGCCTTGCTGATGTGGGCCACGTGGACATCGTGCCTACGCGCTGACGCGCCGACAGCCCCCTCCTTATCTGCACCCCCCGCCAGCTTGAAGTAAGCCATAGTCTCCGTCAGCTGCACGGACTGTCCGGATAGCTCCTCGGCCATGGAAGCGAGTTCCTCGCTCGCGGAGGCGTTTTGCTGTATGACGGTGTCGAGCTGGACCATCGCTTTGCCGATCTGGTCGGTCCCGGCGCTCTGCTCCCTTGAAGCCGAGGATATCTCCTGCACGAGATCGGCGGTCTTCTTGATGTTCGGGACGATCCCGTTGATGATCGCACCAGCCTTGCTCGCCGAGGCCACCGTTGACCCGGCGAGGGCGGTGATCTCGCCGGCGGCGGTCTGTGAGCGCTCGGCAAGCTTCCGAACCTCGCTCGCGACCACCGCGAAGCCCTTCCCCGCCTCGCCCGCGCGCGCCGCCTCGATGGCTGCGTTGAGAGCGAGAAGATTGGTCTGCCGCGCGATCTCCTCGATGATGCCGACTTTGCCGGCGATGTCCTTGATGGCGGTTACCGCCTCGTTCACGGTCTTTCCGCCCTCGGCGGCGTCGACCGAGGCCTTTTGCGATATCAGCTCGGTCGCCATGGCATTGTCGGTGTTCTGCTTGATCGTCGCCGCCGACTCCTCCACGGACGCCGAGACTTCCTCCGCGCTCGCCGCCTGCTCAGTGGCGCCCTGGCTCATCTGCTGCGCGGTGGAGCTGATCTGCTCGCTCCCCGCCGCGACTTGGGCGACCGCCGTCTGGACAGAGCTCACTATCTCACGCAGCTTGTCGGCCATCTCGAGGAGGGCCTTGTTGATGCCCGTCGTCCTCCCCAAGGTCGACGTGTCCACGTCCAGGTCGCCGGAGGCGATGCGCTTGGCGACGCCCTCGATGGCGCTCGGCTCGCCGCCGACCTGCCTGGTCACCGAGCGCGCGATCACCATTCCAATGGCGATGCCGAGCGCGACGGCGGAGGCCACGACGAGGAGCATGAGGAGGACCGACGAATCATAGAGCTCCTGGTTCTGCTCGTTTACGAGCTTCGCGTTGTCGTGCTTCCGGTCGACCAATTCATCCATCGCCGTATCGACCGCCACGCTCATATCCCGAGCCTCGCCCATGGAAAGCGTCGCGGCATCGGAGTGGGCGCGCAACGTCTCCTTGTCGGCCAACTCGAAGACCTTCATTTCCACAGGCTTCCAGACAGCGTAAGCCAATTTGACCTTGTCCATGAGAGCCTTGCCCTCAACGCTCGTGAAGAGTGGTTCAGCCTTGGCGAGGTATTCCTCGGCATTGGAGACGTACCCTTGCCAATTCTTCTGAAATTTCCCACGCTCTTCCTTCGTCGATGAGAGAAGGTAGTTTTTCTCCGCACGAGTCATCAAGAGTATGGCGTTGTTCGCCTCTTCCATGTAGAAAAGGCCAGCCAGCTCCTTGTTGTACATCCGATCGGAACCATCGTCGATTAACCCCATATTGCGCAGGCTCACGACGCCCACCACCAGCGAGCAGAGCGACACCGTAATGAATCCGAATAAAAGCTTACCGCGTAAGGTCATGTCTTTACCTCCATATACTATTTGCAAAAGAAATAGGCTGACACCAAGCCTTTGCTATGCTATTGGGTATTATTACAAATCCATCCCTTGGGTGAATACGATTATTGACTCGACTCGCCTGCCTGTCATTGATAAATATCAATCGAGGCGGACTCTCAGCCTAATGATGCGCCCAGGATATTGAATCGCTCCGGGATATGGAGCGCCGCCGTCTTCGGGATCATGCCGCTCTCTTCTTCGCTCTCGTCCGCGCCTCAGAGGAGCTCAATAAGCGCTTCCGTTATATGCAACTGGGATCGGCGCCCGCTTCAGCGAGCACTACAATCATGCCCATGCCTACAGACGCGTTAGCCGAAACACAAATCCTACCCACGGGATTCTAGTGCGTGAAAAGCGCGCCATGTAGTATCATGCGGACCCGAGGTTACAACGGATGGACGAACGGGCCTCTTGCCTGTCGCGCTACCGCCCCATCCCACAGGAGGTCGCCGGCATCGTCGAGAGAGCTCCCCGGCCCAACGGTTCCCGAAGGGGACAATCCTGCTTAAGCAGGGAGACCGGCGCTCTGCACTCACTTCATCGGCGAGGGCTGCGTCCGCAGCCATGTACCTAATAATTCCCAGGACATGATCCCCGATTTCCTCATTGAGGAGTATCCCCTGCTTTCAATCGGCTTCGGCACGGCCCATACTCTCTTTCCCTCGAGTGCCTGGAAGATACCAGCTCGGGGCCGGGGCTACTGGTTCGACGAGAAAAACGGACTCTACGTGAATGGGACGACCTGGAAATACCAAACGCCGTTGGGCATCCCTATGGCTCGTATTATGAATCGGCGACCGAGCGCTATCCGGGGTATATCAAGGCCTTCGGCCTCGGCTATCAGCGCATCCTCTGGAAAAGCCTCATCGCTTCAGCGAGCGCAACGCCTTCCGGCTGCGCCTCCGAGAAGAAGCGAAAGAGGGCCTCGAATCGGGTTTCCAATTCCACCTCCAGGCAAGGCTGGGATACCAGATCGACTTCCTAGCCGGGCGGCTGTTCCTGCGGCCATTGTTTTCCATCAATGCTTGGCCCGTCAACTCGGGCCTCACCGACTCCTTCCGTGCGAGGGAAGGGCCTGGCCTTCTTACTTTCTCCGCGAACCGCATCTCGACTTCGGCTTCAAGCAATGAACGAACCCCGGAGCAGAGCTCCGAGGTATCGTTCGTACGGCAGGAAACTGATTGTATGAGGGATCGAATACCCCATGGCCTGTTATAGGCGCGCCGCGGTAGAACTGCGGGTATTCGACCCTCTTCCGAATAAAAGCGAAGCATGGCGAAGGAAGGGCGATGAGGGCGCTATGCTAAAACTCCTCGATAAGGTAATGGTTGCGTCACTCAACGCGGCCGACTTTCGCTCCCTCGCGAAGGGACGCACCCCGAAATCGGCCATCATCGGCTCCGATTCCGCCGGGATAGTGGTTTCGCCCGGCCGCGGTGCCTTCAAGCCGGGACACGCGGTAGCCGAGGACCTCTCCGTATGGGGCTTCGGCGCCATGGCCGAGGTAACCGCGCAGCAGGCCCTGCGCCGCGCCGAGCTCCCGATCGAGGAGGCGTCCCTAGTGGTACTTGGCGCCGGCGGCGGGGTCGAGACCTACGACATCGTGATAGCCGTCCATGACGATCAGTCGTCCGGCACACTCAGATGGCTCCTGTCCGCGGCGGCAGCCGGCCCGATCCTTTCCCTGGGAGCTAGGAAGCTACGCGTTCTTTGCGCCAAGCCAAATGCGGCGGAGCGACGATTGCGGCCCGTGATCGCACGAGTCTATCCCGTCTCGGAAGCTTGCGCGGCCTTCGAGATAGCGGAAAGCGGACGAGCCTGGGGCAAGCTCGTCGTTGAGTTCGGGGAAGGCGAACGAAGCAAAAGGCATTGATATATGTTTATTATCATATTATCCTTTCTATATGAATAGAATACAGCCCTTGTCTCTAGCCGTATTCGCTCTCGCGTTCCTAGTAGCGGTTTCGCCGCAAGCTTTCGCTGAGACTCCCGCCGCGCGCGGCGCCATCGAGTTCTTCGAAGGAGAGGTCAAGGTCGACGGCGTCGCCGCAGAGATCGGCGCGAAGCTCGGGGCCGTGACTCGCATCGAGACGGGGAGCGCCTCCTCCTGCGAGATCGTATTCGACAAGAAAAACGTCATTCGCGTCGGACAGAACAGCGTGGCGGTCCTGGATTTCTCGGGCATCCGTAAGGAAGTCACCCTCAAGAAGGGAGGTCTCACTTCGGTGCTTCGGAACCTGGGCAAGTCCTCGGCCAAGGATACTTTTCGGGTCGTCACCGATACGGCGGTTGCGGGAGTACGCGGCACTTCCTTCTGCGTCTGGGCAGACGCCGACTCCAGCTATATCTGCGCCTGCAACGGCACGGTCAGGACCATAGACGCCAAGGGCGGCCACGAGCAGATCCTGAGCGCGGCTCATCACAGCGCCCGACAATACACGAGGAAGGGCGGGGTCATTAGCTTTAGCCAGGCGGGCCTCGAGCACCATAGCGACGCTTCCGTAGAGTCCCTCGCCGCGAGGATCGGAGAGAAGGTCGACTGGAACGCAATCGAAGGTCAGGCAGGGCTTCAGTACTGAATCCCTGCGGCGGCCTCATGCCCGATTCCAACCTCAATCATCCTTGAACGGACTTTTCCGCGCTTCCCGCTACGGTATCCTGACGGTGCCAAATGACGAGGAGCGCTCGATAAGACGAGGGAATTACAGGAAAAATATTTGCGTTAGCCATTCTTCTGCTGTTTTCGGCCACCCACCAGGTGGTGATAAGGTCGGCGACAGCGCGACGTCTCCCACGCCCCCGACCACAGCTACTACCCCAACAACGCCCACGGTTCCGGCGACGCTCGTCGGAACCGACCCGAGGATCACCAGGCTGCCGAGCGTCACGAAGATAGAGGAGTCCGCGTTCAAGGGCTGTTCCGCGCTAGCCTCGCTCAGCCTTACGGAAAGTCCCACGACCATAGGAACAGTGCCTTCGTCGACTGCGTCGCGCTCACCGCCGTGAATACCCCGGCAACGGGAAGCTCCATCAACTTGACTTATTGGGATACAATTCCCTTCTGCGATGCGTCGTACTTTCTGACTTGACGCCGACGGGCGGAAACCCGGGCCTTGTTTAGGATGAGGGAGTGCCGTTCAACTCCGATAAAGACGGAGTCGAGTGCGTCGCACCAGGCGAGTCGGGCTTCATCTCGAACCCTGACAGCATGACCTGCATCAACGCGCGCGCCGGCACGGAACGCGCAAAGGTCAAGGGAGTCTTGTTCGGCGCCGAGACGAGACTGAAATCGATTGGGATATCCGCGTTTGAATCATCGGGAATGAACGCCATCGTACTTCTGTACACGGTCGCGTCCATGCTCACGTACGCGTTTCGCGACTGCGGTTCGCTTGTCTCGTTCGACACGGGCGACGGCCTGACACGGATCGGCTTCCAGACCCTCTGTGGCTGCGAAGCGCTTAAGAAGGGCACGATCGGAACGAGCCTTTCTTCTTAACGACAACGCCTTTGACCGGGGCTATGAGATCGATGAGTTCGTCGTGGCCGCGGGGAACACGACCTTCGTTGGATTATCAGGGCAACATAGGGCCAGACAAGCGATAGGGAAAGGGAAAGTAAAGCTCGTCAAGGCCTGCCATAATTATAGCGCGGCTACCTCGCGTGGTTCTTCTCCTCCTCGCCGCGCCTCGGAGTAGCGCGACAGCTCGCGCTCGCGCTTGAGAGTGATCGGCGAGAAGAGCATGGGTATGACGCTCAAGAGCACGAAGGCGAAGGGCACGATCCCCGCACCCACGCGAATGCCCTCAATGGCTCGCCCGCTCTGTTGGGCGGCGCCGCTCATGAAGCCGTATTGGCCGATCAGCGAGGTGAAGATGGCCGCCTGAATGCCCGAGTTGGGGATGGTGAGGAGGGCGCTGAGGCCGGTAAACAGCCCCGCCTTGCGCACGCCGGTCCTCTCTTCGTCCTCGTCGATGATCGCTCCCAGCATGGGGTTGATGATGAGGACGCCTACCTGGGCGCTCACGATGATGACGCAGTAGCCGAGGAGCACCTGCCAGAATCCCTGCACGAAGTAGAGGCTAAAGAAACCGAGGGCCAGCGGGAATGCCCAGACGATGGCCGCCTTCTTCATGCCGCGCGCCTTCACGAAGCGCCCGAGGAAGGGTACGACGACGAAGAGCGCAAGTCCGGGGATGACGTCGACCAAGGTAGCCATTGTCCCGGAGAAATGGAATACATGGTCCATGAGGTAGAGGAAGGGAGTGAAGTAGAAGATCATCGGCCCTCGTCCGAGCAGTTGATAGAGGACGTAGACGACGAAGGAGCGCGACTTGAAAGCTTCCTTGGCGCCGTCGCGCACGTAGCTCGAGAGCCCGATGCCGTCGCCCCCGGCGTCGTCCTTGTACATCTCGGCCTTGTCGCGGATATTCCTCAAGGCGAGCCAGTACATGAGCGAGTTGAGGAGGAGCACGCCACTAAACAGGATCACGGTCAGGGAACGGTCTGTGCCTCCGACGAGGAGGAGGGTGG
>DBTW01000167.1 GCA_002307245.1 Spirochaetaceae bacterium UBA1306 | reverse complement strand
GCTCCGAGGAGCTGGCCGCGACGGCCGAAGAGCTATCCGGCCAGGCGATCAGCCTCTCCGAGACGATCGGATTCTTCAAGACCGGCGCGAAGGCCCAAACCGCCTCGCCTCAAGGCGGAATGGAGGGGAAGGCCCGTCCGTCCGACCGCTCGGCGCGGCCCGCGGCGCGCTTCGCGACGAAGGCCGCGCAGAAGCCTTCGTCGACCGGCGTCGCGGTCAAGGCGAAGCCCAGCACGGCGATAGCGCCTCTCTCCAAGGCCGGGGGCGATGCTTCCGACTCTGACTTCGAGGAATTCTAACAGGATGTTGAAGCCGCCGAGTCCCAAGGGATCGGTGTGACGGGAGGGCTCGCGGGAACGCGAGCCCTCCCTTTTAAATTGCCGCGATTTCGTTGACACGTAGCGGCCATTACTTAGAATTAATATGTAGCTAAATTCCCAAAAGGTGGTTAGCCATGCAAAAAAAGCGGACACATCTCTCTACCAAGGTCGCACTGGTCGTCATCACCCTGGTGACCGTCATCCTGACGGCTTCGGCCATTACCGTCGCGATCGTCGCTCATCGGGTCACCGTCGACCTGACGACGCGGGACGCCAAGGCGATCGTCGCCGCCAGGGCCGCCGAGCTCGGACGCCTCGCCGAGAAGGCCTTCCTCCAGCTGGACTTCATGGCTAACGATCCCGACATGGTCGAGAAGGCGGGGACTGTGGACTCCTTCATCCGGGATCAGAAGGCGGGCCTGCCCCCGGAGATCCGCTACGTCTTCTGGGCCGATAGGTCGGGGAGGTTCTTCACGTCGGAAGGCGCCACGGGCAACGTTTCCGACCGCGATTACTTCAAGGCGATTATGGATGGCGGATCGAAGCGCGCCGTCTCGGACGCCTTGGTGTCGAAGACCGACGGCAAGGTCGTGCTCGTCTTGGCTCGGCCCTTCCTGGGAGCCAAGGGCGAGGTCTCCGGCCTCGTCGCTGCCACGATATCCATCGATTATTTTAATGCCTACATCGCGGGCATAACCATGGGCGATAAAGGCTACGCCTATATCATCGACAGGCGGGGCATCATCATCGCCCATATGAACCAGGACTATGTGCTGAAGCTGAACATGCTCGATTCGGCGAAGGACGGATGGGTCGGGCTCGATGCGGCGGGCCGCGCCGCGCTCTCGTCCGACTCGACGGTGGGCCAATACAAGAAGCCCGACGGCACGGCCATCACCATGTTCTCCAAGGCGGTACCGGGAGTGCCGGAGTGGCGGATGGGTATCACCATACCGACCTCCGAGCTAACCAAGGAATCGGTCGCCCTCGTATACAACCTACTCATCGTGTTCGCCGCGGCCCTGGTCCTCGCCTCGATAGCCTCCGTGCTCCTCGGGAAGTACATCACCGGGCCCGTGCAGATGGTCACGGTCACGGTCGAGCGCCTGTCCCAGGGCGAGCTTCGCGAGGATTCCGGCCTCGCCCAAAAGCTGGCCAAGGCCGGGCGCAGGACGGACGAGATCGGCGTCGCCGTGAACGCGGCGCGATCCACGCGGGAGATACTCGGGGCGATCGTCCGCCAGATCTCCGACGCGGCGTCCATGGTCTCGGCCGGTGCGGAGGAGCTGTCAGCCACGGCAGAGTCGGTCTCGAGCGGGGCGAGCGAGCAGGCGGCCGGGGTCGAGGAGCTGTCCTCCTCGACGGAGGAGCTCTCGTCCTCCGCCAAGCAGAACGCCGATTCCTCGAGCGGCGCGGACATCCTCGCGAAGAAGGTCGGGAAGGAAGCCGAAGGCTCAGGCGTGGTCGTCAAGGAGACGGCGAACCATATGCGCGATATCGCGAGCCGCATCGTGATCATCGAGGAGATCGCGAGGCAGACCAACCTTCTGGCCCTCAACGCGGCGATCGAGGCCGCGAGGGCCGGCGAGGCGGGCAAGGGCTTCGCCGTCGTCGCGAGCGAGGTGCGCAAGCTCGCGGAGCGCAGCGCCACCGCGGCCCGCGAGATCACCGAGCTCGCCGGTCTCAGCGTGAGCAAGGCCGAGGAGGCTGGAGTGCGGCTCGACCGCCTCCTGCCCGATATCCTGAAGACGGGGGCCCTGGCGGAGGAGATCGCCAGCGCCGCGCGGGAGCAGTCGGCGGGTACCGAGCAGATCGCGACGGCCGTGCAGCAGTTCGACGAGGTGGTGCAGCGCAATTCCTCGACAGCCGAGGAGCTCGCGAGCACCGCCGAGGAGCTCGCCAGCCAGGCCGAGCTCCTCGCGAGCGCGATCGCCTTCTTCAAGACGGGAGAGGAACCCGCAGAGGTGGGGCATCGAGTCGGTAGCTCGAGCGGCCGCGAGGGCGAGCCTGCGGAGCTTCTCGATGCCGGGAAACGGGCCGAGGCCCTGGCGCTACCGGCCTGACGTAGAACGATCCCTCATTCGCCCTTGACGGGGACGATGGGATGCGCTATAACGTAATTAGGACTCCAGAATCCTAAATATAACGCATCATCGATGGAGATCGGCCATGGACAGGGTAGTCAACGTTTCGGACCGGGCAAGCGCGGCGATCCACGCCCTCGCCCTGGCCGCCGCCGGCGACGGGCGCATAACGGCCGCGGCCTCCGCGAGCGAACTCGGCGTATCGCCGAGCTACCTAGCCAAAGTGCTGCAGTCCCTAGTGCGCGGAGGGCTGCTCAGCTCCACCCGCGGGGCCGCGGGCGGCTTCGAGCTGGCCCGCGATCCCGCGCGGCTCTCCTGCCTGGAGGTCCTAGAGCTCGTCGACGGGCCCCTGCCTGAGCGAGAATGCCTCTTCGGCGCGTCGGTCTGCCCCAAGGGCAGCTGCGCCCTCAAGGTCATGTGCGGGAAGATGGCCAAGTCCTTGCGGAGCGCCCTCGAGTCGACCTCCATCTCTGCGGTCTCGGCCAGCTTCAAGAGATAGGACGGACGCGCGGCCCTGATGGCCAGCTCGTCGAAGGAGCGCTAAGCATGTTCTGCCACCAATGCCAAGAGACGATGAGGAACTCGGGCTGCGCGGCCGCGAAGGGCGTATGCGGGAAGACGAGCGAAGTGGCCGAGCTCCAGGACCTGCTCCTATACGCCTGCCAAGGCATGGGGTATTGGGCCAAGAGGGCGGCGGAGCGGGGCATCTATGACGAGGGCCAGGCCTTCTTCGTCGCCAAGTGCCTCTTCGCCACGATCACGAACGCCAACTTCTCGGCCGACTACTTTGTCGCCAACATCCTGGCCGCCGTGGCCAGGCGCGACAAGATCCGCGCCGCCTACGCCGAGGCGGGAGGCGCGATCGGCGATTACTTCCCCGACGCCGCGGTCTTCGAGGCGGCGGAGGCGGCCGAAGTCCGGGCTTTCGCCGCGGAAAATCGAGGCGGCTGGCTCGAGACCAAGGACGAGGACGTCCGCGCCCTGCGCGCCTTGGTCCTTTACGGCTTAAAGGGCATGGCCGCCTACGTCGAGCACGCCTACGCCCTGGGCAAGTCCTCCCAGAAGGTCTTCACCTTCATGCTCGACGCCCTCGGCGAGCTGGCCGAGGACGGGCAGGACGCCGATCGGCTCACCGCCCTGGTCCTCGAGACGGGCGCCATGGGCGTCGAGGCCATGGCCCTACTCGACGAGGCCAATACCGGGAGCTATGGCAAGCCTCGCGTCACGGAGGTCCGCACCGGGGTCCGCGACAGGCCAGGCATCCTCGTCTCGGGCCACGACCTGCGCGACCTCCACGACCTTCTCGAGCAGACCAAGGGGACGGGCCTCGACGTTTACACGCACGGCGAGATGCTGCCCGCGCATTACTACCCCTACTTCGAGAAGTACGACAATCTCTACGGCAACTACGGCGGCGCCTGGTGGTCCCAGGGCCCCGAGATCGACAAGTTCCACGGCCCCGTGCTCTTCACCTCCAACTGCCTCGTGCCGCCGAGACCGGAGCAAAAGGAGCGAATCTTCACGACCGGCGTGGTGGGCTTCGACGGCTGCGCTCACGTGGCGGACAGGCCTGCCGGGGGCATGAAGGATTTTTCCGCGATCATCGCCAAGGCGCGCGGCTGCGCGGCGCCCGAGGCTCTGGAGGAGCCCAGCGGATTCAGCGGCAAGATCGTGGGGGGCTTCGCCCACGACCAGGTCTTCGCCTTGGCTGACAAGGTCGTCGCGGCGGTCAAATCCGGGGCCATCAAGCGCTTCATCGTGATGGCGGGCTGCGACGGCAGGCACGCGAGTCGCTCCTACTATACCGACGTGGCCTTGGAGCTCCCGAAGGACGCCGTCATCCTCACGGCGGGCTGCGCCAAGTACCGTTATAACAAGCTGGCCCTGGGCGACATAGGCGGCATCCCCCGCGTGCTCGACGCCGGGCAGTGCAACGACTCCTATTCCCTGGCCCTCATCGCCCTCAAGCTCAAGGAGGTCTTCGGCCTCTCGGACGTGAACCAATTGCCCCTCTCCTTCGATATAGCCTGGTACGAGCAGAAGGCGGTCCTCGTCCTGCTGGCCCTCCTCTCCCTGGGCTTCAAGAACATCAGGCTCGGGCCGACCTTGCCCGGCTTCCTATCTCCGGGGGTGGCTTCCGTCCTCGTGGAGAAATTCGGCATTATGGGGGTAGGCGCGGCCGAGGCCGACGCCGCGGCGATGATGGGAGGGAAGTGACATGGACGAGGCGGAGCTCGAATCGGCGATCGCGGGAATCGAGGCCGAGGAGTCGGAGCTCCGCTTCCCTTCCTTCTCGAACGACGAGGCTATTGCCCTCGGCGCTTCCATCGCCGAGCGGGCTCGTTCGCGCAGCCTTGCCGTGACCATCGACGTCGCGCGCGCTGGCCAGCAGCTCTTCCACTGCGCCCTCGACGGCACGACGGCGGACAATGACCAATGGATCCTGCGCAAGTCGCGCGTGGTCATGCGCTTCGGCCACGCCTCCTTCCTCATCGGCCTCAGGCTCAAGCTGGCTGGCATGGGCATCGAGGAAAAATACTGCGTGAGCCCGCTCGAGTATTCGGCCCACGGAGGATCCTTCCCGGTCAACGTAAAAGGCGTAGGTGTCGTCGGAACGGTGACGGTTTCGGGCCTGCCGCAGGAAGAGGACCACTCCTTGGTTGTCGAGTCCATTCGGGATTTCCTTATGAATACATAGTTCCTCGGAGCTTGTTGTTGCTTCAAAGGGTACGAGGATGCTACTAGGAAAGGCCTGCGCATCGCTGCGCGGCTATTGAAATTCTGATATATCAGATATATACTCCTAGCGATGGATAAAGAAACCGTAAGCGAAGGCGCTAACGACCTCGATATCACCTCCCTCTCCTCGATCGTCTACGAGGATCTGAGGCGTCGGCTCAATTCTGGGCTTCTTCGGCCGGGGCAGTTCATCGA
>DBTW01000194.1:23709-30220 GCA_002307245.1 Spirochaetaceae bacterium UBA1306 | reverse complement strand
GAGATCATGCGCTACAAGACCCGCTTCGCCGGCGGCAAGCCCCGGGGCCTCGGCGAGACCGCCGAATTCGCCCCGACGGACACGGGCCGGGCCGAGCTCCCCGGCGGCGTCGCCGTGATCCGAAACTCGCTCAACGTGTACGTCTTCAAGCGAGGGGACGACGAGGTCGAGGTCGACATGAACCNNCCTGCAGATGTTCTACCGCCAAGGCATCACCCTCCCCGGGCACGTGAACAACAAAGGCCGCAAGCCCATCTTCATAGGCCTCCTCTCGCAGCTCGTCGCCCAGTCCGCCTACATCCTGCGCGGCACCTTCGGCCTCGAGAGCGTGGAGGAGATTGAGGCCGCCGGGATCCGGCCCGAGTTCGCGCGGGAGATCATGCGCTACAAGCTGCGCTTCGCTGGCGGCACCCCGAGGGGCCTCGGCGAGACTGCCGAGTTCGCGCCGACCGACTCGGGGACCGCTCAGCTCCCCGGCGGCGTGACCGTCATACGAAAATCGCTCAACGTGTACGCATTCAAGCGCGGCGAAAATGAGGTCTCGGTCGACATGAACCTCGCGCCGGGCGAGGCCTACGAGAGCCCGGTGCGCCTGGACAGCCACCGCGTGGAGCGCGACTACTTCTCGGTCGTCCACTCGGGCGAGGGCAACGGCTGGGACAAGGACAGGCCTTGCATGTCCTCGATCGTCGTGTTCCAGGGCAAGATCTACCTCATCGACACCGGCCCCTACGTGCTCGACTCCCTCACGGCCCTCGGCATCTCGGTCAACGAGCTCGAGGGCATCTTCCATACGCACGCCCACGACGACCACTTCGCGGGCCTCACTTCGCTCGTGCGCACCGACCACCGCATCAAGTACTTCGCCACGCCCCTGGTGCGCTCCTCGGTCATGAAGAAGCTCTCGGCCGTCATGTCCCTGCCCGAGAAGAGCTTCGAGAGCGCCTTCGAGTTCCACGACCTCGCCTTCGGCAAGTGGAACGACATCGGGGGCCTCGAGGTCCAGCCCTTCCTCTCCCTGCACCCCCTGGAGACCACCGTCCTCTACTTCCGGGCCCTCGGCCCCGACGGCTACAAGACCTACGCCCACCTCGCGGACATCCCGCCCGGCACGGTGCTCAAGGACTACCTCATCGACGACCCCGGGGCCACGGCCGTCTCGCCCAAGCTCTACGAGAGCTCCCAGAAGAGCCTCCACCTGGCCGTGGACCTCAAGAAGATCGACGTGGGCGGCGGGCTCATCCACGGGCGCGCCTCGGACTTCGCCGGGGACCAGTCCGCCAAGGTCGTCCTGTCCCACATCTCGGGCGACCTCACCGCCGCGGACAAGGAGATCGGCTCCAACGCCTCCTTCGGCCTCCAGGACGTCCTCATCGAGTCCCGCATCGACTACGTGCGCCGCTCGGTCGAGCGGCACCTCGCGGCCCACTTCCCCGAGGCCGGCCCCGAGGACCTCGGCATGCTCCTCAACTGCCCCCTGGTCAGCCTCAACACGGGCCACGTCATCCTGCGCAAGGGAGCCGAGGCCCCCGACGTCCACCTCGTCGCCTGCGGCGTCGTCGAGATGATCGACTCCAACATGGGCGCCCAGCACATGCTCTCCACGGGCACGATGATCGGCGAAGTGAACGCCCTCTCCCGCGTCGCCTCGGTCCGGACCTACCGCGCCAAGAGCGCGGTGACCCTCCTGCGGATACCGGCCAAGCTCTTCCTGGAATTCGTCAAGCGCAACTACGACCTCGGCGACATGCTCAAGCGCCTCGAGACCGAGCACTTCCTCCAGGGCACCAGGCTCTTCGGCGAGATGGTGTCGAGCTCCGTGCACAACGACATGTCGCGCTCCCTCTCGTCCGAGAGCCTCAAGGTCGGCGACGCCCTCTCCACGATCGACGGGGCCTCCCTCGTCGTCGCGCGCACGGGCCGGGCCTCCGTCCTCATCGAGGGCTCGGAGGTCGACTCGATCGGCCCCGGAGGCGTCTTCGGCGAGGAGTCGGTGTTCTTCGGCCGGCCCTCCCTCATGACCGCCACCGTCGCCGAGGCCGGCGAATTCCTCTCCATCCCCCGCGAGACGATCAAGAACGTTCCGATAGTCGAGTGGAAGCTGCTCGAGACCTACGAGCGCCGCATAACGCGCTTCGGGCTGTCCCACGGAGCCCCCGACGGCGTCGCTTGACCGCCCGACGGCCGGGCTGTAGCCTATCGATCAGACGAACCACAGGGAGACCAGGCATGGACAAGGCCCAACGGAGATTCACCCTCATCATCCTCGCCCTCGCGATGGCGATCCTCAACTCCGACACGAACGTGATGACGCCCACCCTCGTCAACATCGAGGCGGAGTTCGGCGTGACCGACTCCTCCATCGGCATCATGATGTTCCTCTTCACGGTCATCGGGGCCCTCGTCTCCCTCCTCTGGGGCTACTTCTCGGACAAGGCCTCGCGCAAGCTCCTCTTCGCCCTCGCGGTGGTCATAGGCGAGCTGCCCTGCGCCCTCACCGCCCTGGCGCCCAACTACGCCGTCTTCTACGCCCTGCGCATCCTCTCGGGCATTGGGCTCGGGGCGGCCTACCCCCTCGTCTTCGCGATCATCGGCGACAGCTTCGACGAGAAGTCCCGACCGGCCGCCACGGGCATAGTCTCGGTCGCCATAGCGGTCGGCAATATCCTGGGCACCCTGATCGGCGGCTACCTCGGGGCCGGCGGCAACTGGCGCCTGCCCTTCGTCGTGGCCTCGGTCCCCAACTTCCTCTTCATAGCCCTCTTCTGGATCTTCTCGCCCGAGTCCAAGAAGGCCGCCAGCGAGGAAGCCACGCGGGAGCTCGTCGAGGCCGGCCTCGTCTATCCCAAGACCATCAGGCTCTCCGACTACGCCGGGCTCTTCAAGCTGCGGACCAACCTTCTGCTCCTCCTGCAAGGCATAGCCGGCACCATCCCCTGGGGCAGCTTCTTCTTCATCAACAAATACCTCAACGAGAACAAGGGCCTGTCGATAGCCAACGCGACCAACGTCTTCCTGTTCTTCGGCCTCGGGATGATCGTCGGCACGGTCGTAGGCGGGCAATGGGGCGGGGCCATCTTCAGGCGCGCCCCGCGCATGCTGCCCGTCTATTGCGCGATCACCACACTCATAGGAGCGGTCGGGGTCATCTACGTCGTCCTCTGGGCGCCGGCCGACCTGGCCATCCTCTCGGCCTGCGGCTTCGTGGCCGCGGGCTTCGCCGCGATGACCGGCCCCAACATGAGGACCATGCTCCTCGACGTCAACGCCCCCGAGCAGCGCGGCGCGATCTTCTCGATCTTCAACCTCACCGACTCCCTAGGCACGGGGCTCGGCCGCTCGGTCGCCGGCCTGCTCTCGGGGGCCCTCGGCCTGGCGCTCTCCCTGGCCGTATGCTCCGCCTTCTGGGTCCTCTGCACGGTGTTCCTGCTGATCGTCTCGCTCTACTTCGTCGCCGACGTGGAGGCCTTGCGCGCCTCCATGCGGAAGGTGGCCGACGAGATGCGGCAAAAAGCCAAGGCCTGATCGCGGCGTTCATGACTTTTTCATGCCCGGAGGCGGCGTCGAGGGACGATACTCGATGAGTATGGGAGGCATATCGCCATGATCGACTCAATCGCTTCGAACGTATCCGCCCTCGCGGCCCAGGGACAGACCGCAGCGTCGGCCAAAGCCCCCGCAGCCACCCAGGCCCCGGAAGCCCAGGTCGCCTCCGCCCCCACGGCTCAGGCCGAACGCGCGGCCGCGGTCACCGTAGAGCTTTCCACCCAGGCCCAGGCCAAGCTCCTCAAGGATCAGGGCATGACCGTGCCCCTGATCGCCGCCCAGCTCGGCCTGGATGAGTCCACGGTCGACGGCTACCTCAACATCACGGTTAGCTCGTAAAGAACTGACATCGTCTTAAAGGGGAGGAGCGGCGCCTCGCGCGATGCTCATCGGATCATCGGGGAGCTTGTTCAGGGCCTAGAGGCAGGCCTCCCTGGCCTTCCCCGAGCCGGACAGGGGCAGCTCCACGATGAAGCTGCTGCCCTCGCCCAGGCTGCTCTCCGCCGATATCCGCCCGCCGTTCCGCTCGGCGAAGTCCTTGCAGAGCACCAAGCCGAGCCCCGTGCCTTTCTCGCCCTCGGTCCCGAGCCGCTTTCTCCGATGCTCGAGGTCGAAGAGGAATTCCATATCATCAGGCGAGATCCCGATGCCTTGATCGGAAACCCGGAGGCTCGCGTAGTCCCCTTCGACCCGGGCCGAAAGCCTGATCTCCTTGCGAGGCCGGCAGAATTTGATCGCATTGGCCACCAGGTTCCTCACGATGGTCTTCGCCATATCGGGATCGGCCCGCACCGAGATGCCGGGGTCCAGGTCCTCGATCAGGCTGAGGGCCTTCACCTTGATATTCTGGCGGAGCGGCTCGACGGCCGTCTCGCAGATGTCCCGCAGGAGCAGGTCCTGGGGCCGGCATTTCGTGCCCTGGAATTGCGAGTAGGCCCATTCAAGGATATCCCGCAGGAAGCGCACGACGCTCGTCGAGGCGGAGCCCAGCTCGTGCACCAGCTCGACCATCTCGCTGTCGCTGTATAGCTTGTAATCCCGCTCGATGAGGCCGGTCAGGGACTCGATGGAGGTGATCGGGCCGATGAGGTCGTGGGCCACGATCGAGAAGTATTTGTCCTTCGTCCGATTCAGCTCGAGGAGCTTCAGCTCGTTGTCGCGCTCCTTGGTCACGTCGTAGCACGAGCCGATGTAACCGATGAAGCGCTCGTCGACGTCATAGAAGGGCCTGCCGATATCCCGGATCCATCGGTACTCACCCGACCTATGCCTCAGGCGATAGTGCATCGTAAAGGGACGCCGGCCCTCGAAGGCCTCGACGTAGGTTGCCATGCAGGCGGCGAGGTCTTCGAGATGGACGCCTTCCGCCCAGCCTTGCCCGAGCTCCTGCTCCATCGAGCGCCCCGTAAACTCGAGCCAGGTATTGTTGAAGTAGTCGCAGCCCATATCGAGCCCGGCGCGCCAGATGAGGGCGGGAAAATCGTCGAAGACTTTCCGGTAGAACTGCAGCATCTCGCTGTTGCGCCGATCCATGACTTTTCCTCCCGACGGGAACGTGGGCATCCGACTAATGGGAGACCGCTAAAAAGTCTAGCGCCCGAAGGGCCGCTGTCAAGGGAAGGAGAACGACTGGAGGAGTTTCAGGCAGAGATCGAGCAGCTTCCGGCAGTCGTCCGGCGTCGTCTCGTAGCCGCCGCCCGAAGTCTCCTGCCTGATGACGACGGTGCCGTAGGCCTCGTCGCCGCCCTCCTCCACCTCGTAGGCCGCTGACCTTAGCCGCGCGGCCAGCTTGTGCGAGGGCCCGGACTTGCCCTTCGTGAGCACGACCGCGTACATGTAGGGCACCGCGCCATTCGGCCCGTTGTTGATCGCGGCCTGCACCTGGATGCCCACGAGGTCGGCGGGGCCGCGCTTGAGCTCGTAGAGGAGGCGCAGGTCCTCGGGGCAATCGGCCCCCGACTTGTCCTTGTCGAAGCGGATGTAGGGAGCTACCGCGACGGACTCGGGCGGCCTCACGGACAGCAGGGCGCGGAAGCAGGGCATCTTCATAGCGATCTCGCTCGGCGTGAAGACCTTGACGCGCCCGAAGAAGAGGGCGGGCACGAGGAAGGCGATCGCGTTCCAGCCAATGAAGAGGAGGTCGCCGCGCCCGAGGACGGCGGAGACGCCGAGGAATATCGCGAAGAAAGGTATGCCGAGGCCGAGGGCGAGGATCGTCGTCGCGTTCCTCGTCTTCTTGCGCAGCTTCTTGGACTCGCGCAGGCCGTCGTCGAGGCGGTCCACCTCGGACATGGGCACGGGCCGCCATTCCTCGAGGCCCTGGTCCTCGGGCTTGTTCGTCGCCTTCTTGAGCATCAGGGGGAACCAGCCCAGGATCACCAGGGCGATGCCCGGGACCAGGAAACTCTCGCCCAACGCGAGCTCGAGGGCGATGCCGGCGGAGAAGAGGCCGCCCGCGACGAGGAGGCGCGAGCCCAGGCCCAATTTAAAGAACTTGAAATCGTCCTGCATCATTCGCTCCTCTTCCCTTCCAGCTCCCCGAGCCCGGCGTAGTCCCAATACAGCGGGCAGGCTCCCTGGCAGGCCACGAAGGCCCCGCACGCCGAGCACGTGGCCGGCGCGAAGCGCTTGCGCTTGTAATAGGCGGCCCGCTCGGAGAACCAGAGCTCGCCGAAGCGCCCGGGGACGAGGGCGCCCAGGCTCTCGGGCCAGGACGAGCAAGGTAGGATCTCCCCGCGCGGGTTTACGTGGACGAGGCCGTCCACGGCGGCGCAGCTTTTGTTCCCCAGGCCCCGGGCGACCGGGTTGTAAAGGCAGTAGGGCGTGGGGCTGTACCAGAAGAAGGTCAGCCTCGCGTCGTGGGCGGCGCGCCTCACCGCGTCGACGATCGGGCCGAGCTCGGAATAGCTCACGAAGAGCTCGTCCTGCGTAAGGCCGCGACCCGCCGGGATGAAGAGGTTCATCG
>DBTW01000194.1:0-23475 GCA_002307245.1 Spirochaetaceae bacterium UBA1306 | reverse complement strand
GGATGAAGAGGTTCATCGAGAAGCGGCTCACGCCCTGGCCGGCCAGGAAGGCGGGCAGGCGCGGCAGGCTGTCGCGGTTGAGCGCCGTGAGCGTGCTGTTGGTCTGCACCGAGACGCCAGCGTCGCGCAGGGCGCGCAGCCCGGCCATCCTCCGCTCCCAGGAGCCCGGCGCGCCGCAGAGCGCGTCGTGGACGGCCGCGTCGGGGCTCTCGAGGCTGAGCTGCGCGCTGTCTATGCCCGCCGCCTTCAGCGAGCGCGCCCGCTCGGGGCTCGCGAGGCTTCCGTTGGTGATGAGGTTGACGCGCAGCCCCAGGCCGACCGCGTAGGAGGCGAGCTCCTCGAGGTCGGGCCGGAGCAGGGGCTCCCCTCCCGTGAAGGAGAAGAAGGGGATCTTGGCCTCTTCCTTGAACGAGCGGATGACGGCCTTCCAGGCCTCGGTGGAAAGCTCCCCGGAGGTGTCGGCGGAGGCCGCGTCCGCGCGCGAGGGACCGGTGCCGCGCAGGGGCGGGGCGCCGCAGCTTTCGCCGCAGCCGGCGTAGCAGAAGAGGCAGCGCTCGTTGCAGCGATAGGTGAGCGCCGCCTCCCCGAGGACGGGCAGGCGCGTGAAGTCGAAGTCGTAGGGCGTGCGCTCGAAGCCGGGCGTGGGCGCGCGCCCCTCGTAGGCGGCGCGCAGCTCCTCGAAGAAGGACAAAAGCTCGCCGGCCCGCCGGCCGTCGAGGCCGGGCGTATCGAGGAGGCGGCCGCCGCCGTCGAGCCAGGACAGGAGGCCGAGGGCCGAGCCGCCGAGCTTATAGACGCGGTTGGGGGGCACGATGAGGACCGAGTCCTCGCCGCGCAGGAGGAGCCAGGGCCTCACTCCCCTATAGAAGGACTCGGCCTCGCGCAGCCGCGCGCGGATCGGCGAAGGCAGGCTCAGGCTCAATGCGCCCCTCCGGAGACGCAGGCGGAATGGCAGGCGGAATGGCAGGCCGAGTGGCAGGCGGAATGGCAGGCCGAGTGGCAGGCGTCGTGGCAGGCGTTATGGCAGGCCGAGTAGCAGGCGTCCACCGTCCCGCCCGAGGGGCTGAAGCAGCCGGAGAAGCAGGAGGCGCTGCGCATGAAGTCGGCGTAGCCCGTATTGAGCTCCTTGGGCAGGGAGACGGAGGCGTAATAATTCGAGTGGCGGCTCATGTAGCCGTAGCCCATCCAATAGGCGTAATAGGGACCGGGGCTCGCGTCGGAGCGCGAGCCTGACAGGGCCGCGGAGCCTTGGGCCGGGTCGGAGGCGGCCTCGGCCGCGGAGATTCTCTCGCGGTAATAGGCCTTCGTCGCCTCGAGGTCGCAGTCCCAGATCTTCTCCTGCAGGCTCTTGATGGCCGACTCGAAGAAATCGGCCATGAGGCCCGAGAGCACCCGGCCCTCCGCGTCGAAGGCCGCGAGGAAGGCTTCCTCGTAGCCGCTTTCCGCCTTCTTGTCGCTCTGCAGCTTGATCTGCAGCGGGTCCTCGTCGACCAGCTCGATGAGGCCCTGCCTGCGCAGGCCCTCGACCATGATGGCCGCCGCCCGAGGCAGGGGCAGCTCCATGAGAAGGGCGACCTCGAGTGGATGCAGGCCCTCGGCGATCTTACCCGGCACCTGATAGGAGCCTACGAGGATCTTGGGCGGGGACCAGGCGTCGCCGGCCCAGGTCATGCCCGCGAGGAGGGCCTTCTTGGCGCGGAAGGAGGCCAGGCGGCGCGTATAGAGGAAGAGGGCCAGGGCGATCAGGGGAAGGAAGATCGCCAGGTCGAGCAGGGGCTGGGCGCGAAGCCTGTCCTTGAAATAGTCGGGGGCGGCCGGCGGCGCGTAGTCGTCGGCCTGGGCCTGGGCCTCGGCGGCTAGCTCGTCCTGGTTCTCGTTCACCGAGTCCGCCTCGTCGGAGGCGGCCGTCTTACCCTCGACATCCTGCAGGCTGGCGCTCAAGGAAAGGTAGCCCTCGGGGAAGTAGAGTTGCAGGCGCTGCGTGCCCTGGGCCGGGACATCCTTCTGGAAGAAGAGGCCGGTGAGGTAGTAGCGGCCGTCGTCGCCCCTGGTCCCGTACCAGTCGATCTTGTTCTGGGCGTTGACGAGCTCCTCGGTCTGTACGGGTATGGCCGCCTTCTCGTCCTCGGTCAAGGTCTCGCCCTTCACGGCGAGGGGCAGGACCAGGCGGATGGTGCGGCTCTCGAGGCCCTCATCCCACCAGACCGGGCCCCAGTCGAAGTAGACCAGCTCGCGCCCGTCCGCCGCCTTCGTGAGGCCGATGAGGCCCAGGGCGGCGAAGTCCCCGGCATAGCTGAGGTTGTAATAGGCCTTGCCCGAGAAGCCCGCGCCCTGGGCCAGGACGACGTCGTACTTGCCGCCGCCCAGGTCCTTGATCGAGAGGGCGCTGCGCGTCCCCCCGGGCAGGTCGGCCCAGCAGCGATCCATGTCCCACACGGGCTCGAAGGCCTCGCCCTCGAAGTAGAAGCCGTGCATCTTCCCGCCGCTCGCGTCCCACTCCAGGCGGTACTGCAGGGAAGCCTTGCCGTCGGGCCGCACGAGCACCGTGGCGTCCGCGGTGACGAGGTCCGCCGAGATGGCGGCGGCCGGCAATGCCGCCGCGAGGAGAAAGGCCGCCGTGGCGGCGAGGCGAAAGGCGGCGGACTTGAGCGGCGTTCTCCTCACTTGAGCTCCTCCTCGATGGCCATGCGGTCGGAGGGCGGCGGCTCTCCCACCGCCCGCGCCCGGCCGCTGGCGATGAGGGCGGCCTTGCCGCGCAGGGCCTCGGCCGTGCGCTTCGCCGCCTCCGGGAAGGGATCGGCGTCGGGCAGGTCGAAGCGGCGCTCGATGGCGCTCGAGTCAGCCTCCTTCAGCCAGGCGTCGACGAGGCCGAGCGAATCGACCGCTGCCTGGACGGCCTCCGGGTCGTAGGTCCCCGCCCTCCGGCAGTCCTCCACGAGGCGGCCAGCCTCGAGGACGACCAGGTCGCGGGCCTGCGCGACCGAGGGCTCGGCGATGCGGAGAGCGGCCAGGCGAGCGCGCGCCGAGGCGGCCTCGGAGAGGCGGGAATCGGCCTGGGCGCCCCCGGCCCGGCCGGCCTCGGAGACGGCCGCGCGTTGCGCGAAACCACTGGCCAGGGCGGCCGCGACGAAGGCCGCGAAGGCCACGGCGCAGGCCAGGGCCGAGGCGCCTGGCTTAAGCCCGAGCAGGCTCGCGGCGACCCCTATCGCCAGGGCGAGGAGCATGGAGGCTATCCCGAGGGGGCTCCTCGAGTAGGCGCGGGAAAAGCTGCGGATATCCATGCGGGCGATGCTACCGTAGACGCGGGACGGGCACAAGCCTCGCAGGCTGTTGAAAAACTCGATGCTTTTCAACAGCCTGCAATGCAATTGCTCGAAAACCTTCGGTTTTCTGCGCAATTGCGCAGATCAAGGTAATGTTGAAAAAGGCTCGGTCGGCCTTTTTCAACATCCTGTTAGGAATTTAAAAACGAGGTCCAGGCCGGGAGCTTGTCCCTCGCGTGGCGGTAGTCCCGGGTCGGCACCGGGCTCGTGGAAGGCAGGCGGCAGAGAACGACGGCGCGCCCGCCCCCCTCGGGCGAGGGCGGCCTCCATTCGACGCGGCGCCCTATCTCCAGCTCGCGCCGGCCCAGCTCGGGCGCGACGAAGGCGAGGAAGGACGAGGCGGCCTTGCCGCCGTTCAGGGCTATCCGCTCTATCCCCGGCCGCGCGGCGACGAAGGCCCCGATCGGGTTCGGCCGCTCGCCTCGTATGTCCTGGTCGAGGCTCCCCTCGCGCTCGCAGGCCGCCAGCACGTCCCAGAGCGCGATCCCCGCCGCCGCGAGCCGGGCGATCCTCAGATCGTAGGCCAACTCGGGATCGAAGCCCAGGCAAGATCCCAGCACGGCCCAGAAATGATTGCGGCCGTGCCCGTAATACTGGCCCTTCGCGAGCGAGGCCGCCGAGGGGAAGGAGCCGAGGACGAGGATGCGGGGCTCGCCCGAGCCCAGGGGAGACAAGCCTTCAAGGCCAGGCATGCCGCTTCGGGGCCTTCAAGCCCGCGCCCGCTCGGCGCAATGGCGCAGGTGCCAGGGTTCGGGATAGCCGTCGACCGCCGAGTACTGGCACAACGGCGCGAAGGGCTCGAAGAGAAGCTCTCCCATCGGACGCTCCATTCGGAATAGGATACGAATTATTCCGAGGGGAGGTCAAATGCCCGTATGGGCAAGAGCGCGCTCAAAGGGCGAAAAAATCCGGCCAAGCCGCCCTTCGGCCATTTCCGGAAGCCCTCCTATCCGTTAGATTATGGGCACGATGGAAAGCTACCACCTGATCCTGACCCTCGCCATGGGCTTCTCCCTTGCCCTGGCGCTAGGCTACGTGACGCAGCGCCTCAAGCTCTCGCCGATCGTAGGCTACCTGCTCGCGGGCGTCGTCGTCAGCCCCTTCACGCCCGGACTCGTAGCCGACGCCGATCTCGCGAACCAGCTCGCCGAGGTGGGCGTCATCCTCCTCATGTTCGGGGTAGGCCTCCATTTCCACCTCAAGGACCTCTGGGCCGTGCGCAAGGTCGCCCTCCCCGGGGCGGTGGGCCAAAGCCTCCTCGCCACGGCCCTCGGCGCCCTCGTGGCCCACGCCCTGGGCTGGAACTGGGCCCAGGGCATCGTGATCGGCATAGCGGTCTCGGTCGCGAGCACGGTCGTCCTCGTCCGCGTCCTCACCGACAACGAGCTCCTCGACTCGGAGCGCGGCCACATCGCCGTCGGCTGGCTCATCGTCGAGGACCTCTTCACCGTCCTCGTCCTCGTGCTCTTGCCGGCCCTGGCCGCCGCCTCGAGCGGAGGCCCCGCCGATCCCCTCGCCCTCCTGGGCTCCCTCGGCCTGGCCCTGCTCAAGATAGGGCTCCTCGCGGCCATCGTCCTCCTCGGCGGGGGCCGCCTCATACCCTGGCTCCTCGAGAAGGTGGCCAAGACCCGCTCCCGAGAACTCTTCACCCTCTCGGTCCTGGCCTTCGCCCTCGTGATCGCCGCCGTCTCCGCCCTCGCCTTCGGCGCCTCGATGGCCCTGGGCGCCTTCCTCGCCGGCATGGTGGTCGGCCAGTCCAAGATGAGCGAGCAGGCCGCCGCCGACGCCCTTCCCTTCAAGGACGCCTTCGCGGTCCTCTTCTTCGTCTCCGTCGGCATGCTCTTCGACCCGAGCCTCGTCCTCTCGAACCTGCCCCTCTTCCTCGCGCTCATGGGCATCATCCTGGTCGCCAAGCCCCTGGGCGCCTTCCTGATCGTCATGGTCCTCGGCTACCCGGTCGGTACGGCCCTCACCGTCGCGGGCGCCCTCGCCCAGATCGGCGAGTTCTCCTTCATCCTCTCGAGCGAGGCGAGCCGGCTCGACCTCATCCCAAAGGAAGGAGCCTCGGTCCTCGTGGCCGCCGCCCTCGTCTCGATCGCGCTCAATCCCCTGCTGTTCAAAGGCTGGACCGCCCTCGAGGGCGCGCTGCGCGGGAACGCGAGGCTCTGGGCCGCGTTGGGCAGGCGGTCGGAGAGGCGGGGCCGCGCCCTCAACGAGTCGGGCAGGGCCCTCGCCGCCGAACAGGGGGGCCGCGTGACCGCGGTGATAGTCGGCTTCGGCCCCGTCGGCAGGACGGCCGCGGGCCTGCTCGCCTCCTTCGGCGTGCGGAGCGTGGTGGTGGACCTCAACATCGAGACCATATCGACGATATCGCAGGGCGGGGGGGCGGCCGTCTACGGCGACGCGAGCAAGGCCGAGATACTCGAGGCGGCGGGCATCAAGCGTGCGAAGTACCTCATCGTCACCCTGCCCGACCTCGCGGCCCGCATCAAGGTCATCATGGCCGCGCGCAGGCTCAACGCCGAGCTCAAGATCTTCTCGAGGGCCCGATACCTCACGGAGCGCGAGAGCCTGGAGCGCCTGGGCGTCACAGAGGTCTGCTACGAGGAGGCGGAGGCCGCCGTCGGGCTCGCGAAGCTCCTGCTGCGCGGCGAGGGGGCCGACGAGGAGCGCATCCGCGAGTCCATGGCGCGTCTGCGCGATTCCCTCGCCCTGTCATCCGAGGCGCCGATCGCGCCGCCTAAACGTTGAACTTGAAGAACATTACATCGCCGTCGGCCACGACGTACTCGCGGCCCTCCTGGCGCAGCTTGCCGGCCTCGCGCAAGGCCTTCTCGCTGCCCAGGGCGACCAGGTCCTCGAAGGAGTAGACCTCAGCCTTGATGAAGCCCTTCTCGAAGTCGGTGTGGATAACTCCGGCCGCCTGCGGCGCCTTGTCCCCGGCGCGGATAGTCCAGGCTCGGCACTCGTCGGCCCCGGCCGTGAAGAAGGTGCGCAGGCCCAGGAGGCGATAGGCCGCGTGGGCCAGCGAGGAGAGCCCGGACTCCTCGAGCCCGATCTCGGCGAGGAATTCGCGCTTCTCCTCCTCGCTCCCCAAGTCGGCCAGCTCGGCCTCGAACTTGCCGCAGATCGCGACCGCCTCGGCCCCCTCGGCAGCCGCGCGCGCGCGCACCTTCTCGACGTAGGCGTTGCCCGACTTGGCGCCCTTCTCGTCGACGTTGCAGACGTAGAGCTCGCGCTTCATCGTGATGAGGAAGGAACGGCCGATCGCCTCGGCCTCATCGCCCTCGAGCTGGACCGAGCGGGCGGCCCTGCCCTCCTGGAGCGCCGGGCGGACCTTGGCGAGGGCGGCGAGCTCGCGCTCGGTCTCCTTCTTGATGGTCGCGTCCTGCACTTTCAGCTGCTTCTGGAGCTTCTCCACGCGCTTGTCCAGGGAATCGAGGTCGGCCAGGGCGAGCTCCGTATGGATGACCTCGATATCGTCGATCGGGTCGACCCGGTTCGCCACGTGGATGATGTCCGGGTCGTCGAAGCAGCGCACGACATGGGCGATCATGCCCACCTCGCGGATATGCGAGAGGAACTGGTTGCCCAGGCCCTCGCCCTTCGACGCCCCCTTCACGAGCCCCGCGATGTCGACGAACTCGACCACCGCGGGGATCGTCTTCTTGGGGCTGAACATCGAGGACAGCTGGGCGAGCCGCTTGTCCGGCAGCGAGACGATGCCCACGTTGGGGTCGATCGTACAGAAGGGGTAGTTGGCCGCCTCCGCCTTCGCGCTCGTCAGCGCCGAGAATATGGTCGACTTGCCGACATTGGGCAGGCCGACTATGCCGCAGTTAAGGGCCATTAGCGTACCTCGCAGGATGTTTCAGACTTCGAGAGATGCCACTGTACTAGCTGGGGGGGACGAGGGTCAACGAGAGCTGGATCTATATGGATCGTGCGAGGGCGAAACCTTTTGGAAAGGTTTCTCGCCTCGCGCTCCCTCTTCCAAATAGGCGTTTTCGTTTCAACTATTGAACCCAATCCACCAGCAAGCGTTATTCATTATTAAACAAATACTTACTGTATTTGCTATATCGCCAACAAGCTTCGAGGAACTACACAAAGACCACTATTCTAGTCCGATATCCGTCGATACCCCAACATATGTAAAGACAATATCTTCAGATATGTTTCATTTATCAAAACGTTGGTTCTTTTTATGAAACAAACTACTTTACCCTCTCGGGTTTACAGCATAGGATTTAAGCCATCATCTCGAGCCGACAAGGAGTAGCGCGATGCTCGATCCCGAATCCCTGTATTCTGCGAACGCCAACAACATGCAGAAGTCGGTAATCCGCGAGCTTCTCAAGCTGCTCACGACCCCGGACATCATCTCCTTCGCGGGAGGCCTCCCCGCGCCGGAGACCTTCCCCGTCGAGGGCCTGCGCGCCGCCGCCGACAAGGTCTTCCGCGAGCGCGCGGCCGAGGCCCTGCAGTATGGGACGACTGAGGGCGACAAGGAGCTCAAGGACCAGCTCATCGCCTTCGAGGCGAGGCAGGGCCTCAGGCTGTCGCGCGACGAGTTGCTCGTCATCTCGGCCAGCCAGCAGGCCCTCGACATCGTCTGCAAGGTTTTCCTCGATCCCGGCGACCTCGTGATCGCGGGGCGGCCCACCTACCTCGGTGAGATCCAGGCCGTCCAGTCCTACCGGGCTTCGATCCTCGGCATACCCTTCTCGGGCGGCGACGACGGCTTCGACATGGCCGAGCTGCGCGCGCGTTTTGCGAACTCGAAACGGGCCGGCAAGAAGGTCAAGTACCTCTACGTGATCCCCGACTTCCAGAACCCCACGGGCATCTGCTGGAGCCTCGCGAAGCGCCGCGAGCTCCTCGAGTTTTCCTACGAGAACGATCTCCTCGTCGTGGAGGACGCGCCCTATCGCGAGATCCGCTTCCTCGGCGAAACCTTGCCCTCGCTCTACCAGCTGGACCAGGACGGGGAAGCCAGGCGCAACGTGATCGGCTTCAAGACCTTCTCGAAGATCCTGGCGCCCGGCACGAGGATGGGCTGGATCGTCGGGCCGCCCGAGATCATCGCGAAATTCGTGGTCGCCAAGCAAGCGATGGACCTCTGCTCGAACGTGTTCACCCAGGCCTGGATAGCCGAGTACCTGCGCACGGGGGCCATCTACGCCCAGATCGAGGAGACGAGGAAGCTCTACCGCGGAAAGCGCAACCACATGGTGGCCTGCCTCGAGAAGCACATGCCCAAGCGCCCCGACTTACGGTGGACGAGCCCGGAGGGCGGCCTCTTCCTCTGGATCACCCTGCCTGAGTCCATCGACACCGAGCGGATGTTCGCCCGGGCGATCGAGAAGAAGGTCGCCTACGTGATCGGCTCGGCCTTCTACTTCGACGAGCCCCAGGGCAATTGCATGCGCCTGAACTTCTCCTATCCCAGCCTCGAGCAGATCGACCTGGGCGTGAGGCGCCTGGCCGATTGCGTCGGCGAGGAACTGGGCGGGAGCGACTAGGGCCGCACCTTTAGGAGGCCCTGGCATGGTCCTCGGCCTCGGGGCAGTTCACGACCGCGGCATCGTAGACATCCCTCGCGCCCGCCGCATCGGAGACGAGCTCGTCGATGCGCGCCAGGTCGTCGCGGTAGTCGGCGCTCTTGCGGATCTCCACGGCGATCTCGCGCACGATCCCGCCGATCTCCTCCGAGTACGGGCCGATCTTCGAGGCCTCCTCCTGGACCTTCGTGGCCAGGCGCCTGACCTCGCCGGCCACGACGGCGAAGCCCCTTCCGGAGTCGCCGGCCCGCGCCGCCTCGATCGCGGCGTTGAGGGCGAGGAGGTCGGTCTGCCGCGCTATGGCCGCGATGCTCTCCACGACATCCGAGAAGCGCGTGATCACGGTGCCGGTGGACTCCGCCTTGTCGAGGAGCCCGGCGCAATGGGACTGCCGCGCGTGGATCATTGAGGTCAGGCTGTTGCCGAGGATCTTCGCCTCGTCGCTGCGCTCGCGGGCGAGCCGCGCCATGTCGGCCTCGTGCTCGCGATGGGCGGCGACCAGCTCGCTCGACATGAAGTGATGGCAATTCTCGGGCTTGTTGAGCCCGTTGAAGACGGCCACGGCCATGGCCTCGCAGCTGCCGTAGCCGCAGGCCGTGCAGTTGAAGAAGTCCTTCTCCCCGCTCTTGCCCATGGACTCGTAGACGGCCTGCAGCTGGGCCGCGCTCGGGGTCTTGAGGCCCAGGCCCTTCGAACGGTCGACGTAGGCGCGGTCGTAGAGCCCGGGCTTCCAGCGCCGCGCGACGGCCCGCTTGAGCGCGCCGCGCGCGCCGGGCAGGCGGAAGCCGGAGTAGGCCGCGCGCGCGGTCTTGCCGCGCTCCTCCACGCCATGCTCGACCTCGTCGAGGGACAGGTCGGCGGTGAGGGTGCCGGGCCCTCCGTTGCAGCCGCGCTCGCAGGACAGGCAATCGACGATGAAGGGCGCCTCGCCAGCGCGGATGGACCGCTCGAGGCCGGCGAGGTAGCCGTAGACGGTCCTCGGGCCCTCGATCTTGCGCGTCCGCTCGGCCAGATCCGGCGCCTCCCTGACCGCGGTCCGCAGGAGGCCTCCGGGCGTCGAGAAGAGCACGGCGCGCTCGGCCCGCTCGCCGTCGTACTCGAGCTCGGGATAGTCCCGCAGCCGCTTGCCGGAGGCGCGCAGCCGGGCCTCCGCGGACTTGAAGGTCAGGTTGTAGAACTCGCCCCCGACCTCGTCGAATTCCCGGCGCTTCGCGTAGCAGGGCGAGAGGACGACGGTCGCGCAGTCCCGATACTCGGGGTAGTATTCCTTGGCCATCTTGACCGCGTGGAGCATCGGGCTGTCGGCGGGGGCGAGGTAGGGCAGGAGCTCGGGGTGGTAGAGCTCGGCGAAGCTCACCAGGGCCGGGCAGGGCTGGGCGACGATGGCCGCGGGCGAGGCGCGCCTGGCGTGCTCGAGGTAGGATTTGACCGTCAGCTCGGCCCCGAAGGCCACGTCGAAGACGGCCCTGACGCCGAGGGACTTAAGCCAGGCGTTGAGCCTGAGGTAGTCGCCGGGGAAACTGGCGGCGACGGCCGGAGCGGCGACGGCGATCATGCCTCGGCCGGCGGCGAGGGCCTCGAAGAAGGCGCCTGAGTCGTCGATCCCGAAGCGCGCCCCGTGCTTGCAGGCCTCGATGCAGCTGCCGCAGCCGACGCAGCGGTCGGCGTCGAGGCGCACGACCTCGCCCGATCCGTCGTTGCAGAGCTTGACCGGGCAGGCGGCGATGCAGGCATGGCAGTTGACGCACTTGGACTCGTCGACGCCGATGACGGGCGAGAGTCTTCCGGCTGACATAACGGCTCCTCCGCGCGTTTCGCGCTCTTTTCCAATGTGATGGAAAAGATCGTGGAAGCGCCGAGCCTATGCAAGGGCGGAGGGCTTGAAGAGAATTCCTTTACATCGTCCGGAACCAGACCCTCATCTCGCCATCGTCGCGATTGGCCCACTGGAAGTACGGTATCAGTTTGACGCGGCAGGGCTCGTAGGCGGGCGGCTCGGTCCCGTAGAGGGGCGCTCCAGGCGGCGGGAGGATGACCCGCCTGCCGCCGATCTCGGCGCGGAGCGAGGGCCCGAAGCCGTAGTCCTCGCGCGCGACGGCGATGGCCGAGGACGGGTCGAGCTCGAGCCGATGCAGGCCGGGGCCGTTGTCGGCCTCCTCGGCGCAGAGGATGAAGGGGCCGCGCTGCACGCAGGCGAGGCCGATGGCCTCCCCTAGCTCGGGCCGGGAGTAGAGCAGGCGAGCTCTCATGTCTAGCTCGAGCTCGACGAGGTCCCCGGGGCGCCAGGCGCGTGCGAGGACGGCGTAGCCCCTCTCCATGCTCGGCGCGGGGACGATCTCGCCGTTCAGCCTGAGCGAGAAGCCGCGCCCCGGGCCGAGGCTCCATTCCGGCACGCGTAGCCTGAGGGCGCGCTCGACCCCTTCCCCGGATTCCACGCGGATCCGCACGAGGCCTTCCCAGGGATAGTCGGTCTCCACGGCGAGGATCAAGTTCCCCGAGCCGGCCGGGAAGGAGGCCGAGCCGGCGACGTAGTTGTGGACCCAGACCGAGGCCTCGTCGAAGGCATAGGCGTAGCCGCCGATGGAGCCCACGAGGCGGGCTATGTTGGGGGGGCAGCAGGCGCAGCCAAACCACTCGAAGCGCCGGGACCTCACATGCTCGTGGTCCTGTCGCGCGCGGTCCACGGCGGGCCTAACCTCGAGGGGGTTCACGTAGAAGAAGCGCTTGCCGTCGGCCGACATGCCCGAGAGGACCCCGTTGTAGAGGGCTCGCTCGAGTACCTCGGCGTAGCGCGAGTCGGGGTCGACGAGGAGCATGCGCCAGGCCCACATGACGAGGCCTATCGAGGCGCAGGTCTCGGCGTAGGCCGTGTCGCTCGGCAGGTCGAAGTCGATCGAATGCCGCTCGGCGTAGGCCTGGGAGCCCATGGCCCCCGTCACGTACATCCTCCGGCCCGTCGCGTTCTCCCAGATGGCGGACAGGGCCCCGCGCAGCCCGGGGTCGCAGCCCTCCCGGACGTAGTCCGCCATCGCGCAGTACAGGTAGGCCCCGCGCACGGCGTGACCCTCGGCCGTGCGCTGCTCGCGCAGCGGGGCCTGGGCCTGAAAATAGTCCAGCTCGAGCATGCGATGGCGCTTGCCCGTTCCAAGCCGCTCGCGCTCGGCGTCGAAGTAGCAGGGCTTGCGCCCGCGCTCGTCGACGAAGTAGCGCGCGAGCCTCAGGTGCCTCTCGTCACGCGTTACGCGATACAGCTTGAAGAGGGCGAGCTCGATCTCGGGATGGCCGTCGTAGCCGCGCCGCTTGCCCTCCTCGATCCCGAAAGCGGCGTCCACGCAGTCCACGTAGCGCAGCATGATGTCGAGGAACTTGCGCGAGAGCGTCGCCTGGAAGTGGGCGACGGCGGCCTCGATGAGATGGCCCCCGCAATAGAGCTCGTGGCCCCACTCGAGGTCGGTCCATCGCTTGCCCTTCGCCGCGACGCTGTAATAGCTCTGGATGTACCCGTCGGACTGCTGGGCCGCGCCGACGAGCTCGATGGCCCCGTCCATCGCGCGCTCCAGCTCGGGATCGCGCCGGCCGGCCGCGGCTAGGGCCGCGATGGCGTAGGAGGCGGCCTCGATCCACTTGGCGACGTCGCTATCCTGGAATTGGAAGCCGTGGAATTCGCCCGAGGACAATCCCGCCGCGATGCGCAGGTTCTCCACGGCATGGCTCGGGGCCGCGCCGGGTATCTCGTCGTTGAGGGCCTTCCATTGGTAGGGCACTACGGCTTCCGCGACCAGGCCTTGCCTGTCCCCCCAGAAGCCCGGCCCTATCCTGACGTCCTTGAAGCTCAGCTCTCGTGCGCTTTCCATGGTCGCCTACGATATACCCGCTTGCCTAAAAAGAGAATTCGCAGAATTAATAGGCTAAGCGACATATTCCGACCTTCGGAAGCGCCGACCAGCCCAGGAGGCCAGAACTGAAGTACGCCCTGTACTCGCTGCCCGCAACCCACGGCGACAATTGCGGCAATGCCATCTTGAGCCCGGGATGGATCCATCCCGAGCGGCGACTGCCCTCCTCGGTGCTCATTCTCGGAAGGAAGGGCGTCGCGCGGATCGACGACGAGGGCGAGATCATCGAGATACGGCCCGGCAGGATCGTCCTCCTGGCCGCGGGCCGGCACCACCTGGGCGCGGCGCCCATCCAGGCTCGCGCATCCTATTTTTGGGTGCATTTCACGGCCCAGGACGGGGGCTTTTCGATGCTTTCCCCTCAGGAGGCCGAGACCGTGCTCAGCAACCCGGATATCAGGGGGCACAAGCTCGAGGAATCGGCCCTCCTGCCCCAGTGCTTCGATCCCCGCGATCCCGAGCCCTTCGCGCAGGCCTTCCACGACCTCTTCTACGAGCAGGAATCGCCATCCTATACGCCGCTTAAGTACCAGGCGATATTCAGGCAGGCGCTTATCAGGCTCACCGAATGCGTCATCGACGCCCACGGCGGGCCCGGCTCAGCGGGCATGGAGGAAGGCTCGCCCGTCGCCAGCGTCGTCTACGCGGTCGTCGCTAAGGTGCTCGAGAGCCTCGTCGATCCCGAGCTCTCGGTGAAGACGATAGCCATGGAGCTGCAGCTCAACCCCGACTACCTCGGGCGGCGCTTCAAGGAGGTGATGGGAGTCTCGATAGGCGGCTTCATATTGAAAAAACGCGTTCAGTTCGCGCTAGGACGCCTGCAGGAATCGCGGGACTCGATCAAGGAGATCGCATCCCAATGCGGCTTCGGCTCGACCCGGCACTTCATCCGCCAATTCAAGGGCGAGTCAGGCATGACGCCGACCGAGGCGCGGCTCCACTACCAAGCCCGGCACATCAACAACCAATGAAGGGCCGCGCCGACCACGTGGGGGCAGATCGGAATCCGTCACCTAATGTGCAAAAGCGGAGAGTTTCGGATTCCGCCATTCGCGCGGATACTCATTCTCATCGTCTAGTGCAAACTGCAAGGAGGAGTCATATGTCGAGGAGAGCTAAACTCTCGGTTTTCGCCGCGCTGCTCGCCCTGGGCATGGCCATGGGCCTGTCCGCAGAGAACATCAAGCTGACCTTCATGTTCTGGGGTAGCCCTGCCGAGCAAACCGCCATCACCAAGGCTTGCAAGGATTTCGAGGCGGCCAATCCCGGGATCAATGTCGAGCCCCTGTACGCCGTATACTCCGGCGCCGAGTACGACGCCAAGATGAAGGCCATGTCCGAGTCCGACACCCTGCCGGACTGCGGCTATTTCGCCAGCGAGACCATCTACAGCTACGCGTCGAACAACTTCTTCCTGGACCTCTCGCCCTATGTCAAGGCCGACAACATGGAGAAGGACTATCTCTCGCAGGCCTGGATCCGCTCGGGCAGTAAGATCATCGGCGCCTACACCGCGGCCGAGGCCCAGGTCATGTACTACAACAAGGACACCCTGACCAAGGCCGGCGTCCCCCTTCCCCCGACCGACTACAAGAAGGCCTGGAGCTGGGACCAGGCGGTGAAGTACTGGACCAAGCTGACCGTCGACACGAAGGGCAAGCACCCCGGCGAGGCCGGCTTCGATCCCAAGCACGTGGCCTGCTTCGGCATCAACCACGAGGTCTGGTTCAGCATGCTCTATCCCCGCGTCTGGGGGAACAACGGCGAGATCTTCTCCGCCGACGGCAAAGACATCCTCATCGACAAGCCGGAGACGATTAAGGCTATCCAGCAGCTCGCCGACCTCCGGAACAAGTACATGGTCATGTCCTCCCCCGGCCTCACCGAGTACAACTCGACCGGCAAGACCGATCCCAAGGTGCTCCTGCAGAACGGGCAGGTCGCCTTCTACGTCTCCGGCGCCTGGGAGCTCCTCGACTTCGCCAAGATGGACTTCCCCCTCGGCGTCGGGGCCCTGCCCATCTCCGCCAAGCCCGCCCAGCTCTACCTCTCCGGCGTCAACGTGGTCTTCCAGAAGACCAAGCACCCCGCCGAGGCCTGGAAGCTCCAGAAGTGGATGATGGACCCCTCCAAGACCACGGACCTGTACTCCGGCGGCCTCTGGATGCCCACGAAGAAGTCCTGGTACGAGAACAAGGCCGACCTCGCGAAGTGGCTCGACAACCCGGCCCACCCCAAGGGCTTCAAGGAAGCGGTCGTGGACTCGATGGCCGTCGCCCGCAACGAGCCCCTCAACATCAAGAACTCGAACCAGATCATCTCCGAGTTCATCAACCCCGAGCTGGACAAGGTCTGGCAGGGCAAGGACACGGCCGAGAACGCCATGAAGCGCGCGGCCGCGGCCATCAGGAAGTCCGGGCTCCTCGAGGGCCTCTGGCAATAAAGCCCCGAACTGGATAGAAGGGCATCAGTCGAATACTCGACACGGAGATCACGGAGTCATACGGAGGGCGTGGAGGGGAGAGGAGAAGGGCTTAGGGAAAAGGATCGGATCGACGAAGATTCGTTCCACTACCCTTCCCGCCCATCTCCTTCTTCTCCGATACCTCCGTGATCCCAGTGATCTCCGTGTCGATGCATGATCGTCGGTCTATGGGAGAAAGGTAGATGCGCATCAGGAAGGAGACGCTCTGGGGATGGATACTCGTATCGCCCCTGGCTCTCGGCCTCACGATCTGGGTCGCCTTTCCCCTCGGGGTCGCGGTGTCCATGAGTCTCTTCAAGTGGAACATGATATCGACGCCGATCTTCATCGGCCTACAGAACTACTGGTTCATGCTCTTCGGCGACCACCTCTTCTGGCAATCGCTGAAAGTCATGCTCCTCTTCACGATCACGAGCGTGCCGCTGCAGATGCTCCTCGCCTTCTCGGCGGCCCTCCTCCTGAACGCCAAGGTCAAGGGCGTGGGCGTCTTCAGGACAATCTACTACCTGCCCGCCCTCATACCCACCATGGTCTCCACCGCCCTGTGGCTCTTCCTGTACAATCCGCAGTACGGCCTCTTCAACTTCCTCCTGGACAAGCTCGGCCTCCCCACCCAGCGATGGCTGACCGACTCGAGCTTGGTCATCATGAGCCTCGTCATCATGAGCCTGTGGAGCGTGGGCAACGTCGTCGTCATCTTCCTCGCCGGACTGCAAGGCATCCCCAAGGAGCTGGAAGAGGCCTGCGTCATCGACGGCGGCAACTACTGGCAGAGGCTCAAGGCCGTCATCCTCCCGCAGATGAGCCCCATCATCTTCTACAACCTCGTCATGGGCATCATCGGCGGCCTCCAGACCTTCACCCAGCCCTACATCATGACCAACGGCGGGCCCTCGAACGCCTCGCTCACCTATATGCTCCACCTCTACAAGCAGGCCTTCAACTTCAGCAAGATGGGCTACGCGAACGCCCTGGCGGTCGTCCTCCTCCTCATGACCATCGCCGTGTCGCTCCTCGTGTTCAGGAGCTCCAAGTCCTGGGTCTATTACGAAGGGGAACGCAAATGAGCGCGCGCGCCAAAACGAAACCGGGCAGGGCCCTCATCTACGTCGCCCTCACCCTCGGGGCCGTCTTCTGCCTCCTTCCCTTCGCCTGGCAGCTGCGTAGCTCGCTCATGACCATGTCGGAGATCTTCAGCTACCCGCCCAAGGCGATTCCCGCCGAAGCCCAATGGCGGAACTATCCCGAGGTTTTCCGGATCATCCCCTTCGGCCGCTATTACGGGAACACGGTCATCCTCGTCGCCTGGAACATCATCGGGGTGCTCTTCTCCAACGTCGCCATCGCCTTCGCCCTCGCGAGGCTCCGCTTCAAAGGGCGCAAGCTGCTCTTCGCGCTCAGCATCGGGACGCTGATGATCCCGAACTCGGTAACGATGATCCCGACCTTCATCGAGTGGAGCTGGCTCGGGGGACTCAATACCTTTCTACCCCTCATCGTCCCCAGCTTCTTCGGCAACGCCTTCTTCATCTTCCTCCTCGTGCAGTTCTTCAGGACCATTCCCTTCGACTACGACGAGGCGGCCTTGATCGACGGGGCCTCCTACCCGAGGATCATGGTCCAGATCATCCTGCCCATGGCCAGGCCCATCATCGCGGTGATGATCATCTTCACCTTCCTCAACACCTGGAACGACTTCATGGGGCCGCTGCTCTACCTGAACGACTCGAAGCTCTACACTCTGGCGCTGGGGCTTAAGTCCCTGCTCTCGAGCTACAACTCGTACTGGCACCTGCTGATGGCCGCCGCCATGCTCGTCGTCATGCCCCTCGTCATCGTGTTCTTCGTCGGGCAGAAATCCTTCATTGCGGGATTAACTATGGGTGGCATAAAGGGGTAATTAGTTCCTCGAAGAATGTTGGCGTTTCAATCGGGAGGCCCGGCTAGCCGCGTATAGGGGTTGTGGACGAGTACCGCTTCCCTTTCTGCCCCAAGAGGGCATGCGCGCTCCATTGGCTTGAGTCCAATCAGCCCTATAACGAGTATGTTCCCTGGGGCTTTTACTCGACCAAGGCCTTCGGCGTTGTTCCCCGGTTTCGCTGCACTGCCTGCGGCCGCACCTTCTCGACCCAGACCTTCAGTGTGGATTACTATGCCAAGCGGGTTATCGACTACCAGGATCTCCTCGTCAGGCTCGTCTCGACCTCGAGCCTGAGCGCCATCGGCCGGGCGATCGCGGCTTCGACCGATACCGTGTCCAACCGCCTCTCCCGCGCCTCGCGCCAAGCCCTCGCCTTCGAGTCGCGGCTATCCCGTACCAGGCGGCTCTCGGAGAATCTGGCCGCCGACGGCTTCGAGAGCTTCTGCGTTTCGCAGTATTTCCCGAACAACATAACGATCCTGGTCGGATCGAAATCCCAATTCGTCTACGCGGCCGACCATGTCACGCTCAGGCGCAAGGGCAGGATGACGGAAGGGCAAAAGGCGAAACGAATCGAGCTCGAGAAGCGCTTCAGGGCCGATTCCCGGGGCGTCGAACGCTCCTTTTCGCGCATCGCAACCGCGAGCCTCCGGGTCCTCTGCGACGAGGCTCGGCCTGCGCTTTGCCTGTGGACCGATGAGCACAAGGCCTATCCACGGGGCATCGCGGCCGCTCCATGCGCGAATGCCCTTCACAAGCTCGGCAGGCTCGAGCACAAGACGATCTCCTCACGCGCGGAGCGTACGAGGGCGAATCCGCTCTTCCCGGTAAATTACCTCGACAGAGAGATCCGGAAGGACCTGCATGAGCACGTTCGGGAATCGGCCTGCTTCGGAAGGAATGTCAATCGCCAGATGGAACGGCTGACGCTGTACCTGTTCTATCACAATTTCATCAAGGCGCATCGGGCTCGGATGGGGCCGATCACGAACGCGCTCGTCGCCGGCTACGATGGCGAGCAGGTCGAGGACGAGCTCGAGGGGATCTGGCGGAAGCGGGCGATGCTGACGCGGACTCTGCTAACAGACTGCGGCGAGGCCAGCTGGAGAAGGACACGAAGGACGCCATTGGGCAAGGACAGGGATTACCTTCCCGGATATGCGGTCGCATAGGAAGACGGGTAGTGGCAAAGGAGCAAATCTTTGGAAATGGGGAACGCGAGGGGGAAACCTTTCAGAAAGGTTGGTTAGTGTTATGAAGCCTTGAGGTCCGGATGAGCCTAAGGCCTGAGACACTATAGAAATGTGCTTTCATACACGGTTTTTTCGAGACAAATCGATTAATTGTTTTTCGTAAAACAACTAACAACATTTTTTCTACAAGCTTCATAACACTGAGGAAAGGTTGCCCCCTCGCTCATTTCATATACTACCCCAAGGGGGCTTAGTTTGAATGATTTTCTACAAGCTTCGAGGAACTAATTACGGTTCATGCCTGCGTGGCCAGGGGAATTACAACGCTGAGGCGTCCGCAGCCATCAGGCGTGGCATCTGCGCGAATCGACCAACCATGCCCCTGTATTACCGAGCGGGCAATATAGAGACCGAGGCCCAATCCCTCGCCGCCTCCGGCCGTGCCGCCGCGCACGAAGGCCTCGAAAACCCTCTCCCGCTCCGCGGGGGCTATGCCAGGACCCTCGTCGTCGAAGTCGATCGTCGCGACGGCGCCTTCGAGCTTAGCGGCCATGCGCGCGGCGCTCCCGGGCGGGGAGTAGCGTATCGCGTTGGAGAAGAGGTTCTCGAAGGCCCGAGACAGGAGGGCGCGGTCGACGCCGGCGCGCAGGCCCTCGAGGGCCGAGAGATCGAAGGAGAAGCCGCGGTCCATGAGGCGCGAGTCCTCGCGGAACTCGCGCGCCAGACCCTCGAGGAAGGGCCGGAGCTCGATCTCCTCGAAGCCCATGCGCCATTCCCCCGTCTCCATCCGGGCGAATTCGATGAGGCTGGCGATCCGCCCCTCCAGGAGCCGGGTCTTGCCGCGCATGATATGCACATAGCGCCGCAAGGTGTCGGGATCCGAGGCGAGGCCATCCTCGACCGCCTCGAGGTAGCCGCCAATCGAGGTCAGGGGCGTGCGCAGGTCGTGCGAGATGCCGGCCAGGAATCGGGCTCGCTTGTCGCGATCCTCGCGCAAAGCCGCGCGCATGCCGTCCATGGCCAGGGAGAGTTCCTCGATCTCCCGGATCCCGCTCACGTGCACTTCGGTCTCGAGATCGCCGGCGGCGATGCGGCCCGCGGCCCTCTCGAGCTTGAGCACGGACCTCCCTAGGAAGGTGGAGACGATGACGCCGAGGCAGAAGGCGAAGAGGCAAAAGCCTATGAGGGCCAGCAAGCCGACCGGTATCGCCCCCCTATGCTGGGGCTGATAATCGTCGGAGAACCAGGCGTAGTAGCTGCCGATGACGGCGCCGCCGCTATCGCGGACGTTCTCGGTGAAGAAATTCTTGACCCTGTCCTTGCCGTCGATGACGAAGACGATATCGTCCAGGCTTGCGGCCGCTCCGGAGCGGATGCGGTCGACGTTCGACAGGAGCACCACTCCGCCCGGCCCCTCGATGACGAGGCGGAGGTCGAGGGGGGGCTTGTAGCCGGGCCTGATCGACAGGACTCCATCGGCGTAGTCCACGGCCAAGGCCAGCTCCCTGCCGACGGACTGGAAGCGGAAGATCGGAGCCTTCGGCATGGACGAGGCGATCACGACGCCGACGAGCACGGCGAGGACGACGGGCGCGATCAGGGCCGCCACGGCGAGGCCGCCGAGGAGGGTCCGCAGGCGGAGGCGGCCACGCTCCTTCGCGGGCTTCATGGCGAGCCTCCTCGAAGGAAGCGGTAGCCCGCTCCGGGCACCGTGACGAGCCAGCGGGGAGGAGAGCCGGGATCCTCGATCTTGCGCCTAACGCGCTGGACATGAACGGCCACGGTCGAGAGGTCGCCGTGCTCGAGTCCCCAGACCTCCCGATAGAGCTCCACGGGAGCGTAGGTCTTGCCCTCGTTGAGGGCCAGGTAGGCGAGGAGCTCGAATTCCCTGCGGCTGAGGGGCACTCGCTCGCCCTCGCGCTCGAGGAGCCGGCCATCGAAGTCGAGGACGTAGTGGCCGAAGGCCAGGCGATTGCCGCCGCCGTCGGATTCCCGAGGCAAGGTCTCCCGCGCATAGCCCGAACGTCGCAGCTGGGCCTTCACCCGAGCCGACAGCACCTTGGGCGAGAAGGGCTTGGACACGAAATCGTCGGCACCGAGACCTAGGCCCGCCACCTTGTCCTCGTCGGACTCGCGGGCGGAGACGATGATGACCGGCGCGGTGCTGCGGCCCCGGAAATACCGCAGGAGCTCGAGCCCGTCGGCCCCGGGCAGTCCCAGGTCCAGGATCAGGAGCTCCGGCAGGAGCTCGGCGCAATCGAGAATGGCCTCCTCGGCCGAGCCGGCGATGGCCGCGCCGAGGCCCTCGCGCGCGAGGTAGGTCGCGACGAGCTCGGCGATATCCCGGTCGTCCTCGACGATGAGGATGCGGTCCCGGGGCCTTCCTTCGCTTGGCATACCATTGAGTATACGCGCCGGCGCGCCGCGCCATCCAGTGCGCAGCCATAAACGGTCAATGAACACTTGGAGCAAAACGCCCCGATTCCACCCGATTAGCTTGAAAAAAGATGAGGGATCTCAATATCTTATCAATGTTGAACGCAAAAAAGTGCGCCCCGGGTAGCGTTTCAATAAAAGCCCGTCCCGCAAGCTCCCGCCGCTCATAGGAGGACGGGCGAGCGCGGCGGCCGATCCATCGGCGAAGGGCGCCGAGTCTAAGGAGTACGTATGGTAATCGTAGAGCTCCAGGACGTCCGCAAGGTCTATCCTCTCGGCAAGGTCGAGGTCGAGGCGGTGAAAGGCGTTTCCTTCTCGATCGAAAAGGGCGAGTTCATCTCCATCGCCGGGCCATCGGGCTCCGGGAAGTCGACCATCCTCAACATGCTCGGCTGCGTTGACAGGCCGACCTCGGGCAGCGTCCTCATCGGGGGCAAGCCGATCAAGGATCTCTCGGACAAGGATCTCACCACTCTTCGCCACGAGACTCTCGGCTTCATCTTCCAGTCCTTCAACCTCATCCCCGTCCTCAATGTCTACGAGAACATCGAGTTTCCCCTCCTCCTCGGGAAGAAGGGCCCCAAGGGCAAGGAAAAGTCCGACTGGATCGACTACCTCATCCAGGAGGTCGGGCTCGAGCAGTGGCGCACGCACAAGCCCAACGAGCTTTCGGGCGGCCAGCGCCAGAGGGTGGCCATCGCCCGCGCCCTGGTCACCAAGCCCCAGATCGTCCTCGCGGACGAGCCGACGGCCAACCTCGACTCGGCCACTGGCGAGCAGATCCTCGACCTGATGAAGAAGATCAACCGTGAGATGTCGACTACTTTCATATTCTCCACCCATGACGCGAAGATCGTGGACCTCGCCGACCACGTCGTCCGATTAAAGGACGGCCTCGTCGTAGAGAACACGCGGCAGGACAAGGAATAAAGCCGATGCCGGTACTCATCCGCATAGCCTTCAGGAACCTCCTGGAGCACAAGGCCAAGAGCCTCATCATAGGCATCCTCCTCGGCCTGGGAGTCGTCATACTCGTCGTCGGCAACGCCTTCATGGACACCGCGGCGAAGGGCATCAAGGACACCTTCATAGCCAATTACACCGGGGACGTATTCATCTCCGCCAAGACCAAGACCAAAGAGACGGTAAGCCTCTTCGGCTCGATGTCCATGAGCTCGAGCGGGGACGACATGAAACTCCTTCCCGAGTACGACAAGGTCATGGAGCACCTCCGTTCGATGCCCGGCGTCACGGGCGCCGCCGGCCAGGTCACGGGCTACGGCATGGCCGCTCTCAAGGGTTACGAGGACATCGACAAGTCCGACGATGGCGCGGTGGCCATGCTCGTGCTCTTCGGAATCGAACCGGCCACGTACAACGCGCTCTTCCCCGACGTGAAGCCCTCCATGGGCAGGCTCCTCGCCCCCGGCGAAGAGGGCCTCGTCATCTCCAAACGGACTTTCGAGAAGATCAAGAAGAAGGCGGGCGTCGAGCCCAAGCTCGGCGACCAGATCGTCATCACGGGCATGGGCAAGGCCGGATTCAAGATCCGCTCCGTGCCCCTCGTCGGGGTTATCGGGGCCGAGGACGAGGACGAGGGCAAGAGCTACATATCTTACGCCGACGTGACCACGGCGCGGCTCCTGTCGGGGCTCACGATAGGCAATGACGAGGATACGCCGGTCACCGACGAGCAGAAGGGCCTCCTAGCGGCGAGCGAGGACGATCTCTTCGGCGCCGAGACGGTCGTGAAAGCCACCCAGGTCTCGGCCCCCAAGGCGGCCGCTCCCGGCAAGAATGCCGAGCCTCGTAAGCTCGCCGTGGCCGACTCGGGCGCCTGGTACTTCGCGGTGGCGCGCCTCAAGAACTCGGGCGCGGCCCAGGCGACGGTCGCCTCCCTCAACGCCTGGTTCGCCGCGGAAGGTATCGAGGCGCAGGCGGGCGATTGGAAGGCGGCCTCCAGCCCCTTCGGCTCCAGCATCGACGTGATCAGGATCGTCTTCAATATCGCCATCATCATCGTGGCGGTGGTCGCGGTCATCATCATGACCAATACCCTCGTCATCTCGGTGATCGAGCGCACCGGCGAGATCGGCACGATGCGCGCCCTGGGCGCCCAGAAGGGCTACGTGCGCCGGATGTTCCTCGTCGAGACCCTGACCATCGCGGTGGTCTTTGGCCTGATCGGGACGGCCTTCGCCGTCGGCGCCCTGGGCATCCTGAACGCGGCGCAGATCCACGCCACGAATTCCTTCCTGAAGCTGCTCTTCGCAGGCCCGGTGCTGCACGCCTCGGCGAGCCTGTCCTCGATCCTATGGAGCCTCGTGCTCGTCAGCCTCGTGGCGGTCGCGGCGCATCTCTACCCGGTCTCGCTCGCGCTCAAGATCGAGCCCGTGCGCGCCATGCAGTCGGAATAGGCGGGATACCATGGAAATCATCAAGCTAGCCTTGCGCAACCTCTCGCGGCAGAAGAAGAGGACCCTCCTCCTCGGTGGCGCCATAGCCTTCGGGCTCATGATCGTCACCATCATCAACGGCTTCGTGGGCGCCTTCAAGGACAATATCAGCGAGAATTTCGCCAACCTCGTGGCCGGCCACGTCTTCGTCGAGGGGGTGGAGAAGTCGGCCTCCGGCAAGGAGCTCTCGCTCATCCACGA
>DBTW01000159.1:9114-11219 GCA_002307245.1 Spirochaetaceae bacterium UBA1306 | reverse complement strand
GCATTTGGGATAGGGGCAGACCGGGGGAATCATGGGTAAGCCTCCTGTGGGGTCTACCTCACTCCGCGCGCAACCGGCCTCGGCGATTCAAAAGCAATAAATCTTCGTAACACTATTGACTGCTTGAAATAGGTTGGACGGACTCGCCTTCGACGAATTGCGTATAACGGTAAAGATTGCTACGACTTAGTAAGGCGTGCTTGACGCCGGCCACGCGCGATCGTAGAATGGGAACATGGACCTCAAGAGCATACTTAGCCGCGATACCGTCGCCTTGGGTTTAAAGGGCCGAACTAAAGAAGAGATCATCGAGGAGCTACTCCAGGTGGCTGCCCGTTCGGGCAAGATCTCCGACCTGGCCGCCGCACGCAAGGCCGTACTCGAACGCGAACGCCGGATGAGCACCGGCATGAAGCACGGTATCGCCATACCCCACGGTAAGACCGATTCCGTCAAGGAACTCGTAGCCTGTGTCGGCGTTTCGGACGTAGCCGTCGATTTCGACGCCCTAGATCGCGAGCCCTGTCGCATCTTCATCATGACGCTCTCCTCCGCCGACAAGACGGGCCCCCACCTCCAGTTCCTCGCCGAAGTGAGCCTCCTCTTCCGCAGCGAGGAAAAGCGGACGGCTATCCTCGCGGCTAAGACCCCCGAGGATATCCTCAAGGTCCTCACCGAATAACCGGCTCCGGCTTCCTGACAGGGAGGCGGAGCCTCTCCGGAAGCCAGGGGCCAAATGCATAAGAAGCCCCTCGCACGCGATTATCGGTCGCGGGCGAGGGGCTTCCTCGTTATCATGGACCTAGCAGGCCAGCGTTAAAAAAGGCTCGATAGACTTTTTCAACGCCCTGTTAGGGCTTACTCGATAACGGCGAGGACGTCGGCGAACTTGACGATGAGGTGATCGACGCCATCGATCTTGATCTGGGCGCCGGCGTACTTGTCGTACATGACCTTGTCGCCTTCCTTGACTTTGATGACGTCCTTATCGGTTCCCACGGCGATCACTACGCCGTTTTGCGTCTTTTCCTGGGCGGTCTGGGGGATGATGATCCCGCCGGCCGTCTTGCTTTCGCCCTCCTGGATCTTGATGAGGATGCGATCGCCGAGTGGCTTCACTTTCATACGTATCCCTCCTGGATAGATTGAACGGTGTTTTAAGAATCGAGAGAAATATACGAAAAAGGCCTTCCCAGGTCAAGGCAAAGACCGCCGCATAGCCTCGGGGCCCGGATTTATGTACATTTATAGTGGCCTTGAGTTCGCGAAGGGCCGAATGGAGCAGCGATGGCGGCCAAGAAGGGCAAGAATTGGAACGGCAGGCGCTCCCCGCCCAAGGGACGGGGCCGGGGCAAAGGGATGAAGCTTCCGCCCAATCTCAACGGCTTCCAGCTGAAATTCTCGCTAGGCTATGTGATCATCGTGATCATTGGAGTAGCCCTCTTCAATTTCTTTCTATTTCAAGGCGACGACACGGTCATTCCGTATAGCGCCTTCAAGGACAAGGTCCGCTCGGGCGAGATTAAGCGCGTCGACATGGACCAGAATTATTATTCGGGCTATACCCAACTCGATAAGCGCCCGGCGGTCAGCGTCCTGCCGCAATCGGTCCGCGCTTCCTCGGTCTACAAGGCCGTCCCAGTCTACGATCCCAGCTTCACGGCCCTCCTCGACGAGAAGGGCGTCGTGTACGCCTCGGTAACGCGGGACGGCAACGCGATAATATCCTTCCTCCTAAACTGGATCCTTCCCCTCGTCCTCATGATCTTCCTCTGGCGCATTCTATCCAAGCGAATCGGCAATCCCGGCGGCAATGTCCTAGCCTTCGGCCAGAACAAGGCGATGATCATCGCCGAGGGGGACATCAAGACCCGCTTCGCGGACGTGGCGGGCGTGGATGAGGCCAAGGACGAACTCATCGAGGTGGTCGACTTCCTCAAGAGCCCCAAGAAGTACACGGACATCGGAGGCAAGATCCCGAAGGGCGTCCTGCTCGTCGGCC
The DNA here is from genome assembly GCA_002307245.1 of Spirochaetaceae bacterium UBA1306. Lineage (GTDB taxonomy): Bacteria > Spirochaetota > Spirochaetia > Treponematales > Rectinemataceae > UBA1306. The sequence goes on along the minus strand of DBTW01000159.1, from coordinate 9,217 downwards.
CCCCCGGGACGGGCAAGACCCTCCTCGCGAGGGCGGTGGCCGGCGAGGCTGAGGTGCCCTTCTTCAGGATGAGCGGCGCCGACTTCGTCGAGATGTTCGTCGG
>DBTW01000159.1:0-8858 GCA_002307245.1 Spirochaetaceae bacterium UBA1306 | reverse complement strand
GTCGAGATGTTCGTCGGCGTGGGGGCGGCACGGGTGCGGGACCTCTTCAAGCAAGCCCGGGAGAAGGCTCCCTGCATCGTCTTCATCGACGAGCTCGACGCCATCGGCAAAAGCCGCGTGTCGGGCGCGACGGGCGGAAACGACGAGCGGGAGCAGACCCTGAACCAGCTCCTCGTCGAGATGGACGGCTTCGACGCCACGAGCGGCCTCATAATCCTCGCGGCGACCAACCGGCCCGACGTGCTGGACCCGGCCCTGCTCCGGCCGGGGCGCTTCGACAGGCAGGTCCTCGTGGACAGGCCGGACCTGGTGGGCCGCGAGGCCATCCTACGCATCCACGCCAAGGCCGTGCACCTCGAGGACAGCGTGGACCTCTCCCAAGTGGCGAGGGGATCGGCTGGCTTCGTCGGCGCCGATCTCGCGAACCTGGTCAACGAGGCCGCCCTACTCGCCGTGCGGGCGGGCCGCAAGAAGGTCCTCCAGTCGGACTTCGACGCCGCGATAGAGAAGATCGTCGCGGGCCTCGAGAAGAAAAGCCGCGTGATGAACCAGAGCGAGCGCAGGACGGTGGCCTTCCACGAGACCGGACACGCCCTCACCGCCGCCTTCACCGCGGGCTCCGATCCCGTCCGCAAGGTCTCCATCGTGCCGCGCGGCATGGGCGCCCTGGGCTATACCCTGCAACTCCCGATCGAGGACCGCTTCATCCTCACGAAGGACGAGCTCATCGGCCAGATCGACGTGCTGCTCGGCGGGCGGGCGGCGGAGGAGATCGGATTCGGCCGCATCTCCACCGGCGCCGCGAACGACCTCACGAGGGCCACCGACATAGCGAGGCGCATGATCACCGACTACGGCATGTCCGAGCGCTTCCGCCACGTGGCCCTCACGAGGCGTGGCGCGGCGATGCTAGGCCCTCAGGCCGAGCCCTATATGGCCCGCGAGTACAGCGAGGAAACACAGAAGTACGTCGACGACGAGATAGCCCGCATCGTGGCCCAGCGCTACGACTTCGTTCTCGCCAAGCTCGGCGAGGAGCGCGAGCTCCTCGGTCGGGTGGCCGAGCGCCTGCTCGAAAAAGAAACCCTTGACCAGGAGGAATTCGCCTCGCTGGTAAAAGGGAAAGCTACAATAGCCGGCGAAGAGGCGAAATAATGGAGTCGCGAGGGAATGCGCCCCTTGATTCGGAAGAGGGGCGCACACTCGCGCTCCATGGTGATGGGCTCTTGCGAGGCATGAACCCCGCGCTTAATCTATAAAAAAGGAATGATTCAAGCTTTTGGGAAGTTACGAACTTCGTGTATATCGCATTCGTTAGCCACGAATATCATGAAATGTTAGGGCCAAAAAAAATAATTCTAAGAGACATTGCCATTTTTTTTCTTCTCGCTTAGAATTAACAAACACAAATGACACTACCATTTTTCCTTGTGGCGACGCCACTTCTTTTCGGTCTCATCGTGCTTTTAATCAAAGCGGATAGACCCAGGCGCTTCATCGTCATGGTCGGATCGGCTGCCCAAGCGGCCCTGGCCGTCTCGCTGGCGATAGCGGCGGCGCCTTCGCTGCCGCAGGGTTTCGTCGTCGACCTGCCCGAGCTCGATTCATGGCTGCTGGGCGGCGAGCTCGCGATGGCCGCCTTCGTCGTGGTCGTGGCCGCATTGAAGCGACGGGGGCTCACCCTGCTCCTCGGCATCGCCCAAGCGGCCCTCGCCCTGATCGGCGAGCGCTGGACGGGCGGGGTCAAGGTCGAGACCCACTTCGTCGTGGACCAGGTCTCGCTTCTCCTCGTGCTTATCGTGGGCATCGTGGGCGGACTGATCATCGTCTACGCCGGCGGCTACATGTGGACCTACCACGAAGAGCACCCCGGGGTAAGGGATCGGCGAAGGCTGTTTAGCTTCACGATGCTTTCCTTTATTGGCGCGATGTATGGCCTCGTGCTCTCGAACGACCTAAGGCTCATGCTCCTCTTCTGGGAGATGACCACCCTCGCCTCCTTCGTCCTCATCGGCTACGCTGGCGACGAGGGAGCGGACAAAAGCGCCTTCCTCGCCCTCAACCTCAACCTCGTCGGCGGCATCTCGTTCTCGATCGGGATCATGTTCCTCGCCGCGCGCACGGGCCGAGTCGAGCTCGACGCGCTGCTCGCCATGGCGAAGGCCCCCGAGGCGGCCCTGGTCGCGGCCCCCGTCGCCCTGATCGCGCTGGCCGCCCTCGTCAAATCGGCCCAGCTGCCGTTCACGCCCTGGCTCCTCGGCGCGATGGTCGCGCCCACGCCGGTCTCGGCCCTGCTCCACTCCAGCACGATGGTCAAGGCCGGAGTCTTCCTGTTGATCAAGCTGGCGCCCGCCCTGAGCGGCACGACTACCGGCTACCTGGTAGCCTTCGTGGGCATCCTCACCTTCCTCGTCGGGGCCTTCGCGGCTGTCTCGAGCCGCAACGCGAAACGGGTGCTGGCTCTCTCCACCGTGTCCAACCTGGGCCTCATCGTGGCCTGCGCGGGCATAGGCACCTACCAGCTCGTCTGGGTCGGGCTCTTCCTCATCCTCTTTCACGCCGTGGCCAAGGCCCTGCTCTTCATCTCCGTCGGCACGGCGAGCGTCGGTACCGGCAGCCTCGACATCGAGTCGATGGGAGGCCTGATCGTGAGCATGCCGCGAGTCACGCTCTTCCTCATCGTGGGCATCTCCTGCATGTTCGTGGCGCCCTTCGGCATGCTCGTGTCGAAATGGGCGGCGATGGAAGCCTTCATGAACCTCAACAGCATCGTGAGCCCCTTCATGATAGCCGCCCTGGCCTTCGGCTCGGCCACGACCGTCCTCTTCTGGGCCAAGTGGATGGGCACCCTCATCAGGATCCCCGACCCAAGCGCTCCCCGCGGCCTCCTCGAGGACAGGGTCACGAGATACGAGCTCAACTCCGAGGTCGCGCTCATGGTCCTCGCGATCGCGACCTGCGTCTTCTATCCCTTGGTCTCGAAGTTCGCCTTCGAGCCCTACCTCGTCGCCACCTTCGGGAAGGCCTTCGGGCTCGACCGCGGCAACATGATGATCACCGTCCTCATGGTGGTCATGACCGTCGCCGTCCCGACCCTCCTCCTCGTCATCTCCGGCAACAGCAAGGGCTCCCTCTCGAGCGCCTACATGTCCGGCCGGGTGAGCGGCCCGGGGCTCGCGTTCAAGGGCTCCAAGGGAGCCGAGCTCCGCGTGGCCACGCGCGCCTACTACCTCGAGGGCATCTTCGGGGAAAAGAGGATCCTCAAGGCCGGCATCGCGCTCGGCCTCCTCCTCGTACTCATCACGGCAGGGACGGTCCTCATATGAAGGGTATAGAGATCTACATCGCCATAGCCTACGTAGTCCTCGGCCCACTCCTCGGGGGCCTGCTCGACGGCTTCGACCGGGTCATCACCGCCAGGCTCCAAGGCCGTGTCGGCCCTCCCCTGCTCCAGCCCTTCTACGACCTGCGCAAGCTCTTCACGAGGCGCATCCGGCCCGTCAACCGCCTGCAGCTCCCCCTCATCGCGAGCCACCTCGTCTTCGCGGTGCTCACCGGAGTGCTCTTCTTCTACGGCTCGGACATCCTGCTCATCATCTTCGTCCTGACCCTGGCCAGTATCTTCCTCGTCCTCGCCGCCTACTCGACTGGCTCGCCCTTCAGCACGATCGGCGCCGATCGCGAGCTCCTGCTCATGACCGCCTACGAGCCGATGATCATCATCGCCCTCGTCGCCCTCTTCGGCGTGGCCAAGAGCTTCAACTTCTACGAGATCCTATCCTCCGCGATGCCGATCTACCTCTACCTGCCCGGCATCTACCTCGGGCTCGTGTTCGTCCTCCAGATGAAGCTGCGCAAGTCGCCCTTCGACATCTCTGCCTCCCATCATGCCCACCAGGAGCTCGTGATGGGCCTCACCGCCGACATGGGCGGCCCCGCCCTCGGCATGGTGGAGCTCGCGCACTGGTACGAGTCCGTCTACCTCTTCGCCCTCGTACTCCTCTTCTTCAGCTCGAGCTGGGTCTCCGCGATCGTCGGGCTGTCCGTCACGTACTCGCTCATCATCTTCCTCGACAACGTGACCGCGCGCGTGAAGTGGCAACGCGCTCTCTCCATAGCCTGGCTCGTGACCCTCGTCGCGGGCGCGGGCAATCTCATACCCTTCTACCTTATCTCGAGAGGCACGCCGTGAGCTCCATAGAACGCTCTCCCTGGCTCATCCATTACGACGCGTCCAGCTGCAACGGCTGCGACATCGAGGTGCTCGCCTGCCTCACTCCGGTCTACGACGCCGAGCGCTTCGGCTGCATCGTCACGGGCGACCCGAAGCAGGCGGACATCTTCCTCGTCACGGGCTCCGTGAACCACCTCAACGCGCCCATCGTCAAGAACATATACGACCAGATGCCGGAGCCCAAGGCCGTGGTGGCGATAGGCGCCTGCGCCTACTCGGGCGGCGTCTTCGCGGAGTGCTACAACGTCTCGGGCGGCGTCGCCTCGACCATACCGGTGGACGTCTACGTCCCGGGCTGCGCGGCCAAGCCTGAGTCCATACTCGACGGGGTCGTGCGGGCTGCCCAGATCCTCAAGGAAAAGGAAAAGGCCATGCGCGCGACGCGGAAGGCCGAGCGCAAGGGTCGCAAGGCCGAGGGAGCCCAGAGATGACCGAACAGCATAACGGCAGCATAATCCCGATCGAGATCGGGGCCCTGCTTCCCGAGACAGACGCCCTCCGGAGCGCCGGCTGGAGGCTCGTGCAGGTCCTCTGCGTCGGGAGCGCCGACGGGGCCGAGCTCAGCTATTCCTTCGGCCTCGATCTCGAGATGCGCTCGCTGCGCGTCACGGTCCCCGCCGAGACCCCGCTGCCGAGCGTCACCGCGATCTACCCCGGGGCCTTCCTCTACGAGAACGAGATCCGGGACCTCTTCGGCGTCCGCATCGAGCGGATCGCCGGCGACTGGGAAGGCAAGGTCTACGACGTGGCCATGGGCAAGCTCTTCAGCAAGGTCAGCATCAAGGCGATCAGCTCCGAGGACCCCGGCGCCGCAACCGGAGGCGCCGCCTCGATGGGGGGCGCGCTATGAGCGGCCAAGACAAGCGCGTCCAGGACGCGGCCCATGCCCCGCGCGAGGACTTCGTGAAGGGCCCGACGGTCATTCCCTTCGGCCCCCAGCACCCGGTACTGCCCGAGCCCCTGCATTTCGACCTCCTGCTCGAGGACGAGAAGGTGCTGGGAGCGATTCCCCAGATCGGCTACATCCACCGCGGGCTGGAGCTCCTAGTCGAGAAGCGCGATTTCGCCGACTACGTCCACGTCGCCGAGCGCATCTGCGGCATCTGCTCCTTCATGCACGGCATGGGCTACTGCGAGGCCGTCGAAAGCCTCCTCGGCCTGCCCATCCCGGACAGGGCCCGCTACCTCCGGACCTTCTGGTGCGAGCTCGAGCGCGTCCACAGCCACCTCCTCTGGATGGGCCTCGCCGCCGACGCCCTCGGCTTCGAGAGCCTCTTCATGGCCGCTTGGCGCACGAGGGAGCTGGTCCTCGACGTGGCCGAGGAGACCGCCGGCGGCCGGGTCATCTTCGGCTCGGCCATAGTAGGCGGCGTCAGCAAGGATCCCTCCGACGAGACCCTCGCGCGCTGCATCAAGGCGCTTGCCCTCGCCCGCGAGGAAGTGAAGCGGCTCTCCATGGTCATGCTCCAGAACATCACGGTCCGGCACAGGCTCGAGGGAGTCGGGGTGCTCTCCGCGGACGCGGCCTACGCGCTCGGGGCCGTGGGCCCCATGCTCCGCGCGAGCGGCCGCGCCTACGACGCCCGGAGCCTCGGCTACGCGGCCTACGGCGAGATCGGCTTCGAGACGGTGGTCGAGACCGCGGGCGACTGCATGGCCCGCGCCATCGTGCGCGCCCGCGAGATCGAGCAGAGCTTCGCGATCATGGACAAGGTCGTAGCCGCGATTCCCGCTGGCCCGGTCTCCGTGCCGGCGAAGGGGATGCCCCCGAAGGGCGAGAGCTTCGCGAGGCTCGAGCAGCCCCGCGGCGAGGTCGTCTACTACGTCCGCTCCAACGGCACGCGCAACCTCGAGCGCTTCCGCGTACGCACGCCGACCTTCGCCAACGTGCCCGCGATGGTCGAGGCCATGCGCGGTTCGAGCCTGGCGGACGTCCCGACGATCGTGCTCACGATCGATCCCTGCATCTCGTGTACGGAGAGGTAAAGCGTGCCCCTATTACCCATGTCGAGAGTCATCCTCAAGAACTTCTTCAGCCGACCGGCAACGCGCCTGTATCCCTTCGTCGTCCGCCCCGCCTTCGCTGAGAGCCGCGGCCGCATCGCGATCGACTACCCCCAATGCATCCATTGCGGCGCCTGCGCCCGCCGCTGCCCCGCCAACGCGATCCTGGTCGGCAAGGAGCCCAAGTCCTGGCGTATCGACGCCTTCGCCTGCGTGACCTGCGGCCTCTGCGTCAAGGTCTGCCCGAAGAAGTGCCTCCGCATGGACAACGAAAGGCCGAAATCGGCCGATTTCGCCGACAAGGACTCTCGTGTCGAGTCCCATGTCACGCCGCCGGCCCCCGAGGCCGGCGGGCCGAACGGCGCATAATGCACGAGGCTAGCGCGTCCGAGGCCCTCGTCAAGATGGTATCGGAGGAGGCCCGGGCCCGCGGCGAGACCGACGGCTCCCCGTACCGAGTGGCGAGGATACGCCTGGTCGTGGGCGAGGCCACGGGTTACATGCGCGAGTCCCTCGAGTTCTACGTCGGCGCCTCGGCGAAGGGGACCCCGGCCGAGGGCGCTGTCCTCGATATCCGCTACGTCAAGCCGCTCCTGCGATGCCCTTCCTGCGGCCTCGAATACGAGCGCAGGCGCTTCACCTTCGAATGCCCCTCCTGCGGCGCCCAGGGCTCTATGATCAAGGCCGGCAGCGAATTCTACGTCGACTCGATCGAGTTGGAGCCCGCGCGGGCGAAAGAAGGGGCCGTGGTATGAGGGTCGAGCTCAAGCGCGCCGTCTACGAGGAGAACGACCGACTGGCCCGAGAGATCAACGAGGAGCTGCGCTCTCGAGGCATCTTCACGGTCAACGTGCTCGGGAGCCCGGGCGCCGGCAAGACCAGCCTCATCTCCCGCCTGGCGGAGGCCCTGGCCCCGGACAGGCTCTCGGTCATCGAGGGCGACGTCGCGAGCGACATCGACACGCGGGCCCTCCGCGCCCTGGGCATCGACGCCTACCAGATCGAAACTGGCGGCGACTGCCACCTCAACGCCCCGATGATCCGGGCGGTCCTGGGGAAGATGCGGGTCCCGGACGGGGCCTGGCTCTTCATCGAGAACATCGGCAACCTGATCTGCCCCGCCGAGTTCGTGATCGGCGAGGATCTGAAGCTCGTCGTGGCGAGCGTCGCGGAGGGCAGCGACAAGCCCTACAAGTACCCCGCCGCCTTCGCGAAGGCGGCGGCCTGCGTCCTCACGAAGGGCGACCTCGCCGAGGCCGTCGGCTTCGACGAGGCCTTCTTCAAGTCGGGCCTGGCATCAGTGGCGCCTAACGCGCCTCTCTTCCCCCTCAACGGCCGTAGCGGCGACGGCGCCGCGGCCCTCGCCGCCTGGCTGCGCCTCGCTCGCGGAACCTGCGGGGCGCCCGCCGAGGGCCCCCGTCTCGAGGGCGGCTGAGATCCGTGCCCGGGATACTCTCCCTACCCCTGCCGACCCTCAAGCGCCTCCCGCTCTACCTCGAGCTCCTCAGGGAACGGGGCGCGGAGGGCGAGCAATGGATCTCCTCCGAGGCTATATCGCGCCGGCTCGGCCTCACCGCCATACAGGTGCGCAAGGACCTCGGCATGACCGGGGCCCCGGCGAGCCCAAAGCGGGGCTTCCGCGTCGCGGAGGCGACCGCCCTCATCGAAGGCCTCCTCGGCCACAGGCTCCTGACCGACGTAGCGCTGATCGGCGCGAGCCCCCGAGGCGAGGCGGCCTGCGGCGATGCGAGCTTGGGCCGTCAGGGCTATCGAGTCGCCGCCGTATTCGATCCCTCGCCCGAGCGTGACGCCGATACCCTCTGCGGATTCAAGGTCCTGCCCCTCGTCGAGCTTCCCGGCATTGCCCGCCGCCTGGGCGTGAAGCTGGCCCTGCTCGCCGTCGGCGAATCGCGATTCCCCGGCTGCGCGCGTTTCGCGGCGGAATCGGGCATACGCGGCCTCGTTAATATATCGGGCGAGCCGATCGACCCGATCGATGGGCTCGTCATCATCCAGGAAGACCTGGGCTTCCAGCTCGCCTCACTTTCGCGCGAGCTCGACCTCCGCGCCAAGTCGGAGGCCTGAGAGCCGGGGAGCGCTCTCGGGTCGGCTAGGCACCCCGGCCAGGATCGCGATACCTCCTCGTCCACCTGGTAAGGCCGAAGGCCAGCACGGGCCGCAGGAACTCGATGCGCGACAGAGCGATTAAGCCGAGGTCGAGGAGCCGCAGGATCGCGAAGCCGAGCACCGCCGACAGGGCGAACCAGAGGCTTCCGAAAATCCATGAAGGCCAGCCGCCTATGAAGGCCGACAAGACGGCCTTGAGCGGGCATAGACTCGGACCCGCGCAGAGGGCCACGACTACAGCGACGCGTACAAGCGAAGTCTGGATGGTCTCCTTCGGGCAGGCGTTGAAGCAGCGCTCGCAACCCTCGCAGGCATAGCTCCAGGCTGGCCTAGCGCCGCGCATGCGGATGGCGCGGGCGGGGCAGTGGGCCGCGCAGAGCCCGCAGCCGTCGCAACGCTCGTCGGCGGCGAAGACCATGCCGAAGACGCGCCGGCCGAAAATGCGGTAGAGCCAGCCGAAGGGCCAGCCTACGATGAGCGCCCAGAGATGGCA
>DBTW01000147.1 GCA_002307245.1 Spirochaetaceae bacterium UBA1306 | reverse complement strand
CGGGATCGACTGGCTGAGCCTGGGCGGCGGCTTTTCCTACGAGTACTCGGTGCAGAACGGCCGCACGATCAGCAATTCTGGCTCCGCAGCGGCGCCCGCCTGGGTTGTCAAGGACGATAAGGTGAGCTCGGTCGTCTCCAGGTACCTGTTCAAGGTGGGGGTCCGTTTCGACAACGGCAGCACGATCGGCCTCGGCATCGGACGGAAGCTCGGCAGGGCTTCCGAGACTGTCGACGGCGACACCTCGACCACTACCCAATCCAAGGCCATCTACAGCCTGTCCTACGACATCAAGCGCTAAGGGCGCCCCATCCCTTCAAAAGGAAGCGAAATGAGCGTCGCCACGTATCGCGGCTTTCGGGCCTTCTTCCTGTTGTTCATCGCCAGCGCCTGCCTCGTCTCATGCAGCCTATTCGGCGGCGATGACGATGACTCGAGCACGTCCATGACCGGCGCCTGGAGCGAAGGCTATACTTGTTCGCCCTTCGCGGGCATGGCCGTCTACGGCAAGTATCTCTACGCCGCCGACGGCGTCATGGGCATCCGCGTCTATTCGCTCGCGAATCCCGCGAAGCCGGTCCTGGCCCAAGCCCTCAAGCCGCCTGATTCGATGCCGAACGGCTTCAACGATCTCGCCGTCGGGAAGGCTTCTTCCGGCCTCGCTTACCTCATCGGCGTATCGAGCGCGGGCTTCGCGGCCTACAGCCTCGACGCTCCCGCCCAGCCCGCGCTCCAGGCTTCGGGCAGCGCCGCGATCGGCGTACCCAGCGCCGGCAGCATGAACTTCCGGCGCGTCGCCGCGAGTGGCAACTATATCGTCGCTTCCCTGGGCGCCGTTTCGAGCGCGAGCGCCTTTATCTATCTCTACGGCGAATCGGGCGGCTCCTGGAAGCTGCAATCGACGAGCAGCTCAAGTGTCTCTGGCGGGGGCAGCCTCATCCCGATCGACGCCGCCTTCGCGCTCTCAGGCGACACGCCCTATGCGCTTCAGCTCGATACCGCCGGCGACTCTTCGAGTAATAAGGCGATGCGCGTGGTGGCCATCAAAGCTGCGGGGGCCGAGGGCTCGAGCGCGAATTTCTCCTGGACTTGCGCCAATCTTGAGCTCACGACGGGGCATGCTTCGTCCATCGGCGCCATCGCGGCATCTGGTTCCCGTGTCGTGGCCGCCGTCGACGGCTCGGATCATACCCGGCTCTACTCGATCGACTTTTCGGCGGATGCTAACGGCATCCCGGGCATCGCGATCGCCGGCTACGCCGAGCTCGACTCGACTATCGCCTATGAGGCCCTGGAGGTCGCGACCGACGGCTCCCATGCCTACGTCCTCAGGTCCAACGCGCTCTATGGCAACGTGCTCTACGACTACGATGTCTCGGGCGCCCCGAAGCTTAAGGGCAGCCTCGAGCTCGGCAAGGACTCGGACTATCCCCGCGCCCTTGCCATGTACGGCGGCTACGTTTACTACGGCGGCAGCTCTGGGCTGGCTGCCGTGAGGAAGTGAGGCCATGATCCGCGCTTGTTCCATCTCGACAGCCTGCCTCGCCTGCCTCGCCATGGTCCTCGTGGCTTCCTGCGGCGGCGGCACTGGCGCGGACACTGGCGGTGGGAAACCGAGCAAGATAGGCATTGTCCGCTCCTTCTGGGGCTATTGGACCGAGGTTGGCGGCACGATGGGCGATTCCACTGAGTGGTACATATCGGCCGATACGGTGACCGCGCCAGGCGACATCAGCCTGGCGCTCCAGTCATCGACCTCGAGCTCAATCGTCCTTTTCGGCTCCGGCGCCCAGTACAAGCTTACGCTCAAGGACTCGGGCATCATGACCGCGGCCAAGTCCGGGGCCATGGGCACCACTTATCTCTTCAAGCGCAACGGCGCGGACGCCGCCTTTAAGGCCCAGCTCAAGAAGGATTCTCAAGCGCGGGCCGAAGCGTCGCGCGCCCAGGCGGCGCGCGGGCTCGTGGCGGCCGGCGGCATCAAGCTCACGCTGACCAACCTCGATAATGCCTCGAACGTCATAGAGACGACGTCGGACGATGAAGGCGCCGTGGCCGTCCCCGCCGAGGCGGTGGCCGGCGATACCTACACCGTGAGCCTGGGTTCTGGGAACACTCCCCTCACCGTGGTCACGGTGAGCGCGCCCAACGCGGACGCCGGCACTATAGCCTTGCCCGATTCGTCCGGCGCCGTCTTCAAGGCCTACCTCCAGCACGAGAATCCCGCCGTCTACCGTTACGCCGGCACGGTCTATGGCGCCCCATCGGTCAAGGGCATGTACGACGGCTACGACCTGATCATCCGGAACTGCGGACCGGCCATCGAAGGCGTGACTTACGCAATCACGGGCCAGGGCGGCCTTGCCGTGACCGCCACGGCAGAAAGCGCCGGCTACAAGCTCACGAACACGGTACCCTTCAAAGCAAGCGACGGCATCCAATTCATCCCGATATCCGTGAAGCTCGACGACGTGACCGATTTTGGCGGAGCCGATTACATCGAGCCCGCGATCCACGTGCGCCTCAGCAAAGGGAACTCGGTCTGGGAGGACGACGTGCGCCTGCGCTTCTACCGTGAAAAGCGCTATGTCAGCTTCTATTCCGACCATCCGATCCGAGGCTACTTCATGAATCCCGAGGGCGTGTCGACGCCCTACAGTTCGGGGACGACGGCGAGCGCCTCGAGCCAGGTCGAGCTGCCCTATCGATCATCGCCCTACTCGGCGATGATTTTCCCGGACTTGGTCAGCCCTTACGTGAATTCCGGTACCGGCCGAGTCGAGCATTTCTACGGCGCGCGAGTCTCGACCGGCGCTAGCGCTTCGGTCGATCCCATTCCCCTCAACTCGGCGGCGGGCCAGTACGCGGTTATCTACACCTCGGGATCAACCAACTACGCCGACGGCTACCTGGATAGCTTAACCGTCTCGAGCGAGAAGCGGATATCCGCCTACAAGCTCAACGACTCATGCGAGCCCAATGACACGCTCTCCGCCGCGGTCAAGGTCTACTCCGGCGAGAGCTTTCACGGCTTCCTGAGCTACGGCGACTACGATGCCTTCTCGATCGATTTCTCGAAATCCGATCCCGTGGCGTCGGCCATTACGAAGGATAACGCCTACGAGCTCTTCTACACCGGCGTCTGCAACGATGGCAACGGGATCGGTTCGGGGGACTGTGACGGCATTCTCGAACCGGGGGAGACCGCCGCCCTGGCCCTGGGCTTCCGTACCCATCTCGACCTGGGCTCGGTTACCGGCTCGAATCGCGTTATCTTCCTATACACCAAGGTCGCCCATGGCGAGGCCGACGATGGGCTGCGGTTCTACTCGCCATCCAAAGAGAAGAATCTCGATTCTAATCGCTTCCTGAAGATCGACGACGATGTGGGATCATTTTTCACTTATTACAGCGCGAGCAACGCTTCAGTCAAGGCGAGGGACCGGATGATATCGGCGATCGTCAGCGTCCCGAGCGACACCGATTTGCTGGCTGACCAGAACTACTTCGAGCTCGTCCTTACGGTGAATGTGGGCGGCGGCGACGCCTCGGTCTATGGCAGCTACCGCTGCCAGGTGCCCATTTCCCGCTAGGGGAACAGTTCCCCTAGGTTGCAGCGCATCGGGCCCTGCGCCCCGGGCGCCCAGAGGTGCAGGCCGTTGCCCTCGCAGTAGCGGTAGCTCCGGCAGGAGGCGCAGGGCCCGATGCGCGTCCAGGAACGGTCGCGCAACGCGCCGAAGCCCCTGTCCCAGGCCCCGAGGAAGGAGCCGTTGTAGATGTTCCCTTGGATGAAGTCGCGGCGCATGCTGGTGCAGCCGGTGATGGAGCCGTCGGCGAGGATCGAGGCGAAGTTGATCCCTGAGCGGCAGAAGTAGTAGTAGCCGCGAGCCTCGCCTTCGTAGGGGCCGAGGAAGCCCTCGCAGGCATAGTCGACTTCGATGCCGCCCGATTCCCGGAATTCAACGATCCGATCCATGAGCCGGTGGTACTCGCGGGGGCTTAAGGACAGCCAGTCCTGGCCCGTCGCGCGTCCGCGCGGGAAGATCGAGAAGATCCTCCATCGCCGGACGCCCCTCTCCATGAGCAGCTCGCGGAGTCGGGGCAGCTCCTCGAGGTTAGCCTTGTTAGCGCAGGTGACCACATCGAAGGCGAGGCGGGGGCCGCCGCCCAATCGCGCCTCCGAGGCTGCCGAGGCGGCCAGCTCGATCGCGCCCAAGGTCCGCGCGAAGGCGCCTGCGCGGCCGCGCAGGCTTTCGTGGGAGGCCTCGAGGCCGTCGAGGCTCAAGGACAGCGAGCCGAGGCCCGATCGCATAAGGGATTCGAAGCGGCGGCGGGTGAGGGAATAGCCGTTGGAGACCATGCCCCAGGGAAAGCCGAGTGAGCGTATCGCGGCGCCGCAGTCCTCGAGGTCGGGGCGCAGGAGGGGCTCGCCGCCCGTGAGCCCCACGGTGACGCTTTCGGGCGGATACTGCCCCGCGATCTCGCGGAGGACGGTCATGAAGTCCTTCAAGGGCATGTCGGGCGTCGCGGATTCGGCGCGGCAGTCCGAGCCGCAGTGGGCGCAGGCGAGGTCGCAGCGCAGCGTGCATTCCCAGAGGAGGAAGCTCAGGGGATGCAGCCGCGCCTGTTGCTTCTTGTACGAGCGCAGGAGCTCGAGAGTCAGGCGCTTCTTGACGCCGAGGCTGACGGAAGCGGGCATGGCGCCCTACTTCTTCGATCGCCCAGAGGCGGGACTCATCGCGATGTCCACGGCCTTGTCGCCTTCGAGGATTATCTGATCAACGCCGTCGGCCGGGTCGGTCTTCGCGACGTTCTTTACGGTCGTCTCGGCGTAGGAGCCATGCGAAGTGCCGTCCTGGTCGGAGGCGACGAGGCTGATGGTGGCGGCGTCGTCGAGGTAGAAGGCCAGTTCGTAGCTCCCGTCGGAGTCGCTCGTCGCGCTTCCTTCGACGGTATCTGCGCCGTTTATTACGGCATGGGCTTTGACGAGTATGTTCGGTATTGCCGTGGGCTGCTGCGCCGAGTCGGTGACCTTGCCTTCGATCAGGACATAGTCGCCCGGCGGCGGCGCGTAGAGGGCGGCCGGAGGCATGTAGAGGCCGCAGGAATTGAAGGCGGCGGGACCGAGGATGGAGAGGAAGAAGCTGAGCGCCTTGAGTTTCGCCCGGGCGAGGCTGTCGCCTATTCTTATCGCGGTCCTTTTCATGCCTACTAGTATAGCGTTACTATCCCGGCCATGCCCAGTCAATGGTTCGCGCCGCATGCGGCAGGCTTCGGTCCCCTCGTAGCACGCCTCGTAGAACGGGACTTTCCCGGCTCCGCGCCCCGGCCCGACGGCGACAACGCGGTCCAGCTCGCCTGCGTCGCGCCGCCCAGGGCCCTGCTCTATTATTGCCGCGGCTTGTTCCGGGTCCTCGCCGAGCTTCCCGGGGGGCTGGATCGCGCGTCGCGCGCAGTCGCGGCCGATTCCCGGCTCGCCCAGGCTCTGGCCCGCGGCAAGGGCGGCGCGCGGAGCTTCGTGCTCCGCTCCTTCGGCCCGGACGATCCCGCCGCCATCCCCCCGGAGGCGCGGCGCGGCGTCGAGGGGTTCATCGCGCGCGCCATAGGCGCGAGGCCCGACTCCAAGCACCCCGATCGCGAATACCGGCTCCAGGAGCGCTCCGACGGCCGCGTCCTCTTCCTCGAGCGCGTCGCCTCCTCGGCCGAGGCCGAGGCGAGGCCCGGGGAATTGCCTCGCACGACCTGCCGGCTCCTCGTCGAGATGTGCGATCCCCGGCCCGACGATGTTTTCCTGGATCCCTTCTGCGGCTACGGCGGCATAGCCCTGGAGCGCGCCTTGGCCGCACCCTACCGCTTCGTCTTCGCGCAGGACCTCGATGCGGGGAAGGTCGAGGTCGTCAAGGAATCGCTGTCGGCCAAGGGCCTCGAGAAGCGTCGCAAGACTATCTTTCCGAAGGCCCGCGACGCCCTCGACTCGACAGCCTTCGAGGCTGGCTTCGTGACCGCCATCGCGACCGATCCTCCCTGGGGCCTCTACGAAGGCGGCCTGGGAGGAGCTTCGGCAGAGTCTCTGCTGCGCTCCTTCCTCGGCGTGGCGGCCCGCCTCCTCGCGCCCGGCGGGAGGCTCGTCCTCCTCGTGGCGCGGAGCCTGGATGAGACTGCTCCCCTCGAGGCCGCCTCGGGCGGAGCCTTCGCTCGGCGTGAAACCCTGGATGTCCTAGTCTCGGGCAAGAAGGCCCGCGTGGTCAGCCTATACCGCGTGGGAGCTTAGTGTGCCGTATTATTTGCTTCGCTCAACGCAAGATTGCGCAAATGCCCGACCGCATGGCGGGTGGCGGATCGGGCATTAGGCCTCGTGAATAAAACGGCACACTAGCTCAGGGGGAAATGGCAGGCGACCGCGCGGCCCTCCGCGCTAGCGAGCTTCGGCTCCGCTTCCGCGCAAAGCGGCCGGGCGTAGGGACAGCGCGTGTGGAAGCGACAGCCGGAGGGCGGGTTGGTGGGGCTGGGCATCTCGCCCTTCAGCACCTTCTTCGGCGTGAAGCGGGCGCGGGGGTCGGGTAGGGGCGCCGCGGCCACGAGGAACATCGAGTAGGGGTGCCGAGGCGAACCGTAGACCTCGGCCACGCTGCCCGACTCGACGATCTTGCCGAGGAACATCACGCAGACGCGGTCTGCGATCCTGCGCACTACCCCAAGGTCGTGGGAGATGAAGAGGTAGGTCAGGCCCTTCCTCTCGCGCAGGTCCATGAGGAGGTTCAAGATCTGCGCCTGGATCGACACGTCCAGGGCCGATACGGGCTCGTCGCAGACGACGAACTTGGGGTCGAGGGCCAGGGCCCGCGCGATGCCGATGCGTTGCCGCTGGCCGCCCGAGAACATATGCGGGTAGCGCTGCATGCAGGAAGGGTCGAGTCCGACGGTCTCGAGGATCCTCGAGACGCGCTCGGCCTTCTCCTTGCCTCGTGTCCCTTCGTGGGTCTCGAAGGGCTCCCCCAGGATGTCCAGGATCTTCATGCGGGGATCGAGGGAGGCGTAGGGGTCCTGGAAGACGATCTGCATGTTCCGCTTGCTCGCGCGGGCGGAAGAGCCCTTGAGCAGGGAGAGGTCCTCCCCGTCGAAGAGGACGCGTCCCTCGGTCGGTGAGGCGAGACGGATGAGGAGGCGCCCGAGCGTACTCTTGCCGCAGCCGGACTCGCCGACGAGGGCCATGGTCTCGCCCCGGCGGATCGTTAGGTCCACGCCGTCCACCGCCCTGACCGCCCGGGCCGAGCCCTTGCCGCCTATGGGGAAGAGCTTGCGCAGGCCGATTCCCTCGACTAAGGCATCGCTCATCGCGAACCTCCCTGGGCATAGAGGTGACAGCGCACGCGCCGGCCCTCCTCGGCCTGGGCGAGGCCGGGTGCGGCGACAGCGCACTCGGGCACCGCTTTTTCGCAGCGTGGCGCGAAGGCGCAGCCGGCGGGCCTCGCGAGGAGGTCGGGCACGGAACCTTCGATGGTATGAAGCCGAGTTCCCGGCGGCGAGCGGTCGTCGGGCCTGGGCAGGGACTTCAGCAGGGCGGCGGTATAGGGATGGAGCGGGCGCTCGAAGAGCGAGAACACGTCGCTCTCCTCCACGATCTCGCCCGCGTACATCACGTAGACCCTGTCGCAGGTCTCCGCGACCACTCCCAGGTTGTGCGATATCAGTACTATGGAAGCGCCGAATTCCGAGCGCAGGTCCTTCATGAGGCCGAGTATCTGGGCTTCCACGGTCACGTCGAGGGCCGTCGTCGGCTCGTCCGCGATGAGGAGCCTCGGGCGGCGGATCAGGGCCATCGCGATCATGGCCCGCTGCCGCAGGCCGCCGGAGAGCTGGTGCGGGTAGGAGGCCAGGCGACGCTCGGCCTCGGCGACGCCCGCGGCCTTGAGCATCTCGGCCGATCGCTGGAGCGCCTGCCGCTTGCCGAGGCCTTTCTCGTGGGCCCGCGCGGCCTCGGCTATCTGCCAGCCGACGGTCTTCACGGGGTTGAGCGAGGTCATTGGCTCCTGGAAGACCATCGCGATGGAGCCGCCTCGCACCTCGCGCATCTCGCGATCGGGCAGGGACAGCAGCTCGCGCCCCTCCAGCGACACGCTCCCGCCCACGATACGGCCGGGCCGCGCGACGAGCCGGAGGATCGAGAGGGCGAGGGCGCTCTTACCGCAGCCCGACTCGCCGACGACGCCGACGATCTCGCCGCGGCCCACGCGGAGGCTCGCGCCGTCCACGGCCTTGAGCTCGCCGCGCCTGGTGAAGTAGCTCGTGCGCAAGTCCCGCACGGAGAGGAGGTCCATATCGGTATCGCTCATAGCGCCTTCCTAGCTCTTCATGTAGGGGTCGAGCGCGTCCCGAAGGGCGTCCCCGAGGAAATTGAAGGCAAGCACGGTGATCACGATGGCGATCCCCGGCGCTATCGCCACCCAGGGCGCGTTGAAGAGGAACTCCCGCCCGTTCGACACCATGAGGCCCCAGCTCGCCGCGGGAGGCTGGGCGCCGATCCCGAGGAAGCTCAAGGACGCCTCGGTCAAGATGGCCGCGGGAATGTCGAGGGT
>DBTW01000073.1 GCA_002307245.1 Spirochaetaceae bacterium UBA1306 | reverse complement strand
ATTTGCTTTTGGTTAAGCAATTTATTGGATTTGTGCCACTAATCTTCGTAACACTAATTAATCCTTCGCTATGGTCCTAGGGTCGCCGAGCCTCATGGCTATCTCGGCGTCCGTACGCCCCTCGGCGCGGCCGGCGGCGAAGTGCTCCCAGCAATCCTTGATGATGCCGTCTTTGCCTTCCAGGCCCTCGAGCTCCCGCTCGAGGGCGGCGATGAATGCGCTCTCGTCCATCATTCCACCTCCGTGATCCTTCCGACGGCCGCCGCGAAGGCCCGCCACTCGGCCAGCAGGCCCTTGCGGCGATCAGCGCCCTTGCGCGTCAGCCGATAATACTTGCGTGGCGGCCCGCCGCTCGATTCCTCGAGGTAGGTCTCGACGTAGTCCTCGTCCCGGAGCCGCTTCAGCAGCGGGTAGACGCTGCCCTCGGCGATCTCCAGGTCCCTGTCCACCGCGCCCGCCAGCTCGTAGCCGTAGTAGTCGCGCGAGGCGAGGAGCGAGAGGACGCAGAGCTCGAGGACGCCTTTCTTGAACTGGCTGTTCATCCTTGCCCATCCTGGGGACGAATATTTCGACAACTATAGTTTAATGCAAGGTACCATGCATTAAACTATACAACTTCGAGGGGCCCGGCGCATTCGAGGGGGGCTAGCCCTTCCTCGAGGCTCCGCCTAGCGCGGCGTTGAAAAGCATCGAGTCCCTCGACGGCCGCCTAGAGCCCGTAGGCCGAGCGGAAATTGGCGGCGCATAACGCCCCGGCCTCGGCGGGCGCGATGCCGCGCAAGGAGGCTATGCCGCCGATCACCAGCTCGATGTCCTCGGCGCGGCAATAGTCGCGGCCCGAGCGCAGGGATAGCCTCGGCGGCTGCCAGGGCGCGTCGGTCTCGGCCAGCAGGCGATCAGGGGGCAGGGCCGCGCAAGCCGCCACCGCCCGCTTGTTGCCGTTCAGCACCGGGGTCCCGAAGGAGAAGTAGGCGTTCACGCCCTTCGCGAGGAGGGACTCCGCGTCGCGGGCTGTGCCCGAGTAGGAATGGAAGATCGCTGCGGGCAGGCGGCGGAGCCTCGGGGCGTAAGCGAATGCCAGGTCCATGGCCTTGCGCAGGTGGAGGAGTAGGGGGAGGCTCCGGGCCTCGGCGAGCTCGAGCTGGAACTCGAATACGGCGCGTTGCACGCCCTCGTTCTCGGGCCGCCGGACGCGTTCGGGGACGTCGCCGAAGAAGTCGAAGCCCGCCTCGCCTATGGCCTGTATCCGGCCCCCCGCGGCGAGGCGCTCGAGGAGCTCGGCGTTCTTCCAGACCGGCCATTGCGGATGGATGCCGAAGCTAGCGGCGAAGGGGGGCAGGACGGCGCGCAGGGCCTCGGAAAGCTCCCACTCGGGCGAGTCGTGGCTCGCGGCGCAGCAGGTCCATCCCCGGCCGAGGCCCTCGGGCGAGGACAGGCGCGAAGGGAAGCCCGGGTCGCGGTCGAGGAGATCGACCAAGTGGATATGCGCGTCGGCCAGGGCGAGGTCCATGTTGTGCTGCCCCCTCCCGAAGTGTATCCTTCCGCCTGGCGCCCGCGCAATCGCCACGGGGCGGCGGGAGCGCCAGGAGGAGCAGCCATGTCCGATAGCGTCGTCGTCTACGTCACGAGGAGCGGCCATTCGCGCGATCTCGCCAAGGATCTGGGAACAAGGCTCGGCGCCGAGGTCCGCGAGATCGTCGACCTCTCGAAGAGGAAGGGCATCCTAGCCTGGATCAATTCCGGTCGCCAGGCGGCGATGAAGTCCTCGACGCCCATCGGCGACCCGGGCATCGAGCTGCAGCGCTTCGGGACGGTCGTCCTGGTCCAGCCGGTCTGGGCCTCGGCCATCTGCCCCCCCCTGCGGACCTGGCTGCGCGCCCACGCGAGGGAGCTGGCCGGGAAACGCCTGGCCATCCTCGCCTCTTGCTACGGCACGGCGGCCGGCGCGATCAGAGCCGCCTTCGATGCGGAGTTCGGGGCCGAGCTGGGGCCGCTCGCGGCCTGCGCGACCGTTCTCCAGAAGAACGAAGAGGGGCTCCGCAAGGCGAGCGTGGACGCCTTCGTGCACGAACTGCTCGGAAAGTAGGGGGCTGTTTTGAACGATTGCCTCCTGACGGGGGGACGGATAGTCCTCCCGCGCTCGATCCTGGAGGGCGGAGCCGTCGTCGTCCGCAAGGGGAGGATCGAGGCCGTGCTCGAGTCGGGAGAGCCTCTCCCGACCGACCTGCCCCGCCGCGAGCTCGGCAAGGCCTGGGTCACTCCCGGCCTCGTGGAGCTGCACGTCCACGGCTGCGGCGGGATAAGCTTCGAGTCCCTCGGGCCCGATCCCGCCGTCGCCGCCTCGCGCCTCGCCGAGGCCGCCGCCTATCTCCGCGCCCGGGGCGTGACCAGCTTCTCGCCCACTATCCTGTCGCATCAGGCGGCCCTGGCCGACCTGGCCTCGGCCCTGTGCGAGCTCGACCTGCCTCGGGCTGACCTGCCGGGCATCTACGTCGAGGGGCCCTTCGTGAACCCCGCGCGCCGCGGCGGCATACCCCTGGACGCCATTTCCGGCCCGGACCCGCGCCTCCTCGGGCGGATGATCAACCTGGCGAGGGGAAGGCTCGCTCTCATGACTCTGGCTCCCGAGCTGCCCGGCTACCGCGATATCCTCGCGAGGCTCGAGGCCGTCGGTGTCATGCCCTGCCTGGGCCATTCCGACTGCGATATCGATCGCATAACGCTGCCCGAGGGGCGCTTCTGCCTCACGCACCTCTTCAACGCCATGTCCCCGATCTCGCACAAGTCGCCCGGCCTGGCCATGCTGCCCTTCCTGGACCGCCGGCCCTTCGTCGAGCTCAATCCCGACGGGGCCCACGTTAACCGCGAGGCCCTCCGGCTCTGCGCGGGCGCCCTCGAGCCCGACCGGCTCATCCTCATCTCCGACGCGGCGCCGCCCGCTGGCCTGCCCCCCGGCGCTTACGGCGAGGGCGAGTCCTCCGTGGTTTCGGGCCCGGACGGCGTGCGGTACGCGCTCTCGGGCACGCTGATGGGCGGGCGACTCCTCGGCCCCGAGCTCCTGCGCAATTGGCTCAAGGTCACGGGCTCCTCGGTGCCCAACGCCGTGCGCATGCTGAGCCTCACGCCGGCCCAGGCCCTGGGCATCGACGACCGCAGGGGGGCGATAGCTCCCGGCCTCGACGCCCAGCTCGTCCTGTGGAAGGGCGAGTTCGAGGGCGTGGAGGCCCTTCTCGGCTAGTACTGGGCGGGCGCGTCTTCCCTCCTAGATTCCCGATCCCAGGTAGTACAGCCCGAGCAGGGCGAGTATGTAGCAGGACGGATCGTCGAGGCCCCCTTCCTCGGACGGCAGGCCGGCGCGCCTCGCGGAGTCGCGCGCGAGCCAGCACCAGGCGCCCATGCGCATGTCCACCCTGCCGGCCGCCTCGGGGAAGTCAGGAGTCCTCGCGAGGTCGCCGAAGAGGCGTTCCATGGCCATCTCGTGGACGCGCAGGCAGGCGTCCATGGCCTCCCTGCCGCGCTCGGAGTCGACGGCCTTGCCGAAATCGTCCATCGCCCGCGCGAATCCCGACGCGTCTCCGGTCTCGAACAGGGGCGCGAGGTGCATCTTGAACGAGGCGAAGAGGGCGCGGCAGCGCGCCTGCCGCGAGCTGGACTCGCCCGTGATGAAGCGGTAGAACTCGCCCGGCCTGCCCAGGATGTTGCCGATGGAGATGGCGTACTGCCGCCGTAGGGCCGAGTTGCGCGCGAGGGCGAAGCGCGGGAGGAGTTCCTGGACGGCCTCGAGGACCTCCATGGGCGCCTCGGCCTCCTCGGCCCCCGCGGCCTTGGTCACCGCCTCGGCGAGCACGGCCACCACCGAGTGGTCCTCCTCGCGCGGGAGGCTCGCGGCGAGGGCAGTCCGCGCGGCGTCGCCGCCGATGACGCCGAGGGCCTCGGCGCAGGCGGCCCGGAGCTCGGGCGAGCCTACCGCGAGGAAGCGCACGAGCGAGGGCACGGCCTCGTCGCTCCCGATCTCGCCCAGGGCGCGGGCCGCCTCGATCCTGATGGGGCTCGAGGGATCGGCGAGCCTGGAGA
Organism: Spirochaetaceae bacterium UBA1306; assembly: GCA_002307245.1. Lineage (GTDB taxonomy): Bacteria > Spirochaetota > Spirochaetia > Treponematales > Rectinemataceae > UBA1306. Next base: position 3,164 of record DBTW01000073.1, on the reverse strand, counting down.
CGAGGGGGACGACGGCCTCGGCCGCGCCGATCCGGCCCAGGGCGCGGGCCGCCTCCCTGCGGACCTCGGCATGGGGATCGTCGAGGCGCTCGATGACCTCGCGAAGGACGAGCTCGCCCCCCTTGCGGTCGATACGCCGCAGCGCCCTGGCGACGCGGGGGTCGCTCGAGTCGAGGGATAGGGCGCCCAGGGAGGCGAAGCTGCGGAACACGCTGGCGGTGGCGAACTGCGACACGAGGATGGCGACCGGGCGCTCGTGCCCTTCCTTGACCTTGCGCATGGCGAGGGCCGCGAGGACCAGGATGGCGAGGCTCGCCACCTGTCCCACGTGGAAGCCGCGTAGCTCCATGGGGCCGACGCGGAGGCGGAAGCCGGCGAGGGCCCCGGCCAGCTCGCCTCCGCCTATCGCGCCGAGGGCGGAGACCACGCCGATGATCGTGTTGTACCAGCCGATGTAGACCACCCGCAGCTCGGGCGGGGCGAGGGTGAGCATGAGCTGGTTCGAGCCCTCCCAGAAGGCCGGCCCGAAGAAGCCCGCGGCCAGCGACAGGAGGGGCAGCGCGATCGCGTAGTTGCCGGGCGTGAGGAAGACGTAGCCCAAGGTGGCGAGGCCGACGAGGAAGCCCATGAGCACGGCCGGCTTGCGCCCATAGCGGTCCATGACAAAGCCCCAGAGCGGCGCTATGGCCACCCAGGTGAGCTGGGAGATGACGGTCATGATGCCGAGCCACACGTTGGGCGCGCCCACCGCGTTGCGGGAGGTCACGTAGGGCGCTTGGAAGGGGCTGGCGACGTTCAGCGCGAGCTGGGCCAGGCCGATCACGAGGGCGTAGCGGAAGAAGTTGCGATCGCGTAGCGGGGCCATGAAGTCCGTGGCGCTGAACCTGGGGCGCGAGCCGCGCGCGGGCTCGGGGATCGGCAGGTGGAGGAGGATGTCGAGGACACCGCCTACGGCCCCGACGCCGAAGATGATCACGTAGGCCCAGGACCTCGAGGCGTCCGGGAAGAGGTCGAGGAGGACGCTCGCGAGGAAGAACCAGGCTACGGTGGCGCCCTGGAACACGGCCGAGCGCCTGAGGAAGAAGCTTCCTCTGGTCGCCACGGGGATGAGGTCGGCCATCCAGGACATCCAGCCCGAGGAGCTGAGGTTCATCGCGCACCACGAGGCTATCATCGCGACCGTGACGATGAGGGCCGCCGGCTCCCTCCCCGCCCCCGAGGCGAAGATGGCGGCCGAGGCCGCGACCGCGAGGCCGGCGAGGCGGTGGATGATGTGGCCCGCCATCCAGAAGGCCTTGCGACGGGGCAGGAGGGAGTAGGCGAGGATCGAGACGAGCTGTAGGACGCCGCTCGCCTGCATGCAGCCGATGAGCAGGCCCAGGACCCCGGGCGACACGCCCAGGTGGTTGAGCATGTAGACGTTGAAGATGGGCTGATTGTTGCAGACCGTGAGGAAGAGGGCTCCCGAGCCCCCCGCCACGATCGAATAGTTCATCGCGCGGGAGAGTTGGCGGGGGTTCAGCGCCCCCTCGCTCCCCGCCTTCGGAGCGCTCGGCATAATATTACCATGGTCGGTAATCAGAGTATCGTCAAGATGCGGGATCTGCCGTATCGTCCGTCAGACTTCATCCTGCCGTGCGGGAAGCTTCACCGAGATAGGACTTTACAGCAGCCGGTCATTCCTCGTAAAATGCGCCAAGCCTTTGGCCGAGATCCGCGAAGCGGGGCGGCACGGGGCCCGATAAGGTGTAGCAATGATCAAGTTCCGTCGGCTCCTGGCGCTCGCGATCCCGTTAGCCGCCTTTTCCCTCGTTTCTTGCGATTCGAAGGACTACACCATCGAGACAATTAATTACCAGGCCGATGGCGAAGGTTGGCTGCAGTTCAAGACGAACGACGACGACCTGATGAGCAAGGCTTTCGTGCACGCGCCTGCCGTCGACGACAATTCCTTCGCGAACGATTCGTCCTGGACGGCCACTATTCAGGTCAAGAAGCTCGAAGGCAGCATTTACTCTCCCTTCGGCCTCATGTTTGACTATGTGGATTCGGATAATTATCTCGCCTTGATTCTGAGAATCTCCGGAGATTATAAGATAATCCAGAAGCTGGACGGCGGATATACGAAAATCTCCGAATGGAGCTCCGCCTCCGCGATCAAAGGTTGGGAAAAGACAAATACCATTTCCCTGAGCTTTACCCCCCCCGGCGACGCATCCAACCCCACCTCATACGGGTATTTCCAGATGTCCGTTAACGATACTCAATTGAGCTCCGACTCGGGTTCCAACCCCACGCGCCTGACGCTTACGGCTGCGGCCCCGACAACGAGCAAGATAGGCTTCTTCGTCGGCACTCTTGACTCCGATTACGAGAGCTTTCCCAAGTATCCCTCGGACCAGCGCTTTAAGGTGACGGTTCCCTTCGTCTACCCTTGAACATCTCCTGGGGGCAGGTGCGAAGCCTCTTTCCCGTCGGATCCTGAAGCAGGCTAGCGCTCGCGGACGGCTCCGGCGCAGAGCCGCATGCCGGCGAGGGCGAGAACGGCGCCGACCGCGGCCGCCGGGTTCGGCCGCTCGCCGAGGAACATGACGGACGTTAGTAGGCCGGTCAGGGGGATGAGTCCTGAGAAGGCGCCGATCGTCGCCGCGGGAAGTCCCGAGGCTCCTCGGTAGAAGAGGATATATGCGAGGGCCGAGACGAAGAGCCCCTGATAGGCGATGGCCGCGAGGACGGGCGGCCCCAGCGATGACGGATCGACGGTCTCGCCCGTCGCGAGGGCGATGCCCGCGAGCATCGCGAAGGCCATGGCCGTCACGACGGCGCTGCTGGCCATCGGGCCCAGGCGCGAGGGCAGGCGCTTGGCCAGGACGTTGAACACCGACTCCGAGGCCGCGGCCGCGATCGCGAAGAGCAGGCCGGCGAGCCTGCCCCCTACGGGGAGGGCATCGCCAGCCTCGGCGCTCGCCGCCGAGGCGGCCGAGATCCCGTACAGGTCCAGGGCGGCGATGCCCGCGACGACGAGGGCGATGCCCGCGGCCGTCCTCGAGCCTATCCTCTCCTTGAGGAAGAGGGCCGCGAGGATGGCCGTGATGGCCGGCGTCGCGCTCGTCGCCATGCCCACCTCGGCGGCGCTCGTGCGCGCCAGGGCCGTCAGCATGAGG
>DBTW01000135.1 GCA_002307245.1 Spirochaetaceae bacterium UBA1306 | reverse complement strand
TCCTCGACCTCGAGCTTCTCGGCGATGATCTTCTTGATTTTGATGAACAGCTCGTCCATGCCGGTCTCCTTATGCCTTGGATTCGGGCGTAATGACCTGGCGCCCGCGATAGAAGCCGCATTTCGGGCAGACCCGGTGCAGGAGGACGGGGTTGCCGCAATTCCCGCAGGTCACGAGAGTCGGGGCGGTCAGCTTCATGTTGATCGACTGGCGCCTTCGAGTCCTTGCCTTTGAAGTCCTGAATTTAGGTACAGCCATGAAAAAACCTCGTTACGGAAGAATTTCGAAAGGAAAGTTCGAAGGCTTCAAGCCATCAAACCCGAGTAAGCTACACAAATATTCAAAAGTTGTCAAGGCCGAAGCCCCGAAGCAGTCGAACGGCCGCCGTTAAGACTGAATTTCGCCTTCACCGCGGTCGCGACGATCGGCGGTACCATGGAAGAAAGATCCCCATCGTACTGGGCGAGCTCCTTGATGGCGCTGGATCGCAGCACGAAGAACTTGGGGTCGGTGGGCATGAATATCGTCTCGATGGAGGGGTTGAGGCCCTTATTCATGATGGAGAGTTCGAATTCATAGGAAAAGTCGGGTACGCTTCGGACGCCGCGGACCAGGACCTTGCAGCCTTTTTCGCGCGCAAAATTGACGATTAGGGTATCGCAGAGGTGGACCGAGACATTCGGATAGCCGGAAAGGAGCTGGACGAGGAGATCGCGCCGTTCCTCCGGGGCGAAGAGGCCGGTCTTCTGCCGATTGACGGCGACGACGACCAGGAGCTCGTCGAAAAGGCTTCGGGCGCGCTCCACTATATTGAGATGCCCGAAGGTGGGCGGGTCGAAGGACCCCGGGAATACCGCCTTGATCATGAGCCTAACTCTAGTCCGCGGCGAGGAGTCGGGTCAAGGCGCCGCAACGAAGCGCCGCGCTTCCTTTTTGGCTTCCGCGGAGCTATGATCCGGCGCTATGAACGACTTCGCGGGGATAACCGAGTCCCGGCATCCCCTGCCACGCGCCCTGGCCCTCGCCGCAGCCTCCGCCATTCTCATGACCCTGGCCGTACCGAACGAATTCTTCAAGCACGGCTTCCCGCCCCTGGGCTTCATCGCCCTAGTTCCACTATATATCGCCATCCTCGACCTGCAGGGCCCCAAGTCGGCAGCCCTCGTCACGGGCATATACGGGGCCCTGCAGCACGGTCTCACGAGCTTCTGGCTCTGGTTCTTCAAGGACTTCAGGCTATGGACCCTGGGCAGCACCGTGTTCGCGTATTTTATCGTCTACTCGGTGCTCGGGCTCTACTTGTGGCTGTTCCTCCGCAAGTCGGGCCGGGCGAGGCCTCTCGCCTTCGCCGTCCTCTGGGTGAGCTTCGAATACCTCAAGTCGACAGGTTTCCTCGGCTATCCCTGGGGCCTGCTGCCCTATTCCATGACCGAAGCGCTGCCCCTCCTCCAGATCGCCGACCTCGCGGGGCTGTACGGCGTCACGGCGGTCCTCGCCGGATGCAATGCGGCCCTGGCCGAGCTTTGCCTGGGCATAGGCGCGCCCGGGGGAGGGGCCTTGGCTCGCCGGGACCGGCTTCGCTGGTCGGCAGCGGCCCTCGCCATCCTCCTCTGCTGCCTGGGCTACGGCCTCGTGCGGATGGGCATTCCCGTGAAGAGGATCGGGAGCATCGACGCGGTCCTCGTCCAGCAGAATTCCGATCCCTGGGAGGATGACGAGGCCGAAGCCGACCGAAGCCTGGCTACGAGCATCCGCCTCGCGCGCGAGGCCATAGCCTCAGCGCCCCGCGTTCCCGACATTGTCCTCTTCAGCGAGACGACCCTCCTGCGGCCCTACGCCGAATTCCGGAACTATTACGGCAGGCATCCCGCCCAGGCCCCCCTAATCCCCTTCATCAAGGACTCGAAGGCCTGGCTTTTTACTGGCGCCCCGATCATCGTGGATTGGGAGACCTTCGACGCCACGAATTCGGCCATCCTCATCGACCCGCAGACCAAGCTCGTCCAGAGCTACGCGAAGCTGCATCCCGTGCCCTTCGCCGAGGCCATACCCTTCTGGGAAGTCCCAGCCTTCCGGGAATTCATCCAGAAAAAGGTGGGTCTCGAATCGGGCTGGGTGATGGGTACCGAGTACTCGATCTTCACGCTCCCTGCCAAGGGCGGCAGCTTCCGCTTCGGGGCGCCGATCTGCTTCGAGGACGCCTTCGCCGACGTCTGCCGAGAATTCTCGCTCCGGGACGCCGACCTCCTCATCAACCTGACCAACATCTCCTGGTCCAAGACCGAAAGCGCGGAGATCCAGCATTGGGCGGCAGCCCGCTTCCGCGCCATAGAGGCGAGGAAGACCCTCGTCCGCTCTACCAACGGGGGCGTTTCCTGCGTCGTCGGGCCCTATGGCGAGACTATCGACTCCCTGCCGCTCTTCGAGCCCGCGTCGAAATTCGTCCAGGTCCCCGTCTACCGCGACGATGCCCCGACCGTCTACATACGCTGGGGCGACTGGTTCGCCCATGCGGCTTTGTTACTTTCCGCCGCCTTGTCGATTATACTTATCGTACGGGGGGCCGCCGCGCGCAGGGCCCAGGGGAGGTAAGGGGCATGAATTTCATCGAGCAACTCGAGGAAGAGCCGCTTTCCGGGCTGATCCGCTACAAGTCCAATGCTCCGCAAGACGCGGTGGCATTCACGGGAACCCTCCGCAAGCATCCCTACGACCTCGGGAAGTGCATACTCCTCGCCGACCCCAAGGGCGCCGCCGACGAGCCGCCCGCCATCCTCGAGTTCCGCAAGGCCGACGTGCAGGGGGTCGAGGAACTCGCCTCGCAGGTGGACGAGGACGGTGCCTCGCGCCAGCGCATGCGCCTCTGGGTCCGCCGGGGCAGCAGGGGCTTGCGCTACGAGCCCTTCGAGGTCGACGAGCCGCTGCGCTTCTCGGGCGCCCACGGCCGCGAAAGGGTATTCTCGGGCGCGCGGGACTGATGCGGCCAGACAGGGGGCCGCCTTTGGCCGAGCTATGGCGCCCCGCTGCCGGCGGCGCCATAGTCTGCGAGCTCTGTCCCCACGGCTGCCGACTGGCCGAGGGCGCCTCGGGGCTCTGTAAGGTCAGGCGCAACGAGGGCGGGGCCATGGCCCTCCCCTATTTCGGCCTCGTGTCCTCTCTTTCTACCGACCCTATCGAGAAGAAGCCCCTCCATCATTTCCTGCCGGGCAGCGCGGCCTTCTCGGTCGGCTTCGCGGGCTGCAACCTCCGCTGCCCCTTCTGCCAGAACTGGAGCATCTCCCAGGAACTGCCGCCCCGGCTCGAGGCTTTCTCGCCGGAATCCCTGGTCAAGGCCGCCCTCCGATCGGGCGCGCCCTCCATCGCCTATACCTATTCAGAACCCTGCGTCCACTTCGAATTCGTCCGCAACGCGATGACGGCCGCGCGCCGAGCCGGGCTCAAGAACGTCCTCGTGACGAACGGCTGCCTGTCCCCTACCCCCGCACGCGAGCTCCTGGCCCTGACCGACGCCGCGAACGTGGACCTGAAGTCCTGGTCTGCCGATGCCTACGAGAAGGTCCTGGGCGGAGATCGGGATGCCGTGCTGGAGTTCATCCGCATCGCCTCCTCGATCTGCCACCTGGAGCTTACCACGCTCGTTGTGCCGGGAATTTCCGACGATGAAGCCGGTATCCTGTCGATTGCCTCCTTCATCGCCGGACTGTCCCCCGATATCCCGCTCCACCTGTCGGCCTACAGGCCCGAATGGAAATTCCGATCGCCGCCTACGGATCCTGCGCTCCTGGCCTCGCTCGCGGCCGCCGCGGGCGCTCAGCTCCGCTATGTCTTCGTCGGAAATGTCCCCGGCAGGAGCTCGGATACGCTCTGCCCGGACTGCGGCTCGATAGTCGTCTCGAGGCGGGGCTATCGGATCGACACGAGCGGATTAAGGAAAACGGATTCCGCGGCTTATTGCGCGAACTGCGGCATGGCGCTGCATATTAAGGTATAGACGTCGATTCCCCGAATGAAAGAGCCCGAAGCGAGGGCGGCGTCGACTTTTTACCGCCGCTTCCACTTGACATTTTTCCTCGCTTTGGGCATCCTCAGCTTACCGATTGCACGGTGGGTGTAGCTCAGTGGGTAGAGTGCCAGTCTGTGGAACTGGTTGTCGCGGGTTCAAAACCCGTCACCCACCCTACGGCCGCACCCGCCAACGGGTTCGGTCGGGAGCCGAAAGGCTATCGTTGCGTTCGTAGCTCAGCTGGATAGAGCGACGGACTTCGAATCCGTAGGTCGCAGGTTCGACTCCTGTCGGACGCACGGTGCAAAAGGGTATGAATGGGCCGCTAGCTCAGCTGGCAGAGCAGCAGACTCTTAATCTGCGGGTCGCAGGTTCGATGCCTGCGCGGCTCATAGGATACGGGCGGGACGGCGAGAGCCGTCCCGCTCTTATCCGGGTACAGAAAGGCCGCTTCGCCGCGGCTTTCGCCGGGAAACGGCGATGGACGGGGCCTTGACAGCAAAAGGGCCTGCGTTTACCATGCGGCGCGTCGGCGCGGCGAGAGCCGATCGACGCGAGAGTGGTGGAATGGCAGACACGCCAGACTTAGGATCTGGTGCCTTGCGGCGTGAGGGTTCAAGTCCCTTCTCTCGCATCCCCGGATGCGCGGGGGGCTGTATGTTTCGCGCGGGAATAGCTCAGTGGTAGAGCGCCACCTTGCCAAGGTGGATGTCGCGGGTCCAACTCCCGTTTCCCGCTCCAATGACGAGGCGACCCGGGCTTCCGGGTCGCCTTTTTTTGCTTGTGTCCCAGGGCGCGCGAAGCGCCTACGGCCGCCATAACGTGGCCGTCCATTCCGCCTAAAAGAGAGGAATCGTCCATGATAGCGAGCAAGAACATCGAGAAGCTCGAGCATTCCATGGTGAAGCTCAGCGTCACAGTGCCCTGCGCCGAATCCAGGAAGGAATACGACGCCCTGCTCCGCGAGTACTCGAAAAGCGTGCGCATAGACGGCTTCCGCTCGGGTCACGTGCCCGCATCCGTCCTCGAGCGCAAGTTCGGCGACAGCCTCAGGCTGGACGCGATGGGCAGGATCCTTGAGAAGGCGGTCGAGGAGGCCCTCAAGGACGCCGACCCCAAGGAGCAGCCCCTCGGCTACTCCACCCCGAGCCTTGAGGGCGAGCCCGACTTCGCCCTGGACAAGGACTTCAGCTTCGCCGTCAAGTACGACGTGTTCCCAGCGATCGAGGTAGGCGACTGGAAGGGCATCGAGGTCGCGAAGCCGCAATGCGAGATCGGCCCCGAGGACGAGGCCCGCGAGCTCGAGGACATCCGCGAGCGCAACGCCGTGGTCGTCGAGCGCGAGGCGGCCGCCAAGGCCGCCAAGGGCGATATCGCCACCGTCAACTTCCACGAGCTCGACGTCGACGGCCAGACCGTGGCCGGCACCGAGCGCGAGGACTTCACCTTCGAGATCGGCACGGGCTACAACGCCTACAAGATCGACGACGAGATCGTCGGGATGAAGCGGGACGAGGAAAAGACAGTCGAGAAATCCTATCCCGCCGACTTCGAGTCCTCCGAGCTGGCCGGGAAGACCGTCAAGCTCGTCGTGAAGCTCACGAAGATCAAGGAAAAGAAGCTCCCCGCCCTCGACGACGAGCTGGCCCAGGACGTCTCCGAGAAGTACAAGACCCTCGCCGACCTCAAGGCCGATATCCGGGCCCAGCTCGAGAAGCGCCTGGCCGACAAGCTCAAGTCGCTTGAGGAGAAGGCCATCGTCGAGGGGCTCCTCGCCCGTTCCAAGGTCGAACTGCCCGAGTCCATGGTCGCCGCCGAACTGGCGATGCGCCTGGAGAACCTCAAGCGGCAGATGGGTATCGACACCGAAGACAAGCTCGAGCGCATCCTCGCCTACTCCGGCAAGACCAGGGAGGCCCTCGTCGAGGAGTGGAAGCCCTCCGCCGAGAGGGCCATCACGACCAGGCTCGCCCTCGAGAGGCTGGCCGAGGACGGGAAGTACGAGTGCTCCGAGGCCGAGCTCGAGGCCGAATTCTCCCGCCAAGCCGCCGAGAGCTCCCTCTCGGTCGACGAGGTCAAGGCCGAGTACGAGAAGCGCGGCTCCATGGACTACCTCCGCGACAGGATCAAGGAGGACAAGCTCATGGCCGATCTCCTGGCCGCCGCGAAGCTCAAAAAGGGTGATAAAGTATCGTTCGTGGACTTGCTCAAGGATTCTGAGTAATTTCTGAGGCAATGAGGTATACCGCCATGGATGAGCGAATGCATAACCTGGTGCCCGTCGTCATCGAGCAGACCGGCATCGGAGAGAGGTCCTACGACATCTATTCCCGCCTGCTGAAGGACCGGATCGTCTTCGTGGACGGCGAGATCAACGACCTTACGGCCGACCTCATCGTGGCCCAGCTCCTCTTCCTCGAGTCCCAGGACCCCGAGAAGGACATCACGATCTACATTAACTCGCCGGGGGGCTCGGTCACTGCGGGCCTTGCCCTCTACGACACGATCCAATGCATCAAGCCGGACGTCCAGACCTATTGCGTCGGCCAGGCGGCCTCCATGGCCGCCCTCATCCTCGCCTGCGGGGCCAAGGGCAAGCGCTTCGCCCTGCCCTCCTCCCGCGTCCTCATCCACCAGCCTTGGGGAGGCGCGCAGGGCCAGGCTTCCGACGTGAGCCTCCAGGCCAAGGAAATCCTCCGGTTGAAGAAGCTCACGATAGATTACTTCGCCCTCGCCTCAGGCAAGGACCCGAGCGCGGTGGCGGCCGACATGGAGCGCGACTTCTTTATGTCCGCGCAGGAAGCCTTGGAATACGGACTAGTCGACCGCCTTCTCGAGCGGAGGAAGCATGGCCAAGCAGAAGCAAAATAACCAAGGCGAGGAGCGGACCTGCTCCTTCTGCGGCAAGAGCGCCGAATTCGCCCGTAGGATCATCGCGGGCCCCGGCGTGTATATCTGCGACGAGTGCGTCAAGGTCTGCGAGCAGATCCTCGCCGAGGACGAGACCGAGCTGGCGGCCGGCTTCACCGGCGACGTGCCCAAGCCCCGGGAGATCAAGGAATACCTCGACCAATACGTCGTGGGCCAGGACTACGTCAAGAAGGCCCTCTCCGTAGCGGTCTACAACCACTACAAGCGCATAGCCCACGCTGGCGACGTCCACGCCGAGGTCGAGATCGAGAAGTCGAACGTCCTCCTCATCGGGCCCACCGGCACGGGCAAGACCCTGCTTGCCAAGACTCTCGCCAAGAAGCTGAAAGTCCCCTTCGCGATGGCCGACGCCACCACACTCACCGAGGCGGGCTACGTGGGCGAGGACGTCGA
>DBTW01000103.1:38261-38385 GCA_002307245.1 Spirochaetaceae bacterium UBA1306 | reverse complement strand
TGTTCTGCTTGGTGGCGAGGCTGTCATAGATCGAGGAGCGGGGATCATGGATGAAGTCGGTGGAGACGAGCTCCTCCTCGCCGTAGCCGAGGATGTCCTTGAGGTAGGAGGCGGAGGCCTTCTT
>DBTW01000103.1:37814-37965 GCA_002307245.1 Spirochaetaceae bacterium UBA1306 | reverse complement strand
AGGAGGCCGTCGATCTCCTCGATCGAGGTGTCGCGGGCGGCGGTGAAGGTCAGGTCGACGACGGAGACGTCGAGGGTCGGGACCCGGAAGGACATGCCCGTGAGCTTGCCCTTGGTCTCTGGCAGCACCTCGCCGACGGCCTTGGCGGCGC
>DBTW01000103.1:37239-37543 GCA_002307245.1 Spirochaetaceae bacterium UBA1306 | reverse complement strand
CGCCGGTGGTCGAGGGGATGATGTTATTGGAGGCCGCGCGGCCGCCGCGCCAGTCCTTCTTCGACACGCCGTCGACCGTCTTCTGGGTCGCCGTGGTCGAGTGGATAGTGGTCATGAGGCCCTTGTCGACGCCGATGCCCTCCTTGAGGAGGACGTGGACGACGGGGGCGAGGCAGTTGGTCGTGCAGGAGGCGTTGGAGACGACGTCGTTCTTCGCGGGATCGTACTTCTCGTGGTTGACGCCCACGACGAAGGTCGGGATCTTCTTGGTCTCGTCGGCGCTCTTCGCGGGAGCGGAGATGAT
>DBTW01000103.1:33067-36924 GCA_002307245.1 Spirochaetaceae bacterium UBA1306 | reverse complement strand
CCCCAGGCCTTCTCGTTGCAGAAGAGGCCGGTGGACTCGATCACGTACTCTACGCCGAGCTTGGCCCAGGGAAGGTTCTTGAGCTCCTTCTCGGCCATCACGCACTTGACCTCGTGGCCGTTGACGACCAGGATGTCGTCCTCGGGCAGGGAGGCGTCGCTCTTCTTGGTGGAGATCGCGGCTTTCATTCGGCCGTGGATGGAATCGTACTTGAGCTGGTAGGCGAAATACTTGGCGTCGGTGGAGATGTCGACGACGGCGACGACGTCGACCTTATCCTTGCCGAGCAGGCCCTGATCCACGATGGCCTGGAACACGAGGCGGCCGATCCTCCCGAAACCGTTAATAGCGACTTTCATCCTGTCCTCCTAATGGAAGTAAATCTATAATTTTATACTGAAACCATAACCAAAAGCCCTATTCTGTGTCAACGACCCAGCTTCGGGATGCTCTTTACTGGCAAATATAAGAAGATGTATCGATATTATCAAAGGCTACACCGGTGTTGAGTAGCTGGGCTTTAAAATCGGTACTTTAAAATCTGATCGAATCAGAGTAAAATAATAGAAGCCCGATGCCGATAGTAGTGATATCGGACCCGATCATAGTTCCCCTCCCAGTCTACTATGGTATGTCCGATACCCGTTACGGGCGGCCGGTTTTCCCCAAAACCGGCCTTTTTTTATGCCCATTCGGCTTCGCTTGCCATATAGAACGGGTTTTAAGTTGACCAAGACGGCGGGCATGGCGTAGGCTACGAACTATGTCGCCCGCATCCAGGCCGGCGAAGGCTGCTCGAGTCCTTCTTATAGCTGCCGTCGTCCTCGCCGTAGTCCTCGGTGTCTCTACGGGAATCGCCCTCGCGGCGACGAGCAATGCCCGCAATTCCGAGAATTTCACGAGCCCCAAGATGAACTTGCCGTCGAAGATCTACGATATTAAAGGCAGGCTCATCACGGAGTTCTTCTCCAGCGAGAAGCGCGAGATCGTCTCCATCAAGGATCTGCCCAAGTGCCTCATAGACGCCGTCATCACGCGCGAGGACAAGTCCTTCTACAAGCACCACGGCTTCGACTTCCCTCGGATCGTGAGCGCGGCGATCGGCGTCCTGACCCACACGAACCGAGGCGGCGCTTCCACGATCACGCAGCAGCTGGCTGGCACCCTCCTCGATATCCGCGGGGAAATCAGCATCAAGCGCAAGATAATAGAGCTCTGGAACTCCCTCCAGCTCGAGCGTCGGTACACAAAGGAAGAGATACTCGAGCAGTACCTCAATCTCATGGCAATGGGCCCGGGGGTCAATGGGGTCGAAGCCGCGAGCAAGTACTTCTTCGGCCACTCGGCCAAGGAGGACAACCTCGCCGAGTCGGCCATCCTCGCCATCCAGCTCTCGAGCCCCTCGAAGTACGATCCCTACAAGAACCCCCAGAACGCCAGCAAGCGCTCGCGCGCCCTCCTCGACGAGATGGTCAAGCTCGGCTACGCGACGAAAAAAGATGCCGACGAGCAATACGCCGAGTTCTGGGATAATTTCGACTATACGCGGACCACAGCCAGCGCCTACAACCGCCGGGGCGAGAACGACAAGGCTCCCTGGTTCAGCGAGTATGTCCGCCGCCAGCTCGAGGACATGCTCTACGGCTCGCTCGACCTCTATAACGATGGCTTGGTCATCAATACGACCCTCGATCTGGATCACCAGGAGCGGGCCGACTACTGGATGGCGAAAGGCATAAGCCAGGTCAACGCTACCTACCAGGCCGAGAGCGGCAGGAGCCTCGGTGGGGCCGAGCGCACCTATATCCCGATCGTCGAGATGCTCGGACTGGGCTTCGACCTAGAGGACCTCTTCGTCTCCAACGCGAAGGTGAAGGGCAAGACCCTCGATTATTACCAGAAGAGGATCAACCCGACGGTCGACTCCATGGCCATGCTCTTCGGCCTTCCCTCGCTCAAGTCCCTCGCGAACGCGGGCTCGGTCAAGGTCAAGTCCGAGCTCGACAAGACGATCGTCGAGGGCGCCCTCATCACGATCGAGCCCGATACCGGCCACATCACCGCCATGGTGGGGGGCTCCAAGTTCGACGAGGCCAACCAGCTTATCCGGGCTACCCAGTCCAAGCTGATGCCCGGATCCAGCTTCAAGCCCCTCTATTACTCGGCGGCCATAGACTCGCGCAAATTCACCGAGGCTACCCTCGTCTACGACGAGCCGGTGGTCTTCCACAACGAGGACGGCACGCCGTATACGCCCCTCGACTACAAGGGGAAATTCGAGGGACCGGTGCTCACCTGGTACGCCCTCGCCCAGTCCATGAACGTACCCAGCCTCAAGATCCTGGACTCCATCGGCTTCGACGCGGCCATCGACCGCGCGGCCGCCCTCCTCGACATCACCGATCCCGAGGAGATCCGCCGGACCTTTCCCCGCGTCTATCCCCTGGGCCTGGGCGTAATCGGCGTATCGCCCCTCAAGATGGCCAGGGCCTTCTCGGTCTTCGAGAACCAGGGCCGGGAGGTGACGCCCATAGCCATCCGCTCGGTCGAGGACCGCAACGGCCGAATCATCCTCGAGCCCGAGAAGGACCTCCGAACCCAGCAGAAGAAGAAGGGTTCGGCCCTGCAGGTGATCAGCCAGCAGAACGCGGCGGTCATGGTCGACATGCTCGGGAAAGTCGTGAAGTACGGAACCCTCGCGGGCTGGACCGGTAACGGCAGCTACTTCACCTATACCGACGCCACCGGCAAGAAATATACGATCCCCGCGGCGGGCAAGACCGGTACCACGCAAAACTGGGCCGACGCCTGGACGGTCGGCTTCACGCCCTATTACACGACGGCCATCTGGTTCGGCTTCGACAGACCGGGCAATTCCCTCGGCACGACCCAATCGGGCGCGACCGTGGCAGGCTTCTATTGGGCGAACTATATGAAGGACATCAACAAGGGATTGCCGCCCAAGAGCTTCCAGAGACCGCAGACGGGCCTGGTAGAGGCTACGGTCTGCTCGGTCACCGGCCTCCTGCCGACGCCTTATTGCAATCAGGGCACCACGACCCTGCTGTTCTACGAAGGCACCCAGCCCAACAAGCTCTGCGATTGGCATAATCTGAGCGCGGAACGCGATCGCACCCTGATCGAAAAGCTCGGCGGCCAGATCCGCGGCCTCAGCGACAGACCTAAGCTGGACTCGACCTTGAAAGTTAATTTACCCGGCTTTAGCATTGGGGGAGCATCGTCGGAAACCGGCTCGCCGCAACCGCAGGGATCCGAGACCAGCCCCGCGCCAGGCCAGACGCCCGATCCCCAAAGCGGTATCCTCAACTAAGGAACGCCGGAGGAATAGATGTCCCTACGCCGCCCTTCGACCTTGGCCTTTCTCGCCATGCTCTTCCTGGTCGCGCTTGGGCCGCTATCGGCCCAAGCCTTACCACGCGTGCTTCGCGTCTCAGGCTTCACGGGGGACGGCTTGCTGCCCAACGAGGCCTCGGCCCTACAGACCTTGGTGACGAGCTACGTCATCGAGCTCCGGATGTTCCGAGTCATCGACGAGGGCGGGCAAGAGTTGGCGTTAAGGGAAGCCGAGATGGCCGTAGAACTCGGGCAAGCCAAGGAAATCACGCCCTTAACCGCCGATTATATCCTCTCCGGCAAGTCCGCCAAGCTCGGCGGTATCATCGTACTGGCTATGGACGTGACGAAAGTCCCCTCGGGCGAGAAAAAGAGCGTCTCGGATACCTTCGGTTCGGTCAACGACCTCATACTCGCCTCGAAACGCCTAACGCGTAGCCTCTTCGATAAAGTCGATGCCCAGCCCGTCGCCGCCGCGGCGCCTTCCGCGCCTTCCGCGCCTT
>DBTW01000103.1:29518-32797 GCA_002307245.1 Spirochaetaceae bacterium UBA1306 | reverse complement strand
CCGCGCCTTCCGCGCCTTCCGCGCCCGCCGCGCCCGCCGCGGCGCAGCAATCGCCCACCCTGTCCCGCGTGGCCGGTACCTGGAAGGGAGACAAGAACGTCGATCGCGTCACCATCACGCCCGATGGCCGCGGCTTCGCGGTTTTATCCTCAGGCGTCCGAATGGCCCTCAAGGCGACGATCGAGGGCTCAACCGTCGCGATCGCCCAGAATCAGCCCAATTCGGCCGACTTCTACCGGCCTAGCCTAGACCTCAAATCCGCGCGGACGGTCGCGCAATCCGCCCGCCCATGGCGATGGCTATTCTCCCTTTCCCTCGACGGCAAGAGCCTGAGCGGAGTCAAGGAGTCGGTCTTCGTCACGGTCAACGAGAAAGGCGCCGTCACCATAGACAACAACTACGTGAGGGACGCGACTTGGACCAGGCTGTATCGCTGAGGCGCCGATTCGAGTGGGCAAAGGCCCTTATCGCCTCGGGCGCGCCTCGGGATCCTTGCGCGCGAACAAAAATGCCATCACGGCCAGGCAAACCCCTAGCGATATCTGCTTGAGCGCCATATCGCCCACCGAGGGCGGCTCGGCATAGGGCAGGATCCGTCCTGTTTCGATCGCTTCGGCCCGTTCCGTCGAATCTCCCAGGATCAGGGCCGTTTCGCCTTCGCGCAGGTAGCCGAGGCGTCTGGCCTCCCGGGCAAGCCTATCCGGATCGGACTTAAGGGAGCCCAGATCGGCGGCGAGCTTGCCGCGGATGGATTCGAGCGCGACGAGGTTCGCCTGCATCGCGCCCTTGCGCTCCTCGAGGCGTCTATACGCCGTCAGGCCCGCCGGTCCGCAAAGGACCGATAATACGCAATAGACCGCGAGCCCGGCGTAGAGGGACATCGCGATGCGACTTCCGGCGCGTGGAAGACTGCGCCGGAGGCTTTCCGGGGCGCTCTTCGAGCCGCTCCAGGTCTCGAGACTCATTATGAACATTTACGGCCTTTACCGGCCTTTCCTTAATTCGTATCTAAGCTCCCCGAAGCGATTATTGACAACCTGAACTACCACGCTTAGAGTGGAGTGCGGTCCATGAACGCGGTTTGCCGCGCGAAAACCGCTCTTTATATGCCTATGTTAATGCGCGGCAAAGATCTGCCGATACTGTACTAACGACCGCCCGTAACGGAGTAACCATGGCCATACGTCCCGATCCTGAACCTAAGAGCGCATCGCCGCGTTCCGGGGCACCGAAGGGTGAGCTCGAGCAATACGGCGTCTGGGTTAAGGCTGAGCCGCAGGATGTCGCCGAGGAAATATCAATCCCCGACTCCGGGGACTCGGATTTCGATCTGCCCCTCGAAGCCGCTTCGGTACCTGAGGAATCCTTCCTCTCCGCCGACGAGGAGAAGCTCCTCGGTTCCTTCGATACCGAGTTCGAGCCCTCTTCCGAGTCCGAGAGCGTCGGTCCCCTTCCGGACATCGAGGATATGCCTCCCCTTGAGGAATCCCTCCTACCGTCCGATCCCTCCTCCCAGGCTGGCGATTCCGGCGATCTCTCCGAGACTATCGACATATCCTTGGACGAGTTCGATATTCCCAGTCAAGCTCCTTCCTTCAGACCCGACGACAAGATCGACATGAGCAGCGTGGAAGGCCTCGAACCAGCTCCCCCGGCTTCGCCAGCCGGCGAGATCGAGGACGTCTCTTCCGAATTCCTGGACCTCGCCGAAGAGCCCGCCCTCGCCCCTTCTTCCGGCTCCACTGCGAGGCCCGCGCCTTCCTCCGACTTCGGCTCCGGCATTGACGATGTCACCGCCGAATTCCTCGATGTCGAGGATACGGTCGCTTCCCCCGCTTCCAAGGATTCTTCCGCCGATTTCGAGCCCTTAGATATCGACCTCCATTTTGACGACCTTGGTCCCGAGCCTGCGGCCGTCGCGGCGCCTCCTTCCTCGTCCGCAGCCTCCGAGCCGGGATTCGAGGCCGTCACGGAATTCGACGATTTCCTCTCAGCCGACGGATCGAAAGCTTCGTCCGCCGTCCCCGATTTCGACGACGTATCCGCCGTGGAGCGCGAGCTCTCCGATCCCGTGCCCCAGATATCTCCTAGCCCTACGGCCTCAGCCTCCCGCCCTCGGGACTCTTCATCTCCAGACCTTTCTACCGAAATTCTCCTAAAAATCGCCAACGAACTCTCGAGCATACGCGGCGAGCTCGTCTCGCTGAAATCCCAGATCGGCGACGTGGTTGCTTCAGCCGAGGCCATCCCGCACAAGCCGGCCGAGGCTCAAGAGGCCGAACCTCCTCAATCGGAAGGCCCCTCGGGCGGTTTCTTCGACGACGAGGAGGACGAGACAATAGCCCTAACGGGCGATGAGCTCGACAATATCCTCAATACCGCCGATTTCACCGAAGAGCTGGCCGAGACCGAACAGCCTCTCGACCTCGAGATGGATTCTTCGGCCGAGGATACTCCCCCCGATGGCTTGGGTCTATTGGACGAATCTCTCCTTCCCGAGACCGGCGACTACTCGGCCGCCATCGAGCCCGCAATCGAGGAAGTACGCCTAGGCCAGGAAGACAGCGTCGACGAGGTGGCTCCCCCCTCCATCGGCGGCGACGTGCTCGATCTGGTGGCTGACGAAGGGGTCCTGCCCCAGACGCCCGCCCCCGACGATACCTCCTACCTCGAGAGTCCCGACCTTCCTCTCGGGGAGGCAGGGATCGAGGACCTAGACCTGGGGACGCCTCCCCCCTCCGACGAGCCACTCGTTGAACCCGATCTCTCCGAGCTCAATCTGGAGACCGAGGATCTCGAACCTCGCCTGGACATCGACGAGGAGCTTCCCCTGGCGGGCACCGAGCCCCAGGTCGAGGAGATCACCCTCGATATCGAAGCCGGCCCCGAGTACATTAGCCCGGAAGAGAAGCCCAGCGATGCTGAATTTCTCGAAGCTATACCCGAGATCGACGAGCCAAACTTCGCTGAGATCAATCTTCATGAAGAAAAATCCGATTCCGAGCTTATCGCCGAGCCGTCTCAGGTATCAGAGCTCATGGACGCCGAGGAAATCACCGAGCTTTCCGATTCGGATTTCTCCTCCCTCGATACGAACGGCCTCTCTACCCAAAGCCTCGATATGAGCCTCGACGAAGTAAGCCCCCTCGAGGAAAGCGCGCCCCTTATGGACGAGGAGGACCTCATCCTCGGGACCGAGGACGAAGCCCTCGAACCCTTGCCTGAAGCCGAGGCTCTCCCGGAGTCCGAGTCCCTATTTGAACCCGAACCCGAACCCGA
>DBTW01000103.1:20143-29261 GCA_002307245.1 Spirochaetaceae bacterium UBA1306 | reverse complement strand
GAACCCGAACCCGAACCCGAGCCCATATCCGCCCGCCCCAAGGCCACGCCCGCCAAGGCTCCCGTCGCCGTAGAGGCCGAGTCCCCCAAGCAAGGCGAGGACGGCGATCGCCTTAAGTCCGAAATCCGCAGTGTACTCTCCTATCTCGACAAGCTCCTCGATTCGCTGCCCGAGGAAAAAATCGAGGAATTCGCCCGATCGGAATATTTCGACACGTATAAAAAGCTCTTCGAGGAACTGGGTTTGGTGTGAAATGAGCCTCCTCGAGAAGGCGACCAGCGGCAAGCCTATTAAAGAGACTCCGCTGACCGCTCACGGCAGCCTCTTCGCGAAGGCGACGGCTGCCGCGAACGAGTCTATCTCTATGGCTGTTTCCGAGTCCTCATCCAACGCTTTGCACCAGCCCTTTCCTTCCGATGCTTGGGAAGATCTCGAGAAAAGCCTCGCGGAGCTCCCGCCCTTTCACGATTCCCTGCTCCTCGCCTGGTCGAGGCTTTCCGAATCATTGCCCCTCGCGGCACTTTCCCTCTTCATACCGAAGGGCGAATTCCTGGCTCTCGCCGCCGGGCTCGGCTTTCCCGCTAGCTCCGATGACTCGATACCTGCCTCCATAGCCCCTTTTTCCTCGTTGCCCAGCGATCCGCTCGGCAGCGAGGCGCGAGCCCTCGTGGGCCAAGTCCTCGGCGTTCAGCAGGGATTGCCGCTTCGCGCCACGTCGATATGGTCCGCTTCATGCCTAGCCGGACTGTGGATCTACCACGATGACCGGCTCGAATCCACGCCATCGGGCCTTCTCGAGAGGCTCGGCCGACTCCTTGCGTCCGTAGGCTCGAATCTACCCGCCCTTTCCATGTCCAGTTCTTCTTCCCAAGCCCCCCGCGATATTCTCGACCTTTCCAGGAAGTATCCGGTATCGACGGTCTTCCGCTTAGATCTTCCTCCCGCGGCCTCCTACGACGAAAGCCTTCGCTGCGTCCGCCCGGAAACCTGCCGATCCATCTTGCTCGCGGCCTGCTCCAGGATCCTCTCGCAGGGTGGCGCCGCCTTCGCCTCAGGCGATACTTCCGTCGCCTGCATCCTCGGCTCGTCCTCGCCCTCCGATCCGGACCTAGTCCTCTTCCAGTTCTCGAAGACCCTCCGTAGGATCATTCCATTCCTCTCGGCGGCGGCGCCTCCTTCGGCGAGGGCGATGCGCCTGGATAACTCTTCCGAGGACGCCCTCGACAGCCTGACGCGATTCCTCCACGATTGACATGGAGCTTTCTCTCATTCACTCGCGCAGCGGCGGCCTTACCTGCTCCGCACGCGGCGTTTGGCTCCATTCGCGCTATGAACCCGATCGCGAGGCTCGGCGATTCGCGCTATCATCGATCGGCGAGTCCCGCCCCTCCTCGGTTCTTCTGCTCGGCCCCTGCCTCGACTACCTATCCCCAGCGATTCGTTCCATCCTCCCAGGCGCCCGCATCGTATCAATCCAGTTCTCGAGCGACTTCTCGGGCCTGGCCCTGGGCGAGCCCGACGCGTCCTGGTACCCATCGTCCGGCATAGGGCTCGAGGATTTCGTCGACACATGCCTGGACGAGGACTCGATCTCGGGCGTAGCCGTCCTCGAATGGGAGCCCGCCATCAGGGCCTTTCCTGAGGCGGCATCGGCGGCCAGGAAGGCGGTCGCCTCCTCACTCGACCGACTGGCTTCGTCAACAGCCACGGTCAAGTCCATGGGCAAGCGATGGATAGCCAACGCCTGCGCCTCTTTTCTCCAGGCTGGCAGGGCTTGCATCGCCTCTCCCACGGAGGCCCCTGTGCTCATCGTGGCCGCCGGGCCGAGTCTCCGCCCGGCCCTCTCCTCGATAGCCGGCTCCCCCCGGAGCTTTTACGCGATCGCGGTATCCTCGGCTCTCGCCGCCTGCCGGGCCGCCGGCCTGGAACCCGATATCGTCGTGTCCACCGATGGAGGCTACTGGAGCCGGCTCCACCTGTACTCCCTCGCGTCGCACCCGCTTCCCCTCGCGACCGCCTTGACCGCACTCCCCTCCGCCTCAATCTACGGCAGCTCACCCATCCTTCTCCTGGACCAAGGCAGCTTCGCCGAGTCAGAGCTCCTGCCGGGCCTCGGATCGCGACCTCTCGCCATACCCGCCCACGGCACCGTGAGCGGGACGGCCCTCCGCCTGGCCTCGCGCCTGACTAGCGGCCCCGTCATCGCTGCGGGGCTCGACCTCGCCTCGATCGGCGCCATCGACCATGCAAGCCCCCATGGCTTCGACTCGATCCTCTCCGCAGGCGTCTCGCGCCTCTCGCCCCAGGAGGGCAGGACATGGCAAAGGGGCATGGCCTCCTCGCCCCTGCCCCTGCCTGGCGGAGCCTGGCGAAGCTCTCGAAGCCTCCTCGCATACGCCTCGGCCTTGAGGCTGGACGCCCTTTCCATGGCAGGCCGCCTCTTCCGCCTCTATCCCTCGCCCGTCGAGCTTCCCGGATTCGGCGCGCTCGACGCCCGGGGCTTTTCGGAGCTCGTCGCCGCAAGCTCCGGTCGAGAGCGCCCCCTGGCCCAGGAGCTCTCCCTTCCGGAAGCTCAGTCGCGCAACGCGTTCCTTTCGGAGCGGCTCGCTTCCTGGAAGGAGAGGGCCGCGGCGGCCGCCGCCGACATGGGCCGGGGCCGCCTGCCTGATCGCGGCATCGCGGAGCTGCTCCGGTCCATCGATATCGTCGACTACGCGGCCTCGCGCCGGGCCGCCCTAGGCGGCGGGAATCCGGCCCCAGCCGCCCTCGATCTCGAGCGTGCCTGCGTATCGTTCATCTCGCGCTTAGAGAGGAGTCACCGGCCTTGAGCGATCTGATTTTCCGCCGCAATCTCCTTGCCCTCTCGCGCTCCGACGCGAGCCTCGGAGAGCGCCTCATGGACGCGGAGCCGGATCCCTCCATCCGCATCAAGGCCTCGCGCAGCGGGCTGCCCGTCCCCGTGGTCGTCAGGGACGGTAGGGAGGCGCCCCTCCACTCACTCGTCGACCCCGAACGCGAAGCCGAGCGGCTCGAGGCGGCCCGACCGGCGGGCGGCTTCATCGTGGCCCTCGGCATAGGTGCAGGCTATCTCCTCAAGCGCTATCTCGCCTCCAGCCTCACGACGGGGCTCGTCGCGGTCGAGCATTCCGCCCCGATGCTCAGGGCCATCCTCGAGGAGATCGACCTATCGGAGCTCTTCATAGACGAGCGCTTCTCCCTGCTCCTCGACCCGAGCCCGGATGAGCTCGGCGCCTTGCTGCTCTCGCTCTACGTCCCCCCCCTGGCCGGCGACATCAGAAGCCTGCCGTTGCGGGGAAGAGTCGACCTGGACCCCGAGCCCTTCGCCGGCTCGACGGCGGTGCTCAAGGACGTCCTCAAGCGCATCTCCGACGATTACAGCGTCCAGGCCTTCTTCGGCAAGCTCTGGTTCAAGAACGCTGTCCGCAACCTTTTCGCGGCCGAGCGATCCACGGCGACCCTCCCGCCCATCAGGCGCGCCGCCGTCTCGGCGGCCGGCCCCTCGCTCGAGGCGCAGATACCCGCCCTGCGGGAAGCCCAGGCCGGCGGGGCTTTCCTCATCGCGACGGATACGAGCATGCCCGCTCTAGTCGGAAGGGGGCTGCGCCCCGACGCCGTGGTCTCCATCGATTGCCAGCACATCAGCTATTACCATTTCCTGGGAGGCATACCCAAGGGCATGCCCCTTCTCCTGGACCTCGCCTCGCCGTCGACCCTCTGCAGGCTCGGCGACTCGGTCAGCTTCTTTTCCTCCGGACATCCCTTCTGCGCCTACGTGTCCGCGAATTGGCGTCCCTTCCCCGCGCTCGACACCTCGGGCGGCAACGTCACCCACGCGGCCCTGTCCCTAGCCGAGGCTCTCGGGGCTGAGACCGCCCTCCTCGCCGGAGCGGACTTCTCCTATCCCGAGGGCAAGAGCTATGCGCGCGGCACCTATATATACGGCTATTTCGACCAGTCCCAGTCGAGGCTCTCGCCCATGGAGTCCTTGTTCTCGGGCTTCCTGTTCCGCGGCTCCGACATGGAAACCGAGTTGGGAAAGGGACCGGGCGGGGAAATCTATTCGCGCTATCTCACCAAGCCCTTGATGGCGTATCGAGTGCATCTCGAGAACTTCGCCGCCAAGTCGCCCATGCGGATCCAGCCCCTGCCCGGCAAGGGCGTAAGCATCAAGGCGCCGGCCGCGAGGAAGAGGCCCGAATCGAGACTCCGCAGGGTCTTCGCGGCCGGCAGCGCCCCCTGCCCCGCCGCCGCCTTCCTCGAGCTATACGCCAAGGATCTTCGTGCCCTGCCTCCACCCCGCAACCCGGCCATCAGCTATCTGCTGTCCCTGACCCCAAGAGAGAGGGATCTCTGGACTACGCTGCTCCCCTCTGCCAGCGCCTTCCAGCGCGAGACCGGCAGGGCCGGCTCGGATCCCGCCCTGCGTGGAATGGATGCATCTGGCCTGCTCGAGACGACTAGGTCCTGGGCATTGCTGACGATAGAGGCGGCCTTGGCCGAGGAAGCAGGCCGGCGCGGATAACGCCGATCCGGCCCTGAGCTCATTTCTTGGATGATGTGAGGAATACGGTGCGTCCGGCCTTGACCCCGTACTTGGCGAAGAGCCAATCCTCGAGCTGCTTGGCGCGCTTCGTGAAGCTCGGCCCGTAGCGGGCCATGTACTCTTCGACCTGCGCCTTCAGCTCGGGATGCTTCTCGAGTAGCTCAGCGGGCTTGCTCCGCGTGAAGTACTCCTCCGCCATCGAAACGGGCTGCTGCAACAGATAGGCCTGGAACTCGTTACCCATGAGGTAGTCCGAGGCCACGTCGTAGGTCTTCCAGCCGAAATAGACTTTCCAGAACCAGCGCTCCCCCGGCTCGACCGATGCCCAGACGGATTGGGCGAATTTCCTATACTCGGGATCGGCGAAGAATATGGCATGGGTCGATTCATGGACGGCGAAGGTCCATCGCAGCGCGTCGCTAGTTTCCCTCGTGATGGAGATTATGGCCCCGTGTCCGGCCACAATACCGCTCCCCGATTGGGCGATGACGCCTGAGCCCATCAACGCGCTCTCGAGAGTCTTCTCCTCTGCTCCCAAAGGGAAATTTTTCTCCTTGGCGGCTTGGAAAAACGAGGCGAGGTCCTCGGCGCGATAATCGTGGGCGTTCCATCCGTGCAGCGGGGCTATGTCCCCGTCCCGTAGTAGGATCCCACGATATCCGATCTTCTCCACGAAGAAGGCCAGCCTCTTTAGATACTTATCCTGGGTCGCGTAATCCTTGAAGTCGAAAACCAAGACCGAGGGGATCATGTCCCAGCGATAGACCGAGTAGTCTCCGTCTCCCGGGCCCGACAGGAGCACGCGCCCCAAGTCGGCCAAGGCGTAGTCGTTCTGGCCAAGATCCTCTGCGAAGAAGGCCCCGAGCGAGATACCGAGCGGAGCGCGCAGCGTGATGAGCTCGGCGTCCTCGGCCACGACGCTCCCGTCCAGTACGGTGCTTGTCCCCGCGGGATGCGGGCGAAGAGCATATGATGCGATCGCGCCGCCGGGCCGCCTCACCGATAGCTTTAGGGCGGCATCGACCGACGAGGGCGCGTAACGCAGGAGGATGCCCCGTCTTTCCCCTCCCGCAAGCGATCCGTTCGTGCCGGCGAAGGGATGGGCTATGGAAAATTCGCTATAGCCCTGTCCCTGGGCGAGGGTGAATCCCGAGGAGACCCGCAGCTCGGGACCGTCCCTCTCTATGCCCTTGAAGGGCTTCTCTAAGGCTATGGACAGGAGCTCGAAGGAAGGCGCATCCCCCTCGGCCGAAATCGTCACAGAGGATAGGTCCTCTCCCAAGTCGAGGGCCAGGGCGAGGCGCGATAGGCCCGGCGACAGGGGAAAGGCGGCTATGGCGAAGGGCGAGCCGCCGTCGGCCCTGGCGCTCGCCGATAGAGTCGCTCGAGGCTCGGCGGTCTGGGCTTCGGTCCCTCGTCGCAGCTCGAAGACGATGGTCGAACCGGCCTCGAGCCTCGCCGTCGAGGATAGGACGAAGCGTTTCGAGGCTTGCCCGGCCGAGAACAGTCCCTCGCTCCCCTCGTGGCGAGGCGAAGCCTCGACGAAGCGGAGCTCCTGCCCGCGCCGGTCCACCCACTTGAAAGAGTCGACGGGCCGAGCCGAGCAGGAGCTGGCGATGGCCAGGGCCAAGAGGACAGAAGCCGCCTTGAGCGCTTGCCCGCTCAAGGGGAGCGCCATTCCGCTCGAGAGCGAAGCGGGCATGCGGCGATGGAGATCGGTCATTTAAGGGAGATGATGCTGAGGGCGAGAAGCTCGGCGAGCTTGTACTTCCTTTGGTTCCCGCTGAGGTCCGTATCGGTCCGCAGGAGGGCTTCCCAACGCTCGGGAAAATCGCCCGGCAGCTTCGGCAAGGTGCGCAGCTGCTCGTTGACATAACGGTTCGAGGGCTCGAGGCGCCGATTGGCCATGAAAAGCGAGGCGGCGGCGTACCTGAGGAAGCCCGCGAGGGAGACGCTATAGAAGTAACCGTCGTTGTTGAAGGAGGCAGCCCCCAGGTCCGAGAGGTAATGCTCCATCTTGGCCATGAAGGCCAGGCGAAGCCCGTCCCAGAAGCCTTCGGGGAGGCAGCCTATGTCTCGGCGGGCTCGATCTATCCAATCGCTCTTCTCGTAGAGCACGCGCGAGTTCTTGATGCGATAGAAGATGTAGGTCCCGGAATTCTTGAGGACCCAAACGAGCTGGGAATCGGCGCCCTTGCTGCGCCCGATGACGTCGTCGATCATCTCTAGGTTTTTGTATTCGACCCTGATGGGGATCTCGTCGATGAAGAAACGGTCCTTGGAGCGCGATATGGCGCTCTCGAAGGCACCCGGCTGCCCCACTGCCTGCGCGAAGGCATGCTGCCTTTCCTCCACGGTCGGCGGCGAGCCCCTAAGGTAGACATCGAGCACGAGCGCGAAATTGGGATCCAGCGCATCGGTTTCGGAATGCTCCCCGATTGTCACGCACTCTACGGTATCCCATCGCGATATGGCCTCGGTGATAGCCTTGGCGAGCCTCTCTACTTTGCGCTCCATGCCCTTTCCTTTACTCCCGCGTTGATTAATTGTATCATGGATCCGTGGCTTTGCAAATTGCCGTAAACTCTTCCCACGACCTAGGATCCCCGAATCGGGCCGCCCGCGTCCTCATGCTCGCCCTCGAGCCGCCCGGCAATATCGCTCGCGATCTCAACCTTTATCGGCGGCAAATATTCTCGAGCTTCGCCCAGGGATCGGCCCTCGCCTTTCCCGATGCCCTGCCCCTGGCCTTCGCCTCCCCGCCTGTTTCGAGCCCGGCATCGAAGCGCTCATCCATAATCGAGCGCGCATGGGAGGGCGTGGAGGGACGCTTCTCCGCCTCAGGCCTCATAATAGCTGAAGCCTCGTTCTACCTAAAAATAGTCGGTCCGCTTTCGGCCCTGCTAGCCAATGCCGTTGCGGCCATGGCCGCCCTCGGCTGCGCCGGGACGGAAGAACCGATCATAATGCCCGGCATCGGCTTCTTCCTCTGCAGCAAACCCGAAGGAAAAGGCTCGGTCGAGGAAGGCCCTTCCTTGTTCCATGAGATACTACCCGATCCACCCGCGCTCGCCTTCGTCGATTGCTCGCTCGTCCTATTCGGGCTGCGCCTGTCCGCCGATCCCTTCGCCGCCGCGAGCTGGCACGAGCTGGCGCGGTCGCGGCGCCGCAGCGGTCCCCCGATCTCTCCTTCGGGGCGGCTCAAGCGCGGGAAGACTCCACGGTGACTCGGTCGCGGCCGCTTTCCTTGGACCGCCGGAGGGCCCGGTCGGCCGCCTCGATCACGTCCATGGGCCCAACGAAGTCGGGATAGCTGGCGATCCCCGCTGAAAGGGTCAGGGTGAAGGAACGATCCTCGAAGCGATGCGATAGGTGGGCGAAGCTATCCCGAAGCTCCTCGATGAGCCTGGCGGCGCATCGGCAATCGGCGCCCGGCAGTATGGCGCCGAATTCCTCCCCTCCAAAGCGTCCGATGATATCGGTCCTCCGGAGACGCTCGGCCAACAGCCTCGATACGCTTCTGAGGATCCGGTCGCCGGTAAGGTGCCCGTAGCGCTCGTTCACGTCGCGGAACCTGTCGATATCGATCTTCGCGAATGAGATGACGGCTCCGGAGCGCCGGGCCCTAAGGACCTCGTTCGAGAGCCGCTCGGTCAGGGTGGTATGATTGAGCAGGCCGGTGAGGTAATCGCGCTCCATGTAGAAGCGGATAGCCCGAGTCCGCTCGGCCCTCATGGCGACGCTGCTCACGAGGTGCTCGGGCTTGATCGGCTTCTCGAGGAATTCGTCGCCGCCGCGCCGGATGGCCGAGATCTGTTTCTCGAAATCCCGCTCGACAGACAGGAAGATGATCGGGATGGCCGCGAAGGCCTCATGCTGCCGCACTATGCCCGCCAGCTCGGGTCCCGTGCATTGCGGCATGTACATGTCCATGAGGATGATATCTGGCTTGGTTTCGACGAGGAGGGGTATCACCTGGGTGGGATCGGTCGCGGTCGCGGTATTCATCCCGGCCCGAGATAGCACCTCGGAGTTGTAGGCAACCTGCTCGGGATCGTCGTCCACGATGAGCACGCGATACGGTTCGAGCTCGCGTTCGTTGAAGAGGGCGTCGACCTTCTCAGCCAGCCGCCAGGCATCTACGGGCAGCTGGAAGAAAGCCTCGCCGCCCGCCCGGACCGTCTTCAGCCTGGCGTCGAAATCGTCCTTGTCGGCATAGAAGAGCACGCGCAGCGAATTCCCCAGGCTTTCCTTGAGCTTGATTATCTCCGCGACGAAGGCCGGCTCGCGATCGATCTTGGCCGCGTCGATGAGGAATAGTCCCGATCCGATGGACGCCGTGAGACGGGCGACATCGGCCACGCCCTCGACCTCCCGGACAGTGATTCCGTATATGCGGAGTTGACCGAGAAGCTCAGCCCCAAGGCCCCGGTCGCCCGCAGGGACGAACACGTTCTTCATGGACACTACCTCGCCTTCTAATCATCAGGGCCATACTCTACACTTCTCGGCCTCATGACGCCAGGGGAGCTTCGCTAGCGCGCAGGGAAATGG
>DBTW01000103.1:805-19850 GCA_002307245.1 Spirochaetaceae bacterium UBA1306 | reverse complement strand
TCGCCTTCGGCGACCTGCGCGTAACCTCGGGGGGGAGCCGCGCCTTTTCAAGGTACCCCCTCCATGCTATAGTCCGGAGGAAAGAATACGGAGGTCCCATGAAGCCATTATGCGCCGCGCTCCTCGCCGCGTCGCTGCTCCTCCTGCCTATCGCGACGGTCTCGGCCCAGGATGTCTCCCCGGCGACCGCTGACACCCCGCCAGGCAATTCCTCGCCCAAGGTCGAGCTGCCCGAAGGCGAAGACCAACCTGTCAACCCCTTTCTACCAGGCGAGCAACTGATCGGCATCTCCGTGGGCCTGCAAATCCCCGCTTTCCTCGTAGAGAAGACGGGCGGTGGTGTAGACAATCTCGATCTCGGCGGGTCTTTCGGTTTTTCCTACCAAAATTTCATCGCCCGAGGATTCGCCCTAGGCGGGAATATCTCCGGCGCCTTCAACGGTACGATAGGCGGAGGTTCCCTCTTCATCGCGCCTTTAGGCCTCACGGCCGCGTATTGGTGGACCAAACTGCCCTTCGAGTTCTCCATCCTCGGTGAATTCGGCGCCTACCTCATGAGGTATGACGGCAAGGGCATCCTCGATCCTTTCGCCAAGGCGGGAGTTGGGGCCTATTGGCGAATCAGCTCCGGATGGAGCCTCGGGCTTCAAGGCTACCTTTGGTTCGTGCCTGAAGTCCACTACGGCGATTATTCATATCTCAGCCAATATGCCGGCTTCGTCGAGACCTCCATCGCAGCCGTCTACCATTTGTAGGAGCCCGTCATGAGAACAACCTGCTGGGCCGCCCTCGCGGCCGCAATACTCCTAGCCGCCTCCTGCGACAACTCCAACGGCATCTTCAAGACTATCCAGGACGAGACGAAGCAAGTAGGCACCAAGGTCTTTCAGAAGACCCAGGTCAAGAACGCCTTCCGCCTGGGCGATTATTATTACGCGACGACCTCGACCCTCAATCGCCGCGCGGTAGCATCCGACTCCTGGTCCAAGGTAGAGGTCGACGGAATCTCCAAGTACTCGGTCCTCGGGCCCGCAGTCCTCGTCGGGGATTCCTCGACCGGCACCATCTACGTCCTCCTCGAGAACGGCGACAACCGCGAGCTTTATTCCTGGGACGGCGCAGAAGGATCAGTCTGGACACAGGTCAGCCTGCCCACGGGCACGAGCTTCGACCGCCTCTATGCTGCCGGCCCCAGCCTTTTCGCAGAGAACCACGTCTACGACTCGACGGCAGAAACGAGCTCATATAGCCTCTACCTACTGAGCGGCTCCGCCTTCGCGGCAGTGTCCAACTTCGCCCCGGCCACGGACAAGACTATCCGCGGCGTGATCTACGAATCGGGCGCCAGCCCCGCTCCCCTATACTGGTTCGCCTCCGAAAACCAGCTCTACCGCGGGACCGCAGCCGACGGAAGCGACGCGGCCTCCGTAATCGACTCTTTTGCCAGCATCTCCGACATCTGGGATATTTCCTATACCGGCGGAGTAGTCTATGTAGCTACTTACTCCGGCAGTCTCTACAGGGGCAGCGATTACGCTACGAACGCGATAGCCTCCTTGCCCCTAACGAAGGCCATCCAGGTTCCCTTGAGCGCTTCGAGCTACCAGCTCCTGGCCGGCACCGACGCAGATTCCGACGAGGATACGGCCGCCGTCGGGTACTACGAAGGCGTTTGGGACTCTTGGGCCCTCGGCGACTACGACGGCGGAGTCGCCGGTCACGAAGCCGTCTACAATACGACCGTCAGCGCCTTCCCCATCCACGATTTCTTCTACGACGGCGACCTTTCAAGCGGCAGGCTCTTCATCTCCGTCTCCCCCGGCACCACGAGTACGAGCTACTACGGCCTGTACTCGAGCGCTTGGGACGGAAGCTCCTGGTCGGACCTGACCGCGGAGTAGCGCTAAACGGCAGACGAGCTCTTCTCCGCGGCCGCGAGCGAAGCCTCCGGCCCCGCCTCGAGCGAGCCCCTCGCGTCGCGCATGCGTCCGAGGAACTTGGACGAGTTCGCGGGGCAGGAGCACATCGTGGGCCCCGGCCGCCTCCTCAGGCGGGCCATCCAGAAGGACCAGCTCTCCTCAATTATCCTTTCCGGCCCGCCGGGAACGGGCAAGACGACCTTGGCCCGCGTCATCGCCAATACGACCGCGAGCCGCTTCGTGACCCTGAACGCCGTGCTGGCCGGCGTGGCCGATATCCGCGCGGCCATCGAGGACGCCAAGAAGAACCGCGAGCTCTACGACCGCCGGACCATGCTCTTCGTCGACGAGGTCCACCGCTGGAACAAATCCCAGCAGGACGCCCTCCTGCCCTGGGTCGAGAACGGCACGATACTCCTCATCGGCGCCACCACCGAGAATCCCTTCTTCGAGGTCAACCGCGCCCTCGTCTCGCGCTCTCGGGTATTCCAGCTCAAGTCCCTGGACGCTTCCGACCTCCGCGCGGTAGCCGATGCCGCCCTGCTCGATAGGGAGCGCGGCTATGGCCGTTGGCGCGTGGAGTTCGAAGAAGGCGCCCTCGAGCACCTCGTGGACGCCGCCGACGGGGACGCCCGCAGCCTCCTCAACGCCCTCGAGCTCGCGGTCGAGACGAGCGCCGATCCCTGGCCGCCCGAGCCCAGCTCTCCCGTTCTCGTATGCCTGGCGGCGGCCGAGGAGAGCATCCAGAGACGCGCGGTGCTCTACGACAAGGACGGCGACTACCACTACGATGCCGCCAGCGCCTTCATCAAGAGCATCCGCGGCTCCGATCCCGACGCCGCCCTGTACTGGCTCGCCCGCATGGTTTACGCGGGCGAGGATCCCCGCTTCGCCTTCCGCCGCATGCTCATCTCCGCCTGCGAGGACGTCGGGCTCGCCGACCCCGGCGCGGT
Organism: Spirochaetaceae bacterium UBA1306; assembly: GCA_002307245.1. Lineage (GTDB taxonomy): Bacteria > Spirochaetota > Spirochaetia > Treponematales > Rectinemataceae > UBA1306. Next base: position 16,978 of record DBTW01000103.1, on the reverse strand, counting down.
CCAGGTAGTCCTGGCCTGCGCCCAGGCCTTCGATCGCATCGGCCTGCCCGAGGGGCAGTTCCACCTCGCCCATGCCGCCCTCTATCTCGCCACCGCGCCCAAGTCCAACTCGAGCCTGGGCTTCTTCGACGCCCTTAAGTCCGTGGAGGCTGAGGCCGCCGACATCCCCTCGCACCTCAAGGACGCGAACCGCGACGCCAAGGGCTTCGGCCATGGCGAGGGCTACCTCTATCCCCACGCCTACAGGGACCATTGGGTCGCTCAGCAATACCTGCCCGACAGCCTCAAGGGCCGCGTGTTCTATCAGCCCGGGTCCCTGGGCGTCGAGGGTCAGCGCCGCCTCGAGATCCTCGAGCGTAGGGAGGCCCAGGCGGCTGTTTTCTTCGAGGCCGAGTCGGGCGCCGCGTCCGCCTCGGGCGAGGAAGCCTTGGCCTGGTCCAAGGCCGGAGAGGCCAAGGGCGAGTGGCGCGCCCGGGCCGAGGGCTCGGTTCCCGCCAGGCTCTCCCTGATAAGGCGCGCGTTATACGAACGAGCTTCGCTCTCGCGCGACGACCGCGTTCTCGTGCTCGACGCCCGCGAGGGCTACCTGGCGTGGGAGGCGCTCCGCCGCAGCCCCGAGGGCACCGTGGCCGCCGCCGCCCGCGACGAGCGCGAGGCCGAGCTCGTCCGCCAATACGCCTCCACCCTGCCCGAGCTCGAGCGACCCTTGGTGGCGGCCCTGCCCCTGGAAAACCTGAGCGCTGCGGCCCTGGAGGGCGCCTTCGGCTTCTCGCGCTTCGATCGCGTCGTGGGGCGGGACCTCATCGGCTCCGGTTCCGCCGAATTCACGCCGGAGCGCCTCGCCCGGCTCCTCGCCGAGGCCCTTCCCGGAAGCGAAGCCACGATCGCCCAGACCCTCCCTCGCGAGGGAGGCCGGCTCTCCGAGGCTTTCGCCGAGGCCCTCGGCGAGGAACTCCGGGCCGCGTTGGGCGACTTCGAAGCTTGGTTCTACGAGCGTCCCGAGCTCGGGTCCCTCGGCCCAGGCCGCGAGTCTATCGAGTCGTCCTTCCAACGGTCAGGGATCCCCGTCTCCTTCGAGCTCGTCCGCCAAGACTATCGCCGCAGGCTCACCGAGGCCGAAATATCGGCCTGGCTCTCCACTTCCTCGCCTTTCGGATCGAGCGCCGCGGAGTGCATACCGGCCGCCTCCCTCGCTCGCATCTCCGCCGCGCTGAACAGAGCCGCGGCTTCCGGCCGCGAGGTCAAATGGCCCCTCAGCCTGATCATCGCCAAGCTCGGCCTCCCTTCCTGATTATGCCTCTTGACCCCTCCTCGCCGCGGGACGCATGCTCCTAGCCGATGCCGCGACATTTCCGTGACTCGGACGAACTCTACGAATGGCTCCTCGGCTTCGTCAACGTCGAGAAGGGGCAGAAGACCGAATTCAAGCTCGATCGCATGCTCGCGCTGTGCGCGAGCTTGGGTGATCCCCAAGCCTCCTACCGGTCGATCCACGTTGCGGGCTCCAAGGGCAAGGGCTCGGTCTCGACCATGATCGCGCGCATCCTCGAAGCCTCGGGCAGGCGCACGGGCCTCTACACGAGTCCCCATCTCCTGCGCTGGAAGGAGCGCGTGAGCCTCGCGGGCGAGGAGATGCCGGAGGACGCCCTCCTGGCCGCCGCGGCCGATGTCCTGCCCCAGGTCGAGGGCAGGGCCCCTTCCGATTTCCCAGGGGACGAGCTGCCCACCTACTTCGAGGTCTCGACCCTCATCGCCTTCTCGGCCTTCAGGCGGATGGGCTGCGACAGAGCCGTCATCGAGACGGGCCTGGGGGGCAGGCTCGACTCGACCAACGTCCTAGCCTCGGCGGCCAGCGTCATCACGCCCATCGAGCTCGAGCACACCGAGTGGCTCGGCGATACGATACCTCTCATCGCGGCCGAGAAAGCCGGCATCATCAAGGAAGGCCGGCCCTGCTTCCTGTCCAAACAGCGGGCCGAGGCTCGGGAGACGATCGCGATGACGGCCGCCCTGAGGCATAGCCCGCTTCGGGAAGAGCCCCTCCTCGTGGAGGCTCGCGGAGTCTCGATCGGCCTCTCGGGCACCAGGGCGAGTTTCGCCTTCGCGCCAGGCTCGCCCCTCGCCCGCCTCCATCCCGAGGGGATCTCGGCCCGGACGCCCATGATTGGCGCAATCCAGGCCGAGAACATGGGCCTCGCCATCCTCGCTTCCGGCGAGCTCGAGGAGGGCTTGAGCTCCGAGGCCATAATCGAGGGGCTCTCGAAGGCCAGGCTCCCCGCTCGATTCCAGGTACTTTCGACTGATCCGCCCCTCGTGCTCGACGGCGCGCATACGCCTGATTCCGCGCGATTCGCCCTGGACAGTTTCGAGGCGCTGTTCCCCGGCCCCAAGGCCCTGCTCTTCGGCTGCGCCGAGGACAAGAAGCACGGGCCCATGGCCGCCCTTCTGGCCCCTCGATTCGATCGCATAACGCTGACCAGGCCGGGGGGCTTCAAGAAGAGCGACCTTGGGGCGGTCTGCGAGAGCTTCCGGGTAGCCGGGGCGGACTACCGAGCGGTCGAGGACTACGAGGCGGCCATCGCGGGCGCCATCGACGAAGCGAGGGCCTTGGGCCTGCCCCTGCTCGTCACGGGCTCGTTTTACCTCTGCGCCGAGGCAACGAGTATCGTCGGTCTGGGCCGCGACTAGCCCAGGCTACTTGTACGCGGCCTGGGCCTTCTCGGCCTGTGCCTGCGAGGCGTAGATATCGAGTTCCTCGCCCCGGGCCCAACCAGTCGTCCCCTCGGCTTCCAGCTTGTACCAGATTTCAGGCGAGCCTTGATTTCCCGTGCCCGAATCCGAAGGGCCCAGCTCGCGCTCGTCGAGGCGAAAAACCCCGCCGCGGCGCAGGTGGTTGATGTCCTTCGCCGAGGCCGCGGGGCTTTCCTTCAGGCGCACGTACGATTCCTTCACGACGGCCCAGCCGAGGCCCCCCGTAAGTACGGGGTTCGTCGGCAGCTTGATCGAGTTCTCGCCCATCCGAATGCAGGAGGATAGGCTCATAGCGAAAGCGGCGATCAGGGCGAAAAATATGACGACTAGGCGGGATACACGTGATTTCATCGTGAGCGACCTCGCAGTGAGCTTGATTTTATATGAAATGCACGGCATTTTGTATACATGCCGAGAAGAGCTTGTGTCGTCGCCTTAATCCTATTCACGCTTTCATTCGCCGGAGCCCAAGCTAGCATCCATGAATTCTACGTCGATGCGCTTGTCGGCGGCGCTCTGCCCGTCAGCTGGGCCAGCGAGAGCCCGACCCTGTCCCATCTTGGCTTCGACGCTCTCGCCGCCTTCGAGTACGACGCGCCCTTCGGCGTCCCCCTCAGGATCGAGCTCGGCTACCTCGGAGTCTCGGCGTCCCGCATATCCTCGTCGGGAGAGTTGTATCGAGCCTGGCAGGGAGGCCGGGTCGCCCTCCTCTCGGGTTATATCATCGATCAGTTTAGCCTCGGCCAGCTCGGCCAGGCGCGAATCAGCCTGCTCGCCGGCGGCGCCCTGACCGCGGCCGATTATACAGACACCGCCCTGGCCTTCGCCTATCCATCGATCGTCCTGGAGCCTCGGATAGCCTTAATATTGCGCGGGGCGCGCGCGAAGGGAATCGTCACCGGTCCCAGCCTATCCCTGCCCATAGAGCTCATGTTCCGGGCCGGGACCTACAGCCTTGCGCCCGGCTTAAGCCTAGGCTGGCGCTATCGATTGGGGGCCATATTATGAAGCTGCGATTCGTTCCCCTAACGCGCACCTACGCGATCGTGGCCCTCGCGGGCATTCTGGCTCTATTGTTCGCCGCCTGCGCGCAGGACGTGAAGATCACCGCGCCGAGGTATGCGCTCGTATTCGGGGTCCAGGACTACCTCTATGCGCGTGATTTGCAGTATACGCTCGCAGACGCCACATCGATGTCAACCTTGCTCTCCGCCCAAGGATGGCAAGTCACCTTGGCGACGGATACCGGGGCCACGAGGGCCAAGATAATCGCGGCTATCGCGGCGCTTGGTAGCGTAGAATCGGATTCGACCGTCCTCATCTACTTTTCAGGCCACGGTGACACGAGCTCCGATTATTCCACTTCCTATCTCTGCCCATCTGATACGAACTTCGCCACGGACGATACGGTCGATACCTCGACCGAGATATCCGCTTCGCAGTTAAGCACGATGCTCGATGCCCTTCCGACTAGTAATGTCATCGTCTTGCTGGATTGCTGCTTTTCCGGCGGATCCATCGACCCGGGTAGCGCGGTGGATGCATCTCCCCAGGATTACTACTCGATGCAATCATATTCGGCCTTCTCGACCGCGATGTCCCAGTTCGGTAGCTTGCTGGTCTCGAACTCGAAAGACTCAGGTAAAAAGGCCCCGATCGTCATCTCGGCGGCAGGTTCGGAGGAGGAGTCTTACGACGGTCCCGACGGAACCAATAACAATGGCCAATCCCCGGTCACGACGAATACATCCATCAACATGAGCCATGGTATCTTTACGTATTACCTGCTGAAAGCGCAGGATAAGGGCGATTCCAATGGCGATGGCGTGGTCACGACGACAGAGGCATTCGCTTATAGCTGCGAGCAAATTCAAGCATGGGATGAGAACCTGACCTGGGAGGATGTCAATTACTACGGGTACTATCCCTTCCTACCCCACATCTCCGGCGGAGTCCGCGATCTGGTGCTCTTCACTAATTGAGCAATTATTCCCAAAAGAGCTCCCCGTGCATGTAGTGCCCGCCTTGTGCAGTTAAGCCCTCTTCGTTAAGGATTTTCCCACACGAAGACGGAGACCACGGAGAGATAAAACTAGTACCTAAGTTCTATTTTAATTACCCCTGTTTTTTCGGACAATTATCGCTCACCTAGCTTCAGTCACCGTCACGTTCGGCCGCCCGGCCCAATCCCGCAGGGCGGGACCGTCCAAGGGCGCGAGCTGGAGAGTGGCGCACTCCACGGCCGAGAAGTAGCCCCACGCATCGTGGGCGGTAAGGATGAAGGCTTGGCTTTCGAAGCGCGCAGGGAACACGAGGAACAGGAAGCCCCGGCCGCCTATTTCGGCCTCGTAGCTCGAGGCCGGGCCCCTCAGATCGAGGCCCACGCCAAGCTCCTCGCCGATTTCACGAATAAGTGCGGCTTCGGGCGACTCCCCAGTCTCGAGCTTGCCTCCGGGCAGCTCCCAGAACCCACCGTGGCCGGCGGAGGCCGACCTGCGCGCGAGGAAGAGCCTCGCCGCCGACCCCTCGCCGGCCATGGCTCCCGCCGTGCCGCTCGAGCGCTCCTCGACCAGAGCCGCGACTACGGTGATCCTGGAAATGCGCCCCGCCGAAAGCCCGGCCCCGGCGTCAACGCCCCGAGGATTTGAGGAATGACCCGAGATACTCGTAGAGCTTCGCCCCCTCGTCGCGGGTCAAGGTCACTCCCTTGCCCATGCGCTCATGGTCTTCCGACCAATCGCGGATATCGAGCTTGGGCTCTCGCTCGTTCCAGGATACGAGGTTGAGCTCCTTGCGCCATCCCCTGCCGCTGTCGGAAAGCAGCCCGAATTTCCGGACGATCTCGAATTTGATTTCCTTGGCCTCTTCCATGCGTGCCTCCTACGAGACATACGCGCGCCCGCGGGCCGGGCGATTGAAAAAGGAGGTGCTAAACCGCGAAATCGTCACCCGAATCCTTGGCGAATTCGGGGAAAAAGTAGACTACCACGCCGCTCGATCGGACGCGCATCTCGGCGAGGCCCTTCGAGGCCATCTTCTCGAGCATCTTGCGCGCCTCGTCGATGCTCATCTCTCCCTCGAGGGCGGCTTCCCCCGGACTGACGAATCCGGAGTTCTTGCGGGCTACGCGAAGGATTGTCTTCTCGGGATTCTCGGGCTGAGGCTTCGCGGCGGTAGCGTACTGGCCTTGGTACCCGAGCTCGCCCTTGACCCGGGCCTCCACCTCGTAGCGGATGTTGGCGTCTTGCACCTGCTTGGTCAGGGTGACCGCGTCATAGAGGCTGCCTATGCCGCAGAGGCCGCCCGTGCACATCCAGAGGACTCCGGTACCGACTTTCCCGAGGTAGAACCTATGGAAGCCGAGCATTCCGCAGCATGAGACGAGCCATAGGAAATAGGCGATGCCGATGTTGTATCGCACTGTTTTCTCCCCCGTTCGATAGCCGATACTCTACTATGCCGAGAGCCGATCCGTGAAGGGCATTTGACCCTCAAGGCCCTTCCATGGTAAACCATGGCCTGCCTCGACATTCGATGAGGAGTGCTATGATATGCGCCTTACCATCAAGGAAATATTCGAGCTGCCCGCGGACGGCCGCTCTATAGCGGTTAAGGGCTGGGTACGCACGAAGCGCGAGACGAAGGCAGCGGCCTTCCTCGAGGTCAACGACGGCTCGAGGATGGGCAACATCCAGTGTGTCTTCGACGAGGCCGCCATAGCCGCCTGCCTTCCCGAACTCGCGAGGGCCAGCACGGGCGCCAGCGTCAGCGTCGAGGGTAGCCTCGTGCCCTCACCCGCCTCCGGCCAGAAGCTCGAGATCAAGGCCACGGCCCTATCCGTGATCGGCGAGGCTCCCTCCGAAAGCTATCCCCTGCAGAAGAAAGCCCACTCCATGGAGTTCCTCCGCGAGATAGCCCACCTGCGCCCCAGGACCAACACCTTCGGCGCGGTGGCCCGCGTCCGCAACCGCATGGCCTTCGCCATCCACGAGTTCTTCCAGGAGCGCGGCTTCCAGTACGTCCATACGCCCCTCATCACGGCCTCCGATTGCGAGGGCGCCGGGGCCATGTTCCAGGTCACCACCCTCGACCTGGACAGGATCGCCAAGTCCGGCGAAGCCGTGGATTACGCCAAGGACTTCTTCGGCAAGCCCGCCTACCTCACCGTGTCGGGCCAGCTCAACGTCGAGACTTACTGCGAGGCCCTGGGCCGCGTCTATACCTTCGGACCCACCTTCCGCGCAGAAAACTCCAACACGACCCGCCACCTCTCCGAGTTCTGGATGATCGAGCCCGAGGTGGCCTTCAACGATCTAGGCGACAACATGGAGCTCGCGGAATCCTTCCTGAAGCGCCTGGTGAAGACCGCGATCGAGGACTGCGCCGAAGACCTCGCCTTCTTCGACCAGCGCATCGAGAAGGGCCTGGTCGCGAGCCTCCAGGGCGTCCTCGAGCGCCCCTTTTCGCACATGACCTACACCGAGGCCGTCGCCGTCCTGGAGAAGAACGCCGACCAGTTCGAGCTCAAGCCCTATTGGGGCCTCGACCTCCAGAGCGAGCACGAGAAATTCCTCTGCGAGAAGATCGCCGGCGGGCCCCTCTTCCTCACCGACTACCCGAAGGAAATCAAGTCCTTTTACATGAAGCAGAACTCCGACGGCAAGACCGTCCGCGCCATGGACCTCCTCGTGCCCCGCTTCGGCGAGATCATCGGTGGCTCCGAACGCGAGGAGAACCTCGGCCTGCTCCAGGACCGCATACGCGAGCTCGGTCTCAAGGAAGAGGCCTACTCCTGGTACCTCGACCTCCGCCGCTTCGGCACGACGCCCCACTCCGGCTTCGGCCTGGGCTTCGAGCGGCTCCTCCTCTACGTCACCGGCATGGCCAACATCCGCGACGTGATCCCCTTCCCTCGCGCGCCCAAGCTCGCGGACTTCTAATGCAGATAAGGCTGGCTAGGCTCCATGTTGATCAAGTTCGTCGTTAAGAAGATCGTTGAAGCCGCCCTGCTCGGCTCCCTCCTCGCGGGCGGAGGGCATCTCTTCGCCGCCGGCGCCGCTTCCGCCAAGGGAGCCGCCCAAGCCGGCATCGAGCGCAGGCCGCCCGCGGTGGGCGCGCGCGCCGTCGTCGTCATGGACGAAGCCACCGGCACCATCCTTTACGGCAAGAATCCCGACCTCGTGATCCCCCCCGCCTCGCTCACGAAGCTTGTCGCCCTGCACGTGGTGTACCAGGAGATCGAGGCGGGCCGCCTCTCCGAGAGCGAACTCGTCACTATCGACAAGCGCGACTGCTCGCCCTACATTCCCTACGGTTCCAGCCTCATGTACCTCCAGCCCGGCATGCGCGTTTCGGTCATTGACCTGATGCGCGGCGCCGCCGTCGTGTCGGGCAACGACGCCGCCTTCGCCCTCGCCCGCCGCGTGGCCGGCTCCAACGAGGCCTTCGCCGCGCGCATGAACGCGGCCGTCCGGGCCATGGGCCTCGACCTCTACTTCGTCGAGCCCTCGGGCCTTTCCGAGCTCAACCGGGTCACGGCCCGCGGCTACGCCGAGTTTTGCCGGCGCTATATAGTCCTGCACCCGCAAGCCCTGACCGAGCTGCACTCGCTGCATTACATCGAGTTCCCCCGCGAAGAGCACGCCACGGCCGATTACAAGCCCAAGGGCCGCATCGTCCAGTACAACAAGAATAACCTCGTCCTCAAGTATCCCGGCTGCGACGGGCTCAAGACCGGTTACATCATCGAGTCGGGCTACAACCTCGCGGCCACCGCGTCCCGGGGCGACACGAGGTTCGTCATCGTCACCCTCGGCGGCACCGGCTCGGGCAGTCCCTTGGGCGGGGCGGGCCAGAGATCCCAGGACGGAGCCGCCCTCCTGGACTGGGCCTTCGCCTCCTTCGTGACCCTGAGGCCCGCCCTCGGCGAGCTGCCCATGCCCCGCGCCTGGTACGGCGCCCGCAAGCGCCTCGAGCTGCGCGGCGATGGCGCCCTGGCGGTGACCCTTCCCCGCTCCCTCGCCGCGAGCGTCGAGGCGAGGATCGACCTGCCCGCCTCCCTGGACGCGCCCGTCGCCGCGGGAGCTTGCGTAGGCGAGGTGGTGTACTCGGCCGGCGGCCAGGTCCTGAGGCGCGTCGACCTCGTGGCCGCGAAGGACATGCCCAAGGGCAACCTGCTCGTCATGGTCAGGGACGCCTTCGCGAAGTTCTTCACGCGGCTCTTCGGCAAGCTCTAGCCTTTATCCGCGAATCTGTACACTCCGCAAGACTCAGCAACGAAGCCCTCCGCCGCGAGCTCTCGCAGCGCGGCCTCGACCCGCTCGCGGGCGAAGGGAAGGCCGGCGGCCAGCTCCTCGGCGTCCGCCCTCCCCTTGCCGCTCATGGCCTTCAGCAGCTCGCCTCGAATCCTCCGGTTGGAGTCGGCGAAGGGGCTCTGCTTCGCGTAGTGGGCGCTCCTCGTGTTGGGATTGCCTAAGCTCTTCTTGATCTCGACCCCATAGTCCATCAGCGCGTAATACCAGGTTCTCGGATCGTCCCGATAGAGCGTCGCCTCCACGAGGGGCGCGATGCGCGAATCCGGCACCTCCTCCTCGCCTTTGAAGAAGCGGTGCAGGAAGACCGAGCGAATATTGGTCTCGATGAGCACGACGGGCCGCCCGAAGGCGAAGGCTAGCACGGCTCGGGCCGTATACGGGCCCACGCCCGGCAGTTCCATGAGGGAGTCCTCGTCCCCGGGGAAGCTCCGCATCGAGGCTAGGCGGGCGGCGGCCTTCGCGAGGGCCAGGGCTCTCCGATTGTAGCCGAGGCCGCTCCAGAGGCCGAGGACATCGGCCAGGGGCGCCGCAGCCAGCGCGGACGGATCGGGATAGGCCCGCATCCAGGCCTCGTACTTCGGCACGACGCGCTCGGTTTGAGTCTGCTGGAGCATGATCTCGGATACGAGGATGGACCAGGGATCGCGCGTCATGCGCCAGGGGAAGGACCTTCCCCTCTCGGAGTAGATCCCCAGGACCTGCGACCTGAATGCCCCGATACCCGCCTCGTCGAGGAAATTCCTTCCTTCCATCGCCGCACGGCCACCCTTCAGGGCGATTCTCCCCGGAGTCCGGAGAGGGCCGAGGTGAGGGCGCTGCCCTTGGCCGTGAGCTCGCGCAGCCCGCAGACCGTCTCGACGAGGCCGGCCCCGTCCTCGACCATGGATTTCGCGGCGCCCCTCGCGTCGACGGCCTCGGCCGCGATCGCCGCGACGGCGGCGCGAACCCTCTCGGAATATTCGGCCTGGCGGCCGGCCTCGGCCCGGATCGCCGCGATCGCCGCCGCGAGAGCCTCCATCGAGGCGCTGATCTCCTCGCTGGCGCGCTTCTGCTCTCCCGTGCCCCGGCGGACATCCTCGAGCCGCCCGGCGGCCTCCGAAGCCCCGTCGGCAATCCTCTTCAGTGTCCGCTTGAGCCCTTCAGCGTCGCGTGCGCCCTCTGCCACCCTCGCGGAAATGTCCGCCACTATCTCCTTTATCCGAGCGGCCCGATCGCCTTGGGCCTGAGCCAGTTTCTTGACCTCGCCGGCGATGATCGCGAAGCCCCTGCCGGCCTGTCCCGAATGCGCGGCCTCGATGGCCGCGTTCATCGCGAGCAGGTTGCTGCGCTCGGCGAAATCCTCGACCGCCGCCAGGACCTCGCCGATTCCAAGGGAGGCGGCCGATACACGCTCCATCGCCCCTGATAGCGCTTGGGCTGCCTTCTCGCCCGTGCCCGTGAGCTCGGCGAGGCCGCTCGTAAAATCAGCCGTGCGCTCGACGCTGCCCGCCACGGACTCCACCCCGGCCGAAAGTTCCGTGGCCGCTGCGGCCGTGCGCTCGGCGCTCTCGTTCTGCGAGGCGAGGCTTTCGTTTACCCTGCCGATGGACGACACAAGCTCGGCGACGAGGTCGTCGGCCACGCGCGCGCCCTCCGCCTGCCTTTCCGTCTCCTCGCCGATGCGGCCGCTCTTCCTGGCCGCGTCCTCGGCCGCCCGCGCGGCGGCGCCCGCGGCTTCCTCGAGCTGGACCGAGAGCCTGGACGCGGCCTCGCCCGCCGCTCCGAGTCGAGAAACGGAGGCCGCCAGTTCGGCCTTCTTGGACTCGAGCTCGCCTGCGTAGGACTCGAGCTCGGCCTTGAGCTTGGCTTGCCGCATCGATAGCGCGATGAAGATCGAAAAATTGAGAGCGAAGAACGCAATGCCCTGGAGCCAGGCGAAGGGAAACTTGCCCTGGATCACGTAGATCGCGTCGTGCCCCGTCAGGACGGCACCGATCGCGATGGCCGCGAGTACCGGCCAAGCCTCCTTGCTGCCGGCCTTGGCGGCCTTGACGCCGATGTAGGCGCTGAAACCGATGGCGGTCAGGATCGGCAGGAGGGATAGGTTGAAGACGAGCGAAATGGCGCTATCGTCCCCCGATTCGGCCAAGAACAGGGCCATGAAAGCGAGCCCGATTCCGGTCGACGCGAAGCGTATCGCCTTTCTCTGCCCGAAGCCGAAGAAGGTCGAGAAGAATGGGATTAGGAGCGTCATGGACAGGACGAGGCTGGCCCTCGCCAAGGCCCTCGCCGCCGGAACCTTGAAGATCCAGACCTCGGCTCCCAGCTCACAGAGGTAGAAGGACATGAAGAGGAGGGTGAGGGCGTAATACAGGTTGGCCTTCTCTCGGCGATTGAAGGAGAAAAGGAGGAGCGCATAGAGGCAGATGAAGGCGCAGACCGCCGCCAGGAGGGCATAGATCCTTACGTTCCAGAAATTGCCGGCCCCGAGATCGCGTTCCGCGGCCTCGGAATCCCCTATCGAGTAGAGGGGGATCGAGGGATGCGAACCCCGGAAGGAGCATCGAAGGGCTAGGGTCACCACGCTCCCCGGCTTCGCCAGGGACGGTAGTAGTATGGCCGAGTAATGCGTCGCCCGGAGATCGAAGTCGGGCGCCAGGCTCCCGCGGGAGCCGGCATAGGCGCCGTCGACATAGAGCTCGAGCGCGACGCCGCTGGTACCGGTGAGGAACCACATCCTCTCCGGCGCGCCCGCGGGTATCTCGTAGCGAGTCCGGAGCCAGAAGCGCTCGCCCAAATCGTCGCTCTTGAAGCCCGAGGGGAGCTTCATGGCGGACCAGGCGGAATCGTCGAAATCGGGGGCGGCGCGTTCGAGCCCGTCGCCCCTAGCCCATTTCCAATCGGGTAGCCGAAACCTCGTTCCCTCTGCCCCTGCCGCGGCGCTCGAGGCCGCGAGTACCGCTACGATAGCCGCTATGCGGATGCCTTTCCTCAACATGAGCCATCGTAGCGTCCGTCGAGGATCGGGGCAAGTCGCCGCTCAAGAGCCGTAGATGTGGATGTACTCGTGCAGGAGCTCCTCGGCCCTAGGCTTGCATCCGCCGCAGACCGTCCCGATCTTGGTCGCTTCCTGGAGCTGCTCCCAGCTCCTCGCGCCGTCCTTGACCGCCTGCTCGATGTCCTTGTCCGTGATGTTGAGGCAGTTGCAGACGACTACGGCGTCCTCTCCCTTGAAGGCCCCGGCCCGATGGGTCTTCTCCAGGTAGGAGTCGATCGCAGCCCTGAGCGCCTTGTCGCCGAGCACAGAGCAGTGGATCTTGTTCTCGGGCAGGCCGCCCAGCCTGCTCGCGATGTCGGAGGGCTTGATCGAATAGGCCTCTCGGATAGGCATGCCCTTGATCACCTCCGAGAGCATCGAGGTGCTGGCGATCGCGCTCGCGCAGCCGTAGGTCTTCCAGCGCACGTCCGCGATCACGTCGTCCTTGATCTTGAGCATGAACATCATCTGGTCGCCGCACTTGATGTTTCCGACCACGCCCTCGGCGTCGGCCGCGAAGGCCTCGTCCGGGTCGAAGACGTTCTTGGGATTCGTGAAGTGCTCCTTGACTATCGGGGAATACAGCCACTGGAAAGCCGAGTTATTCGTATCGCTCATCTTGTTCGATCCTTCTTCGAAGATTGCCCTAGGCCCTGCAGGCCGAGGAGGGGATGGTCGACATGCGCCGCAGGCGCTTGATCGCGGGGGCCAGCTTCTCGATCACGTAGTCCACGTCTTCCTCGCTGCTGCCCCGACCCAGGCTGAAGCGGATGGAGCCGTGCGCCAGCTCGGGCCCGACGCCCGTAGCCATGAGCACGTGACTCGGCTCCAGGCTGCCCGAGGCGCAGGCCGAGCCCGTCGAGACCTCGATGCCCTCCAGGTCGAGGGAAAGAAGGATAGCCTCGCCCTCGGCCCCGGGGAAGGAGACGTTGAGGGTATTGGGCAGCACGTGAGTCGGGTGCCCGTTCACGCGCACGTCCGGCACCGCGGCCAGGATCCCGTCGCGCAGCCGCGATCGGAGGGCGCGCAGCCTCATCTCGAAGGCGCCCTGGTCGCGGAGCGCGAGCTCGGCTGCGTAGCCGAAGCCGAGGATGCCTTGGTTATTGTAGGTGCCAGCCCGGATCCCGAGCTCCTGATGCCCGCCTCGGATCAGGGGCTCGGCCTTCGTGCCCCTGCGCATATAGAGGGCGCCGATTCCCTTGGGCCCGTAGATCTTGTGGCAGGACAGGGTGAGGTAATCGACGCCCCATGCCTCGACGTCGATGGGCAGCTTGCCGGCCGCCTGCACCGCGTCGGTATGCAGCAAGGCCCCGGCCGCCTTCGCGAGCCGGGATATCGCCGCTAGGTCCTGGACGGTGCCGATCTCGTTGTTCGCCGCCATCACCGAGACGAGGAGGCTCGCGCCGCCGCTGGAGCGGGCGGGGTCGAGCTCCCGCTCGAGCTCGCTTAAGTCTATCCGCCCCTGTCCGTCGACCCCGAGGAACACGACCGGGAAGCCCTCGTCCGCGAGATGCCTCGCGGCGTTCAGCACGCAGGGGTGCTCGATCGCCGTTGTGATGATCTTCCGCCGCTCGGCGTTCCGGCCGAGCTCGTACATCGTGGTGAATACGGTATTGTTGGACTCGGATCCGCCCGAGGTGAAGATGATCGTGGACGGATCCTTCGCCCCGATGAGTGCCGCGACTTGCTTCCTCGCCATCTCGACGCGATCGCGGGCCCTGCGCCCGGCCTCGTGCATGCTCGACGCGTTCGCGTATATGTCGAGGTCCTCGATCATCCGGGCCTTAACTTCCTCGCGCAGGGGCGTCGTGGCGTTGTAGTCCATATAAACGAAGCGCTGCTCCATGCTCACTCCTATCCGCGCCTTAGCCGGCTATCAAGATTCTATGACGTCGAGGAGGGTCTTCGACTCGAGGTAGCCGTCGATCGCCCCCTTCAGGCCCACCCAGAAGATGCGCGGCAGGCAGCAATCGCCCTGGGCGCAGACCGCCGAGTCGTCGAGGCATCCCACGGGCTTCACTTCGCCCTCGAGGGCTTCGACTATCTCGATCATCCTCAGGTCGGAGGCCGACCGGGCGAGCCTGTAGCCGCCGTTCTTGCCTCGCTCGCTGTGCACGAGCCCCGCCGTCTTCAACTGGCCGAGGATGCCCTCCAGGTATTTAGGCGGTATGCCCTCGGCCTTCGCTATCTCGGCGCTCGCGGCCGAGGATCCTTCCATCCTCGCGAGATGGACGAGAGCCCGTATGCCGTACTGGGTCTTCGTCGGTACGGAAAACATGCTGAATCACCCCGTATTCCCATGGAATTAGTAGGAATATACATTCAAAAAAAAATCCAGTCAAGCCGGCCTTGCTATCGCGCTTTTTTGAGTTTGCTCAAGATGGCGAACCTATTCTCGGGTCTCTCCGCCCATTCCTTGAGGAGCTCGAAGTCGTCGCCCCTCTCCGAATCCGCGCCGGAAAGAATCAGGAGGCCATTATTCCATCTATACCAGAGGTAGTGCTTATGCAGGATGGAATTTATCCCCCGTTTATCGCAGTCCGACTCGAGATAATCGTGGAGTACTCTATGATTATCGTCGCCCGTGATGTACCACAGGTCCTTCGCGCCGATGAAGACGACGATCCGCTTGAAGCCCTCCGAAAGCGCGGCGTCGTTCCGGAAGCCCTTAACCGTAAGGTCCAGCGACCCGAGGCTTAAGTCGTAGCCTTGCAGCCGCAGGGAAGCACGGAGAGCGACTAGCTCTTCCCTGGCCTCGCGCAGCTTGAGGTCGTCGTCCTTCGCGATTGCGAGGCGCTGCCTTAGCTCTCGCAACTGCCCCTCGTAATGGGCGAAGATCGAGCTGCGCGAAAGGAAGTTTGTCGTATCCGAAAGCAGGACCCAGGTCGTCGCGAATCGCTCGGCGAGACTTATGCTTATCCGTTTTGCGAATCCTGCCATCCAGGCCTCTCCCTGCGCGCAACGCGCTTCCATACTATAAGCGCTACGGCCGTCGCGATAAAGGGCAGGGTCTGTAGGAGCTCGGCATAGCCCGCAGGGGTCCCCGAGGCGCCTCCCTGGCCAGGGAAGGCTTGGGCCAGGTTGGAGACGGCGAACAAGAGGCCGAAGAGCAGGGAGCCTCCCATAGCCCCGAGCGGCTTCCGCGCGCCGAGGAATACGGCCACGAGGGCGATCCAGCCCCGGCCCGTGACCATGCCCGGTACGTAGGCCCCGATCCCGGCGACGAGAGTGGCGCCCGCCAGTCCGGCCGACGCGCCAGCGAGCAGATGGGCCGAAAAGCGATAGGAAGGGGCGCTGATGCCGGCTGCCTTCGCCGCTTCGTCGCCTTGGCCCGAGGCCCGGAGCCTGAGTCCGAAGACGGTCCGCGAGAGGGCGAGGGCGAGGAGCGTCAAGGCGGCCGCCGAGATCGCGAGTATCGCGACAGGGTCCGTTCGCATGAGCTCGGAGCCTAAGACTCCCTTTGTCCCGTAGATCGCCTGCGATAGCATCGATACGAGGCCTGGCGCGAGCAGATTGGCCGCGAGCCCGGCCACGAAGACGTCGGCCCGTAGCGCGAGAGCCGAGGCCGCGACGAGGCTCGAGAGGAGGAGCCCTCCCGAAGCGCCGGCGGCGAGGCCGAGGGCGAGACTGCCCGAGGCCTGTCCCACCGCGGCGGCGGCGAAGGCCCCGGCCACCATCGAGCCCTCGACCGCTATCGAAAGCGATCCGGCCGATTCGGTGGCCAAGGCCCCTAGGGCGGCGATGGCGAGGGGCGCGGCCGAGGACAGGGCCGCGAGGCAGAGCGCGGCTAGGCGATCGATCATTCACGCCTCCGATCGCCCGCCAGCCGGGCCGTGATGAGGAATAGGGCTACGGCCTTAAGCACCGAGCTCGAGTCGGCCGAAAGGTCGGAGAGCATCGAGGCCTGACGCGTCCCAGAATCGAGCCAAGAGAAAAAGAGGGCCGCTGGTATGGCCCCGATCCCGTCGGAGCCAGAGATCAAGGCGACGGCTAGACCGTTCCATCCGACGCCCCCGGTCATGCCCTTCACGGCCCTCCCCGCCTGCCCCATCACGAGGAAGCCTCCAGCGATGCCGGCTAACGCGCCGCTCG
>DBTW01000103.1:0-473 GCA_002307245.1 Spirochaetaceae bacterium UBA1306 | reverse complement strand
TTCCCGAGTATCTTCAGCTCCATGCCCGCCCTCGTGCCCTTCGTCAGGAATACCGTGGCGACCGCCAGGGCGAGCGCCAGGGGAAAGGCGAGGGATAGCGGCGAAGGAGGCGCGAGCAGGGGCAGCCTGAAGGCGCTCGGTATCGGGGCCATGCCAAGGAGGTTGGAGCCTGGGTCCTTGAGGGGGCCTCCTATGGCCCAATCGACGGCTATCGTCGCGGCTTGCGCGAAGAGGAAGCTCGTGAGCATGACCTCGGCCCCAGCCCTGCGCTCGGCGAGGGCCGAGAGGAGGGCCAGGCAGGCTCCCGCGGCTGCTGCGGCCAGCAGGGCCGCCACGATGCCGAGGGCCGGTGGCAGGATCTGGGTTCTTTGGACGGCCGCGACGACGACGGCCGCAGCCAAGGTACCGACCGAGGCTTGGCCCTCACCGCCGAGGTTGAAGGCTCCTGCCCTGAAGGCGATGCAGGCGCCGAG
>DBTW01000070.1:1455-15759 GCA_002307245.1 Spirochaetaceae bacterium UBA1306 | reverse complement strand
GAGGATAACATACGCCAAAGTAGTTCAATGGCTTTTTCACTACGGTTGGGTGGCTATAGCGCACTGGTCAAGCGCTGAAAATGACGGACATCTCCCACGATACACACAAGCAACTCCTTCTCCAGCCAGGGCTATAAATGATTTTACAATGTCAATATTTACCTGGCACAGTTGTTGCTAACAAAGATTATCATTTCGCGAAGAGCGAAGAAAGGAGAAGAAGATGAGTGCGCTGCATCTCATGTCAGTTCATTTCTTCATCGGGCCGGGAACCTACCGCGAGAGCTTCCGTTAGCTACGCTCCCTTTTGCGAGTCGGCCCGAGAGCCGGCGGGATGGCCGCCCGATATCAGGACCGCGAGGCGGCGAGATCCATCGTTCAAGGGATCCGCGCAAGGAGCGCAGTTAACATGAACAAAGCCAAGACCATCGCGTTGCGCGAGCGAGCGCTCGCAGTCACTCCGCTCGGGGTGAATTCCAATTTCCGTTACTGGGGCGCCGAGACGCCCTACGTGAAGAAGGCCAAGGGTTGCCGCCTCTGGGACGTCGACGGCGACGAGTTCATCGAGTACCGCATGGCCTTCGGGCCGATCATCCTCGGCCACGCCTACGACGAGGTGGATCAGAAGGTCATCTCCGAGATCAAGGAAGGAGTCCTCTTCGCCATGACCGGCGAGCTCGAGATCGAGGTCGAGGAGATGATGATCGACATGATCCCGGGGCTCGAGTCGGTGCGGCTGGCCTGCTCGGGCACGGAGGCGACGATGCACGCCGTGCGCATCGCCCGCGCCTACACGGGCCGGGAGCTCATCCTGAAGTTCGAGGGCAACTACCACGGGCTCAACGACCACCTGCTGTGGTCGACCTACGCGCCCGCGGAGGCCTACGGCAACGCCCGGAGCCCCATCGCGATCGCGGGCTCCTCGGGCATCCCGGAATCCATGGGCAACCTCGTCGTCACCCTGCCCTTCAACGACAGCGAGGCCTTCGAGCGCGCGATGTACGTGTACGGCAACTCGATCGCGGCCGTCTTCACGGAGCCCTGCCAGGGCAACTGCGGCGCCATGCTGCCGGAGCCGGGCTTCCTCGAGCTCGTGCAGTCCAAGTGCCGCGAGTACGGCGCCCTCTTCATCCTCGACGAGGTGAAGACCGGCTTCCGCATCCACAATGGCGGCGCGCGCGCCTACTACAAGATCAAGCCCGACCTCATGACCTACGCGAAGGCGATGGGCAACGGCTATCCCATCGCGGCCCTCGGCGGTCGCAGGGACATCATGGAGATCATCGGCCATGGCGTGTCCCAGGGCGGCACCTACACCAACAACAAGCCCGGCGTAGCCGGGGCCTGGGCCACGCTCAAGCTGCTCAAGGAGAAGCCCATTCTCAAGACGATCGAGAAGCGCGGCAAGCGGCTCATGCAGGGCCTCGACGAGATCCTCACGGAAGCGGGCCTGGTCCATTGCATGAACGGCTATCCCGCCATGTTCTCCTACGCCCTCGGCATCGAAAGGACGCGCAACCAGCGCGATTGGAACCAGAGCGACAAGGCGCTCTACCTCGAGATCGCCGCCGAGATGTACAAGCGCGGGGTGATGCCCGACAACGATGCGCGCGAGCCCTGGTTCCTCAGCTACTCGCACCAGGACGCGGACATCGACAAGACGCTCGAGGCCTTCCGCGAATCGGTGAAGGCCGTGAAGAAATAGACACTCCGCGCGGCCGCACCCTGCCTTCGGGCACGGGCAGCGGCGCGACGGAATAACTAAGGAGACTTCGATGAAAGTCCTGCTGGTAGGGGTCGGGGGAGTCGGAGAGGCGATCGCCTCGCTCGCCAAGGGGAAGAGCTGGCTCGAGCTCATGGTCCTGGCCGACTACAAGGTCGAGCGAGCGCGGGAGGTGCAGCGCCGGCTCGGCGACGAGGCGACCTTCCCGGTCGAGAGAATCGACGCGAGCGACGGGGCCGCGATCGTCGCGCTCGCCAAGAAATACGGCGTCGGGCTCATCATGAACGCGGTCGACCCGGTCTTCAACGAGGCCGTCTTCGACGCGGCCTACGCGGCCGGCGTCACCTACGTCGACATGGCCATGACCCTCTCGACCCCCCACCCGAAGAAGCCCTTCGAGCTGCCCGGCGTGAAGCTCGGCGACTACCAATTCGAAAGGTCGAAGGCCTGGGAGCGGAAGGGCCTCCTGGCCCTCGTCGGCATGGGCGTGGAGCCCGGCATGGCCGACGTCTTCGCGCGCTACGCCCAGGACGAGCTCTTCGACGAGATCGACGAGATCGGCGTGCGCGACGGCGCCAACATCGAGATCGAGGGCTACGAGTTCGCGCCCAACTTCTCGATCTGGACGACGATCGAGGAATGCCTCAACCCGCCCGTCATATGGGAACGGGAGCGCGGCTGGTTCACGACCGCGCCCTTCTCCGAGCCCGAGATCTTCGAGTTCCCGGGCGGCATCGGCAGGGTCGAGGTCGTCAACGTCGAGCACGAGGAGGTTCTCCTCGCGCCCCGCTGGCTCAAGGCAAAGCGCGTCACCTTCAAGTACGGCCTCGGGGACAAATTCATCGGCATCCTCAAGACCCTGCACATGCTCGGCCTGGACAATAAGGAAGAGATCAAAGTCAAGGGCGCGATGGTGGCGCCGCGCGACGTCGTGGCCGCCTGCCTGCCCGACCCCGCCAAGCTGGGCGACCGGATGAAGGGCAAGACCTGCGCGGGCACCCTCGTCACCGGCAAGAAGGACGGCAGGCCCAAGAAGGTCTACCTCTATCAGGTGGCGGACAACGCCGAGTGCATGCGGAGCTGCGGCTGCCAGGCCGTCGTCGCGCAGACCGCCTTCAACGCGGTCATCGCGATGGAGCTGATCGACGCCGGGCTGTGGAAGGGCGCAGGGGTGCTCGGGCCCGAGGCCTTCGAGCCCAAGCCCTTCATGGAGCGGATGGCCGGATACGGCTTCCCCTACGGCATGATGGACAAATAGGAAAGCGGCATGAACGACAAACTATGGATTAACGGCGCCTGGGTGACGCCTGCGGACGGTGGCAGGGCGGCGGTGGAGAATCCCTCGACGGGGGAGAAGCTGGCCGAGGTATCGAGCGCGGGCAAGGCGGACGTGGACCGGGCGGTCCGGGCGGCCAAGGCCGCCTTCGAGGACGGGCGCTGGTCGCGCAAGACGCCGGCCGAGCGCTCGAAGGTAATCTGGAAGCTCGCCGATCTCCTCGAGGCCAACGCGAGCGAGCTCGCGCGGATCGAGTCGGAGAACACGGGCAAGCCCTACGAGTACTTAAGCCTCGGCGGGGACCTGCCCTTCTCGATCGACAACCTGCGCTTCTTCGCCGGCGCCGCCCGGGACACGCACGGCTCGCACTCGGGCGAGTACGCCGCCGGCTACAGCTCGGCCTACCGCCGCGAGCCGGTCGGCGTCGTGGCCCAGGTCGCGCCCTGGAACTATCCCCTAATGATGGCGGCCTGGAAGCTCGGCCCCGCCCTCGCGGCGGGCTGCACGATCGTCTTCAAGAGCGCCCCCGGCACGCCCCTGACCGCGCTCATGCTGGCCGAGCTCACCAAGGAGGCGGGCCTGCCCGATGGGGTGGTGAACATCATCACCGGCGGCAACGCCGCCGGGCAGGCCATGGTCGAGCACCCCGACGTGCGCATGGTGAGCCTCACAGGATCGACCGCGACGGGCAAGGCGATCATGAGGACGGCGGCGGACACGCTTAAGCGCGTCCACCTCGAGCTCGGCGGCAAGGCGCCCCTCATCGTGTTCGAGGACGCCGACCTCGCCCTCGCGGCCGCGAAGGCGAGCGCCGCGGCGACCGTCAACACGGGCCAGGACTGCACCGCGGCCACGCGCGTGCTCGTCCATCGCTCGCGGCTCGCCTCGGCGACGGAGGCGATCGTCGAGGCGATGCGCGCCGTCAAGCTGGGGACGCCCTTCGAGCAGGGAGTGCGCATGGGCCCGCTCGCGAGCGGCGCCCAGCGGGAGCGCGTGTCCGGCTTCGTCGAGCGCGCGCGGGCCCAGGGAGCGCGCGTGCTCACGGGCGGCCGGGTCCCGAAGGAATTCCAGCGAGGCTACTTCTACGAGCCGACCGTGATCGACGGGGTCGGCCAGGACTGGGAGATCGTCCAGGGCGAGGTCTTCGGCCCAGTGCTGACGATCCAGGCCTTCGACGACGAGGCCGAGGCCGTCCGCATGGCGAACGACGTGGTCTACGGCCTCGCGGCCTCGGCTTTCACGCGCGACCTCTCCCGGGCGACGCGGCTCTCCGCGGCCCTGGAGTTCGGCACGGTATGGATCAATGACCATCAGCCCATCACCTCGGAGACGCCCCACGGCGGCTTCAAGCAGTCGGGCTTCGGCAAGGACCTCTCCGCCGAGTCGGTCGGCGATTACCTGATCACCAAGCACGTGATGATCGCGCTCTAGCCGAGGGCGCGGGCCTAGAAAGGAAAGGCAGCGAGATGACGGATCTGTACGAGCGCAATTTCCCGCATATGTCCCCGGTCTGGTCGCACATTTTTCCGATCGAGGCCGAGCGGGCCGAGGGCACCTATATCTACGCCGCGGACGGGCGGAAATACCTGGACTTCACCTGCGGCATCGGCGTCACGAACACGGGGCATTGCCACCCGAAGGTCGTGGCGGCGATCCGCGAGCAGGCCGGGCTTTTCATCCACGCCCAGGCCAACATCGTCGTGCACGAGCCCATGCTGCGCTTCATCGAGGAGCTGCGCACGATAGCGCCCCCCGGCATCGACGGCTACTTCTTCTCCAACTCGGGGGCGGAGGCCGTGGAGGGGGCCGTCAAGCTCGCGCGCGCCGCCTCCGGCAAGCCGAACGTAATCGTCTTCGCGGGCTCCTTCCACGGCCGCACGGCGGCGACGCAGGCGCTCACCACCTCCAAGACCGGCTACAAGGCCGGCCGGCCGCTCCTGCCCTCGGGCGTGTACGTCGCGCCCTATCCCTACCCGCTCAAGCTGGGCATGGCGGAGGAGACGGCTTCCGCCTTCTGCCTCGAGGCCCTCGAGGAGCTCTTCGCCACGCAGAGCGCCCCGGCGGAGACCGCGGCCGTCCTCATCGAGCCCGTGCTCGGGGAGGGAGGCTACGTGCCGCCCCCCGTCTCGTTCATACGGAGGCTGCGCGAGCTGTGCACGAAGAACGGGATCTTCCTGATCTTCGACGAGGTGCAGTGCGGCTTCGGCCGCACCGGGCGCTTCTTCGCCCAGGAGCACTACGACGTCGTGCCCGACATCATGACCGCGGCCAAGGGCATAGCGAGCGGGCTTCCCCTCTCGGGCGTCTTCTCGAGCCTCGAGCTCATGCGCAAGTGGCCCACCGGCTCGCACGGCGGCACCTACGGCGGCAACCCGGTCGCGATGGCCGCCGGGACGGCGACCATCGCCGCGATGAAGGAGGAGCGCATGCTCGAGAACGCCGTCGCTCGTGGCGAGCAGCTCCGCGGCGGCCTCCGGAAGATCGCCGCCAAGCACGCCGAGCTCGTCCAGGTCAGGGGCCTCGGCCTCATGGTCGGCTCCGAGTTCGCGGTAGGCGGCTCGGGGACCGCGGGGTCCAAGGGCGCGAAGGCCCTGGTGAAGGCCGCTCTCAAGGGCTGCGAGGACAGGGGCCTCCTGCTCCTCTCTGCGGGGACCTACGACTCCACGGTGCGCTGGATACCGCCCCTCAACGTGAGCCGCGAGCAGATCGACGAAGGCCTGGCCGTATTCGAGGCGGCGCTCGAGGGCGCGCTGCGCTAGGCCGGGATGGAAATAGACCGTGCGAGGCTCCGGGCTCTGCGCGCGGCGGAGTCGGAGCGATTCGAGCGCGACCATCCCGCATCGAGGCGGCTCTTCGACCGTGCGCGCGGATGCCTCTGCGGCGGCTATCCCATGCCCTGGATGGCCCGCTCGGCCGGCCCCTTCCCGATCTTCGTCCGCGAGGCGCGGGGCGCGAGGCTCCTCGACGTCGACGGCATCGAGTACGCCGATTTCTGCCTCGGCGACACGGGGGCGATGACGGGGCACTCGCCCGAGCCCGTCGTCCGAGCCATCCGAGAGCGGGCAAACAGGGGACTCGCGACGCTGCAGCCGGCGGAGGACGCGATCAGCGTCGCCCTCGAGCTCGCTCGGCGCTTCGGCCTCCCCTATTGGCAGTTCGCCCTCACGGCGACCGACGCCAACCGCTTCGCCCTCAGGATGGCCCGACTCCTCTCGGGCAGGCCCAAGGTCCTCGTGTTCAACCACTGCTACCACGGCACGGTCGACGAGGCGCTCGCCTCGATCGGGGAGGACGGCCTGCCCCGGCCGAGGGACGGCAGCATCGGGCCCCAGGTCGACCCGCGCCTCACGACGAAGGTCGTCGAGTTCAACGACCCGGCCGCGCTCGAGGCCGCCCTCCGCGACCGCGACGTTGCGGTAGTCCTCGCCGAGCCCGTGATGACCAACGTCGGCATCGTCCACCCAGCCCCCGGCTTCCACGACGAGCTGCGCCGCCTAACGCGCCAATACGGGACCTTCCTCGCGATCGACGAGACGCACACGATCTGCGCCGGCCCCGGCGGCTGCACGGCGGCCCTCGGGCTCGAGCCCGACTTCGTCACGCTCGGGAAGGCCGTGGGCGGGGGAGTCCCCGCGGCGGCCTACGGCTTCTCGGGGGACATCGCCAGGCGCTTCTCCGCGTCGATAGACCCGGCGGCCGCGGACCTTGGCGGCGTGGGCGGCACGCTCGCGGGGAATCCCCTCTCCCTGACCGCGATGCGCGCCGTCCTCGAGGAGGTGCTCACCGAGGGTTTCTACCGCGCGGCCAACGCCCTCCAGGACCGCTTCTCCTGGCTCGTAACGGAGGCGATCCGCGATTTCGGGCTTCCCTGGTCCCTCGAGAGGCTCGGCCTGCGCTCGGAGTACAGGTTCAGCCCCGTCCGGGCCCGCTCCGGCGGGGAGGCTGCCCGGGCGGAGGACCGCGAGCTCGAGGAATTCATGCACCTATGGGCGTTGAACCGAGGCTGCCTCCTCACGCCCTTCCATAGCATGGCGCTCACGACGCCGGATACCAAGCCGCGGGACATCGAAGGGCACGGCCATGCCTTCCGCTCCGCCCTCGCGGCCCTCATTGGAGCCGGAACCGAAAAACGACCCGAAGGAGCAAGCACGTGAAAGGCGCGACGATCGGCATCAGCGGAATCACCAAGTCATTCGGCGATTTCCAGGCGCTCAAGGGCGTGTCTCTGGACATCCGCAAGGGCGAGTTCTTCTCCCTCCTCGGCCCCTCGGGCTGCGGGAAGACGACCCTGCTCAGGATCATAGGAGGCTTCGAGGAGCCGAGCTCCGGCCGCGTGGAGATCGACGGCGAGGACATCCTGCCGCTGCCGCCCAACATGCGGCACGCTAACACGGTGTTCCAGAACTACGCGCTCTTCCCTCACCTGACGGTCTACGAGAACGTCGCTTTCCCGCTCAGGCTTAAGAGCATTAAGCGCAAGAGCCTCGACGAGCTCGTGATGTACTACCTCCGCCTGGTGGAGCTCGACGGCCACGCGGCCAAGCGGCCCTCGATGCTGTCCGGCGGGCAGAAGCAGCGCGTCGCGATAGCCAGGGCGCTCATCAACGAGCCCTCCGTGCTGCTCCTCGACGAGCCCCTGTCGGCCCTCGACGCCAAGCTCCGCCACCACATGCTCATGGAGCTCGACCAGATCCACGACAAGGTAGGCATCACCTTCGTCTACGTCACCCATGACCAGTCGGAGGCCCTGTCGGTCTCCGACCGGATCGCGGTCATGGACCGCGGGAACGTCCTCCAGGTGGGCACGCCTCGGGAGATCTACGAATCGCCCTCGACGACCTTCGTGGCCCAGTTCATCGGGGAGACCAACATCATCGACGGCACCATAGAGTCCTCGGGCGGCCGCTGGTTCGTGGTGGACGCGGGCGGCATGGGGCGGGTCAAGGTGACGGACCCCCGCGGCTATCGCGTCGGCGATCGCGTGACGCTCACAGTGCGCCCCGAGAAGCTCCGCATCACCCCCCTCGGCATGGCCGCGACCGAGGACTCGAACTCCTTCGTGGGCACCGTCGACGAGTCGGTCTACTCGGGCTTCCTGTCCAAGTACTACGTCCGCCTCGAGTCGGGCGCGGTGATGCGGGTCTTCAGGCAGCACGGGGACCAGGGCGAGGGCGAGGGCCTGGGCTGGGACGACCGGGTCTGCGTCTCCTGGAACCCGAGGGACACCTTCATCGTGGAAGGAGCCAGGGGATGAGCGGACCGAAACGCCGGCGCAAGCGCAATTACGGCACGATCTACACCCTCCCCCTCGTCGTATGGTTCACGCTCTTCTTCCTCGTCCCATTGCTCATCATCGTCCTGTTCAGCTTCCTCGCGGCCGACATCGACGGCGGCGTGCTCCCGCGCTTCTCGATCGCCGCCTTCACTGGCCTCGCCAAGCCGAGGATACTGAAGCTCTTCGTCAACACGATCTGGGTTTCCCTGGCCTCCACCGCGATCACGATCCTCATGGCCCTGCCCTGCGCCTACTTCATGGCGCGGAGCAAAAACAAGACGATGCTGCTCATCCTCGTCATCATCCCCTTCTGGACCAACTTCATCATCCGGATCTTCGCCTGGAAGAGCATCCTCGAGGCGAACGGCGTGATCAATTCCGTCCTCATGGGTATCGGGCTCGTGGCCAGCCCCCTCCAGCTCGAGCACAACTGGGCGGCGGTCATCCTGATCAACGTCTATACCTACCTGACCTACGCGATCCTGCCGCTCTTCTCGACGATCGAGAAGTTCGACTTCACCCTGCTCGAGGCGGCCCAGGATCTGGGCGCGACGAAGATGCAGGCCATCACCAAGGTCCTCCTCCCGAACGTCCGCTCGGGCATCGTCACCGCCGTGTTCTTCACCTTCATCCCCCTCCTGGGCTCCTTCGTCGTGCAGCAGCTCATCGGGACCAAGGACATGTACATGCTCGGCAACGAAATCAACGACAACATCTACAAGTACTTCGATTGGCCGACCGCCTACGCCCTCGCGGTCGCGCTCATGATGCTCGCCAACGTCGGCCTTGTCTTCGTGATGATGAGCGAGCGCAAGCAAGCGAGGACGCTCGGCGCCCGGCGCGTCGACGAGGCCGCGGCATGAGCCGGAAGCGACGCTCGGCCTCGAAGGCCGTCTTCATCGGCTGCATGGTCTTCCTCTTCGTCCCCCTGGCCGTGCTCATCTTCTTCTCCTTCAACGAGAACAAGGCGCCGATCTTTACCCAGTTCTCCCTGGTCTGGTACCGTAAGCTCTTCACGGAGTCGTCGAGCCTCTGGACGGCCTTCTTCCGGTCGATCACGATAGCCCTGGCGGCCTCGGCGACGGCCACGGTGATCGGCACCCTCGCGGCGATCGGCGTGCACTGGCACCGCTTCCCGCTCAAGACCTACGTCCAGGCCATCACCTACATCCCGCTCGTCCTGCCCGAGATCATCATCGGCATGTCCCTTCTCGCCTTCTTCGCCGGGATACGCATGCCGGTCTTCGGCCACAGCCTCGCGATAGGCATCCCGATGACCCTCGGCTGGCTCACGATCTTCATCGCGCACGCGACCTTCTGCCTGCCCTTCGCCTACATGATGGTGCTGGCCAGGCTCGACGAGTTCGACTCCTCCATCATCGAGGCGGCGCGCGACCTCGGCGCGACGGAAGTCCAGACCCTCCTGCGCGTCATCATCCCCGTGTCCAAGCCCGGCATCATCTCGGGATTCCTTACCTCGTTGACCCTGTCGCTCGAGGACTTCACGATCACCTATTTCGTCTCGGGCGTATCCTCGACGATGCCCATGGTCGTCTACAGCCAGATGTACAAGGGCGGGGTCTCGCCGGTGATCAACGCCCTCTCGTCGATCATGATCCTCGGCACGGTGGTCCTCGCCTTCCTCGCGAGGAGATGGCTCAAGTACATCGCCGCCTCGAGCTAGCGCGCATCGGGCGCCAGGGGTATGGCCTTGGGAATATGCGGACCTCATAGAGGCCCGACGTCAAGATTCTAGGAGGATCGCGATGATTAAGAGATTGACGGCCGTCCTCGCCGCCTGCGGCCTCGCGGTGGCGGCCTCGGCGGCTCCCGCGCCGACCGACCTGTACATCTACAACTGGTCGTACTACATCCCACAGGACGTCCTCGCCCAGTTCGAGAAGGAGAACAACGTCAAGATCCAGTACAAGGAGTTCTCCTCCAACGAGGAGATGTACGCCACCATCCGCGGCGGATCCAACAAGTACGACGTCGTGTTCCCCGGCGACGACTACGCGACCATCATGATCCGTCAAGGAATGCTCGAGAAGCTCGACCACTCGAAGCTCCCGAACCTGGCCAACGTCGATCCGAAGATCAGCGCGAAGAAGGTCTCCGACCCGGGCAACGACTACTGCGTCCCCTACTTCCTCGGGGCCGCGGGCGTCATGGTCAACAAGGAGAAGGTCAAGAACTACGAGAAGAGCTGGAAGATCTTCGACCGGGCGGACCTCAAGGGCAAGATGACCCTGCTCGACGACCCGCGCGAGGTGATCGCCGGCGCCCTCATGGTCAACGGCTACTCCTCGAACTCTACGGACTCGTCCCAGCTCGCCAAGGCCAAGGCCACCATCCTCGGATGGAAGAAGAACATCCTCAACTTCGATTCCGACACCTTCGGTCGAGGCTTCGCCACCGGGGACCTGTGGGTCGTGCACTGCTTCGCCGAGAACGTCTGGCTCGAGGTCAGCGAGAACCAGACGGACAACGAGAAGTACGCGGATAAGTACGAGTTCTTCATCCCCAAGGAGGGCAATTGCTCGTACATGGACACGATGGCCATCCTCAAGACCGCCCCGCACAAGGACCTGGCCTATAGGTTCATCAACTTCATCCACGACCCGAAGGTCAACGCCCGCGTCGCGGACTTCACCCGCGTGCCCTGCGTCAACCTCAAGGCCAGGGCGCTCCTGACGCGCAAGCCCAACTACACGCTCGAGCAGGTGCTGGCCTGCGAGCTCAAGAAGGACCTAGGCGACAAGCGAGCCCTCTACAGCCAGGTGTGGAAGGACACGCGCGGCGGCGACGAGTGATCGCCTAGTCCGTCCGGCGGCCTTTTCGGCCGACGCGGGATCAAAGGGCCCTAAGGCCCTTCGCGTAAAGGCTCTCGATATCGGCCTTGCCGGTCCCGCGCGCGGTGTTGACCACATGCTTGGTCTTGATGGCGATCGCGGAGAACTTGCGGATCTCGTCCTGGCTGATCGACTCGCGCTCGCCGAGCAGGCTCCCGAGGAGCTCGGCGAAGCGCCCGACGTCGCGGCAGCCGAGCGCGTCGAGCACCTCGCGCACTCCTTGGGGCCTGGCCTCGACGATGAAGTCGAGGTAGGGCGCGAGCAGGAGACCGTTCGCGCGCCCGTGGTCGATGCCCTTGAAGTAGGTGAGCGAATAGCCCATCGCGTGGACGATGGTAGTGGCGGTCTGGGCTATGACGACGCCGGCCATGTTGGCCGCGAGGAGAAGCTCCGATCGGAGGTCCTCGTCGTTGTAGCCGTCGGCGAGCCTCGGCAAGGCGTTGCCGAAGACGCGCAGGGCCTCATAGGCGATGGCCCGACTCCAGGCGTCGGACTTGAGGGCCAGGTAGCCCTCGACCGCGTGGGATAAGGCGTCCAGGGCGGTGTTCACCGCCGTGCCGCGCGGGAGGGAGACCGTGTAGGAGCTGTCGAGGAAGGCCAGGGTCGGGAAGCATCCGTCCCAGGAGATCGAGCTCTTGCTCTCGATCGCGTCGTTCGTGAGGATGGCGTATTGGGTGACCTCGCTGCCCGTGCCGGCGGTCGTGGGCACCGCGACGATGGGGAGGGCGGCGTTCGGATAGTCGCCCTTGAAGATGGCCTCGTCGGCGAGCTCGTTGCGCGCGAGGAGGGCGACGGCCTTCGCCGCGTCGAGGGGCGAGCCCCCGCCGATACCGACGATGAAGTCAGCCTTGAACGCGCGGGCGGCCTTCGCGGCGGCGCGGCAGTTGGCGATCCCCGGGTTCGGCTCCACCCCGTCGAAGAGCCCGCACGCGATGCCCTGAGCGGCGAGGGCGCGCTCGACGTCGGCGCCGGCGCCGCATTTCTTGGCCGAGCTCTTGCCCGTCATGACGAGGGCTCGCTTGCCGAGCCTCGAGAACAGGGAAGCGTTGGCCACGATGCAACCCTTGCCGGCTACGACGCGGGTCGGCATGAAATACTTTACGTTCACGTTGGTCTCCTATCCCGCTCATTTTCCGAGCGAGGCGTCCGCGATGGCCAGGGCGCCGTCGATCGCCTCGAAGGCCTCGGCCATCTGACTCTCGTCGATGACAATGGGCGGTACTACGAACATATAGTTCCAGCGGCTGTAGAGGAAGACGCCCTTTTCCAGGAGATAGTCGTTCACCGCGGCCATGACGGGGCCGGAGGCGTTCCAGGGCACGATAGGCTCGCGCGTCCCGCGGTCCTTCACGAGCTCGAGTACTCCGAAGAGCCCGATGCTGCGCGCGTCGCCGACGGAAAGATGCTTCCTTTTCATGTCGGCGAGGTAGCTGGAGAGCACCGTCCCCATCTTCGCCGAGTTCTCGATGATCCGCTCGTCGCGATAGGCCTTGATGGTCGCGACGGCCGCGGCGCAGGCCAGGGGGTGGCCCGAGTAGGTCAGGCCGCAATAGAGGAAATCGTCCTTGAAGCCCTCGGCTACCTTCTCGGACATGATCACCGCCCCGAGGGGCACGTAGCCTGAGTTGATGCCCTTCGCCACGGTCATGATGTCCGGAGAGACGCCGAAGTTCTCGATGGCGAACCAGGTGCCTGCGCGGCCGAAGCCCGCCATGACCTCGTCGGCAATGAGGAGGATTCCGTACTTGTCGCAGATCCGCCGGACTTCCTCGTAGTAGGCCTTGGGCGGGATGAAGACGCCGTTGGAGCCGGTGACGGACTCGAACATCACCGCGGCCACCGTGTCGGGGTTCTCGTATTGGATCACTTCCTCGATCTGCTTCGCGCACTCGAGGCGGCAGGAGCCCTCCTCCTGGCCGAAGGGGCAGCGGTAGCAGTAGGGGTCGAGGACGCGCACGACCCCCGGCATCGTCGGCTCGACGGGCGGGCGCCGGGGATCGCCGGTGAGGGCGATGGCGCCGTAGGTCGCGCCATGGTAGGAACGGTAGCGCGTGATGATCTTGGTCTTCTTCGTGAACATCCTAGCTATCTTGATCGCGTTCTCGTTGGCGTCGGCCCCCGCGTTGGTGAAGAAGCTGCACTTGAGGCCCTCGGGCGTCACTTCGGAAAGGAGCTTCGCGAGCTCGCTGCGCTTCTCGTTGGCGAAGGAGGGCGCGGCGAAGCAGAGCTTGTCGGCCTGCTCCTTGATGGCCGCCACCACCTTGGGGTGCTGGTGCCCGATGTTCGAATTGACGAGCTGGCTCGCCATGTCGAGATAGCGCCTCTCCTTACCCGAGGGAAAGGACGTGCCCCAGAAGTAGACTCCCTCGGCGCGGTTCACCACCAGGGGGTTCCGCTTGCTCTGGACCGACCAGGAATGGATGACGTACTCCCGGTCGTAGTCGTAGGTCGTCTTGGCGTCAAGCCTAGTGCTCATGCTGTCTTTCCTTTCGGTCCTCTCATAGACTTCGTTCGGGCGGGGAAATTCCCGGCGCCCGCATGCTTATAAATGGCAATTAACGTGCCAAATCAATAAGGTCGGGAAAAGATGCGATTTCCTTGAAATATCCCCGGAAAATGCGGATCGTCCCAGGATATCGCCAGGTGCTTGAAATGAGATGTACTACCAAGGCGTAGTAATCCCGATCCATAACTACAGAATAGTATATAGTCCCACGAGCCTGGTTGGCGCTTCATGATTTTGGGGGCGGCTCGACCGATAGCTCCGCAAGGGCAGGATAAACCCCGACAAGCCTCGAGGCAAAAAAAACGAGCCCCCGAAGGGGCTCGTCGTTGACGAGAGTAGGTTCCCGGCCCTAGGCCTGGTTGGCCTTAGCCTCGAGCATCTTCTCGGCTTCGATCATCTCAGCCGATTCCTTCTTGGAATGGGCGACTGCCCAGCAGATCGCCGCGAGGGAACCGAGGCCGATGATGAGGCCGAGGATCCAGCCGTTAGGCACGCTGATGTCGGTGTGCGTGACACCGTACTTCATGGAGATGACGAGCACGAGGAGGCTCACCATGTTCATGACCTTGAGGAGCGGGTTGATGGCGGGGCCCGCGGTGTCCTTGAGGGGATCGCCGACCGTGTCGCCCGTAACCGCGGCCTTGTGAGCCTCGGAGCCCTTGCCGCCGTAGA
>DBTW01000070.1:637-1141 GCA_002307245.1 Spirochaetaceae bacterium UBA1306 | reverse complement strand
CGGCGTTGGACTGGAAGACCGCGAGTAACTGGCCGGAGAGGACCGCGCCCATGAGGAATCCGCCGAGCGCGTAGGGCCCGAGGAGGAAGCCGACGAGGACCGGCGCGAGGATGGACAGGAGCGCGGGGCCGATGAGCTCGCCCTGGGCGGTCTCGGTGCAGATGGCGACGACGCGGGCGTAGTCCGGCTTCTTGGTGCCGGCCCAGATTTCCTTATCGAGGAACTGGACGCGGCATTCCTTGACGATGAGGTAAGCCGCGCGGCCGACGGCCCGCAGCAGCATGGAGCTGAAGAGCCAAGGCACTGCGCCGCCGATCAGGATGCCTATGATGACGATCGGCTTGGCGACGGAGAGCTGGCCGGCGATGGTGTTGTAGAGATCCATATTGCTGGCGAGCTTGCCGATCTTATCCTCGCTGCCCATCGCGAGCACCGCGATGAAGGAGGAGAACAGCGATACGGCCGCGATGACGGCGGATCCGACGGCGATGCCCTTGGTCTCGG
>DBTW01000070.1:0-373 GCA_002307245.1 Spirochaetaceae bacterium UBA1306 | reverse complement strand
CCTTGGTCTCGGCCTTGGTGGTGTTACCCACCGCGTCGAGGTCGGCGAGGATCTGCCTGGCGCGCTTGTACGAGCCGGGCTTCTCCTTCTCCATCTCGTCCTTGTCGTAGCCCATCTCGCCGATGCCGTTGGCGTTGTCGGCGACGGGGCCGAAAACGTCCATCGAGATCGTGTTGCCCGTGAGGGTGAGCATGCCGATGCCGGTCATGGCCACGCCGTAGGCGACGTAGAGGGCGCTGGAGCCTTCGTAGATGAAGACGGAAATCGCGATCGCGATGGCGATGACGATAATGTTGATGACCGTGGACTCGTAGCCGACCGCTAGGCCCTGGATGATGTTGGTCGCGTGGCCGGTCTGGCAGGCCTTGGTGAG
>DBTW01000163.1:24616-28665 GCA_002307245.1 Spirochaetaceae bacterium UBA1306 | reverse complement strand
TTGGTCTACAGCTATGGCTTTAATGAAGAACCGATCTGTGACTTTCTCGCCGCGCCTAGCGCGACCTTCAGCTCCACCGCGGCTGCCAGCGTGAGCTCGATTGAATACCAGGGCAGCGACGGCAGCTCGGCCCAAAAACGCGCCTATAGGGTCTACGCCTCCGCGATCACCGGCTTAACCTTCGCCGCCGACACGAACTATAGCGCCAAGGTCCTCGTGCGCGACAAGGGGCAGACCGTATCGACCACCGGCGAGATCGTGAAGCTCCACAGCGACACGGTCCTCGACAACGGCATCACCCTCGGCTCCGTCAAGTTGGCCGCGGCCGCCCCGCTGACTATCGCGAACCTTGCCCCGACCATTATCTTCGATTCCATCAAGAACGCGAGCGCCGACGGGGCCTTCGCCGTCGATGGCGACTATTCGACCTACAAACTCTATCTCGGCGCCTCCGCCGCCACCCTCGCCAAGGTCGAGGCGGTAGTGAGCGCCGCAAGCACCATCGGCAACATCAATTATGGAACCACCTATTTCATCCAGCTCCGAGCCGTCCGTGGAACGGACAACGCCGAGGTCGCCGGGCCGGTATTGCAGTTCACCACGCCTTCCTTCAAAGGCGGCACGGTCTACGACTTCGGCGCCACGATCCTCCCCCAGGTCGGCACAGCCGCGGCAGATCCAGCGCAGATCGGCACCAGTCTCGACTATACGACCACCGACATGGGATACCCCTTCCCCAGCCTTGGCCTGACCACCCTCAACGGCGGCACCATCGAGACGACGATGGCCGAGCCGATGAACCCCTACAAAAAGGCGACCCTCAAGTTCAATTTCAAGTTCGGCTCGGACACGGCGAACGGCTTCCAGATCCAGATGTACAACGACAACTCCGCGAGTACCTTTAATCCCTTCAGCTACTCCGTCGTCGCGCCTAGCTCGCTGTATGCGACGCTCAGGGGCCTGGCCTTCGCCGTCCGCTACTTCGGCACGGATCCGCACACGGCAGGCTCGACGACGCCCGTGTTCAACCTCTACGCCTATGAGATGAACGGAGTGAATACCGTCGACACCGACGTCAACACCGCCGGCAGCCAGTACGACGCGGACATCTATCCCGACGTGAGCGAGAAGATGGCCGGGTCGGTGCTCCCCAACGTGTGGTACACGCTGACCATAACCGTAGCCCTGGATTCCAATACGGCCAGCGTCGTGCTTAGCGACGGGACGACGACGACCACGACCAATGTCAGCACGGCTCTCCTGACTCTCCTCAAAAACGGCTTTACCGGCGGCCCGAACATCAATAGCGTCGCAAACCTCGGCGGCATGGACAAGATGATCATCACCGCCCCTGCGTCCAACACCGTGTACATCGACAACCTGTCCTACTCGGTGGACGACAGCTCCTACACCCGCGGGCTCTAAGCCCAAGGGAAAGGGATCGGAAGCCGCGCCGAGCCGCGCGGCCCGTTCCGAAAAGAGACGAAGAGGGCCGCCCGTGTCGCGCGAAGCGACGCAGGCGGCCCTCTCTCTTTTCCCTTCTGCCGCTATTCCCTAATCGTCCGATGCAGGTTTCTAGAACACCCCGATCCTGGCGCCGAAGGAAGCCTTCGGTATGAAGCCGCCGTCGACTACCGAAGACAGGACCCAGAGCTGGTACTCGGCGTAGAGGGAGAACTTCTTGAAGGCCTTCCAGTCGCGTAGGGTCAGCTTCGGGAACTCGACCTGGCCGAAGACGGAGCCGACTATGAGGCCGGAACCGCTCTGGGTCTTGGTGAAGTAGGTAAAGTTGGCGCCCACGCCAAGGGAGGTCGAGAGGAAGCTCCAGTCGGGACCGAAGATCGAGTCGAAGGGCAGGTAGAGGAGGTTGGCGATGAGCTTGGCGCCGAAGACGTCGCCGTAGAAGCTCTGAGCGTCGCCATTCTCGTCGGTCACGGGAGCGCTGCCGTAGATGCCCTCGAGCTTGACGTTGTCCCCGAAGAAGGTCAGGCCGAGGCCGGCTTCCCAGGTGGTGGCGCCGAGCATCTGGCCGTCTAGGTAGAGGCCCTGGATAAAGGAGGGCACTTCGTAGTTGGCCTTGTCGCCCTTGCGCAGGGCGACGCCGACCGTAGCCATGCCGTTCTGGTCGAAGGAGCGCCCCGAGAGCTCGATCCGCCCGTTGAGGCGCCCGCCCTCGGTGGGCGAGAGGACCTGGATTTCGGGCAGGGTCTTGTCGAGGAAGTACAGGCCCTTGGACACGGCGGTGGAGCCGTCGGCGTAGCGGGCGCGCACGATGGCGTGCAGGGCCCCCTCCTTATAGTCCTGGGTCTCGAGCCTGAAGCTCCAGGCCCTGGTACCGCTCGCCTCGGAATAGGTCCTGCCGTCGTCGAGGCTCACGTCGACGCCGACGACCACGCGCCCGGCCTGCGCCTTCTGGTAGGCCGCGAGGGCCAGCTTGTACGCGGCGAGGGCATCCTTGTCGCCCTTGGCGGGGGCGGCCGGCGCATCCTCGGCCAGCCAGCCAGCCTTCCCCTTGAGGTAGGGCCGGTAGGGTAGGTACTTGCCCGTGGCGAAGGAGTCTATCGAGGCCCAGGGGCCTAGTGCGCTCCACTTCACGCGGGTTTCGGGGCTCTCGATCACCTTGCCCTCGCTCGAGCTGGTCCTGGCCTTGAGGAGGTGGTCTCCCTCGCTCAAGTTGTCTTTCGGGACGTCCAGGGAGAACCAGCCGAGGGCGTCGGGCTCCGCGGCGCCGACCACGTTGCCGTCGACGAGCACGGAGGTCGTGAGCGCGCCCGAGGCGACAATAGCGCGGCCCTGCACGCGCAGGGTGCCCGAGGCGCTCTCCCCCTCCACGGGGAAGACTATCGACACGGAGTCCGCCGGCAGGGCGCCGACCAGGGCCACGTCGCGCGAGGCCAGACTCTCGTTGTCGGCTCGGTCCCGCACGACGAGCCGAACCGTATACAGGCCTTGCTTGAGGGCCGAGAGGTCTATGTCGCGCTGGACGATCTTCTCGCTCCCGAGCTCGACCACGAGGATCGGCGGGGTGGAGGCACCGACGGGCGCCACCTCGATCCGAGCCGAGGCAATGGCCAGGTTGTCGGACACGCGGCCGCTCACGGAAAGCATCCCTGAGACTTCCTGGCCGTCGAGGGGCAGGTCCATCTGGGCCTTGGGCGGAGTGTTATCCACGGAGATCATCGAGGCGTAGAAGCCCTCGGTATCATAACCGTCGATCGGCCTCACGGCCACGGCGTGGATGCCGTCGGAGAGCGTGGACGTATCGAGGCCGAGCTTCCAGGCCTCGGCGCCCAGGGGCCTGTCGTAGCTCGCGCGGTTGTCCACGGAGACTGACACTTCCTTGACTCCGTTGGCGTCCGCGGAGCTGCCTGCCAGGGTCACCTTGCCGCGGACCGGCTTGGAGATGGCCGGGGCCGTCATGAGGGCGACGGGCTCCTCCTTGGAGATGCGGTACTTCCGCGAGGCGACGTCGCCCTGGACCCCGTAGATGTCCTCGGCCTTGGCCTCGACCAGGTGCTCGTTATCGGACGTGTCCTTGAGGGCGACCGAGACGGAGAAGCTCGTGCCGGACATCTCTAGGCGGGTCCAGGCGCCGCCGTCGATGCGGTAGTAGGCCGCGGCCAGGCCGTCGTCGTCGTAGGCGACGCCGGAGATCACGAAATCGCCTCGCAGGACCTCCATGTCCGAGGGAGAGTGGATCTCGACGATCGGCTTGTCCTTCTCCTTGTCGACCACGAGAGTGGGGGCGAGGACGGCCTTGTTGCCGGCCATATCGACGACGACGAAGCCGCCGCCCTCGTGCAAGGGCATGGCCAGCCTGGCGAGGTCGAGGTCGCGAGAGAAGGACGAGAGCCCCGACACGGCCTCGGGCTCGGCCCCGGCCGCCTGCAGGAAGGCGACGCTCGCGAGGCGGCCCGCGTCGGAAGCCTCTCCCACGAAGGTGGTGAGGCCGTTCACGCTCTCGCCCGGCGCGGGCAATACCTGCGTAAGCTCGGGCGGGAGGGTGTCCTTGTTGATGAACCTCGAGGCGCGCGTAACGCGGCCCGAAG
>DBTW01000163.1:0-24248 GCA_002307245.1 Spirochaetaceae bacterium UBA1306 | reverse complement strand
GCCTCGAAGAGCTTCTGAGGCTCCCCGCCGTTTATGCCGAGCTCGATCGAGGCGAGGCCGACGGCGTCGCTCGCCTTGCCGGCGACCCTGAGCTCCCCGCGCACCCAGTCGCCGTCGGCCGGGAAGGAGAGGTCGAGGGAGGGAGAGGCCGCGTCGATGGCCGCCGAGAATGGGCCCCAGGAGAAGGTATCGCCGTCGATGGTCTCCACGAGGAGCTCACGCTCGGCCACGAGGCCCTCGGCCTTGGCCGCGATCGCCACCGAGCTTCCGTTAAAGGAAGCCTCGAGGAAAGGCGTGACGGGCTTGAGGGAGACGGCCTTGATGGCGCGGCCGTTGAACATGCCCTTGATCGAATCGCCCGGCGCGAGGAGGAGGCTCTTCTTGCCTTCGGACTCGCGGATGCGTTCGTCGGCGAAGCGTATTCCCTCGGTGTCGTCGCTGCCTGAGGCCGGCGGAAGGATCTTGTGCAGCTCAAGCCGCTCCAGGGACTCGAGGCCCTGGGCGTCCTTGGCGCGCAGCTCGATGCGGAGCCTATCGTAGGGCGTTCCCAGGGGAATGGCCGCGGAGAAGGGCAGGGCCGAGCCGGCCGCCGCCCCGGTCGCGGCCTTCCCGATCATAGCCTGGATGGGCGCGCCGCCGTTGAACGAGACGGCGATGGCCACGGGCGCGTTGGCGGCCGAGACGGAGCCCGTCAGGACGCTCCCGGCGACGAGGGCGAAATCCGCCCCGGGCGACCAGGGCGAGGAGCTCTTGCCGTCGCCGATAACAAAATCGCCTAACGCGGGCGGCGTCCCGGCGACGGAGAAGTCCTTCTTGATGACGGTGCTCGCCGCCGCGGCCTGCCCCGTCGAGGCATCGCCGCCCGCGGCGGCCTCGATGGCGAGGCTGTGCTTCCCCGCAGCCAGGGAGGGCAGCGCGAAGGCGAAGGAGCCCGCGGGAAATACGCCGACGTCATTGCCGTCGATGGAGGCCTTGATCGAGGCCGGGCCGTCGTCGTCGGAGGCGGATCCGAGGACGAGGCCTCCCACCTCGGCGACGAGGGAGTCCAGGCGCGGCTTGGGCGAGTCGCCGGCCGCGTCGTAGGAAATCTTGGGGGCGAGGCCCGCCTGGTTGCCGGCGGCGTCCCTCGCCGTCGCGGCGAGGGACGGAGGGGCAGCTTTTTCTCCCGAGGCCGGGTCGACCATGACGGCGAAGTAGCGGCCGCCGGCGCCCGAGGAGTCCGAGGGAGCGGACATGAGCGCCTCCTTCGAAGCCTTGGCCCCGCCCCCGACCGCGAGCTCGAAGGAGTCGAGTCCGTTGTCATCCTCGGCCTTGAGGACCAATGGATAGGGACCAGGCATGGAAGTCGCGCCCGGCTCGGGGTAGACGAGGGAAAGACTCGGGGCTTTGGCGTCGACGAGGAGATAGAGCGGGCAGAACCAGGCGCCGCCGCCGAAGTCCTCCACCTTGATCGTCCAGCGGGCGGGCCCTTGCGCGAGCTTGGCGGCTTCGACCGCGAGGGAGAAGGGCAGGACGGCCTTGGCGGATTTCTCGTCCTTGAAGGAGGCGAGGAGGCGATAGCTCGCGCCGCCGTCGGAGCTGAGCGAGATGGCCTTGGCGAGGCCCTCGACCGTCGCCTGACCTTTGAGCAATAACGCTCCCTGGACGAGGAGACGTTGCGCGAAACGTTCGGGTGCCGGGGCCGAGGCGTCGCCCAGGGCGGCGTAGGCGGCCTCGGGCAGGCCGGGCAGCGAGCTCGAGACCTTGAGCGATCCGGCCGCGCCCGAGAGCTCCACCTTGGCCTCGCCGGCGGCCGGCTCGACCGACTGGGAAAGGGTCGAGGGAAGGCGGGCGGGCGCCGGGACGATCGCCACATCGGGGCGGGCCGTGACGGAATTGCCCGCGCGGTCGACTACGCGATACGCGGCCTTGGGATTGGCCGCGAGGTCGGCGCGATGCGCGAAATAGCGGCCTTGCCAGGCTATGGCGGCAAAGCTCGCGCCGTCAGCGGCATACTGGACCGAGGCGATCCCCGAGGGATCGTCGACGAAGGCGACGACGGCCTCGGGGCCCCATACGGAGGCGCCCGGCTCGGGAGAGAGGAACTTCAGCGCGGGAGGGGCGGCGGAGGCGCCGAGGCTGCGGTAGGCGCGAGAGGAGTTCCCGGCCGCGTCCTTGGCCTCGAGCTCGAGGGAGAAGGGGCCCGCCGGCATATCGGCGGCGGAGAGGGCGATCTTGAAGCTGCCGTCGGCGGCCAAGGCGGCCTTGGAGCGCTGGCCATCGGGCAGGAGGCGCCATTCCAGGGCGACGAGGCCGCCTGAGTCGCCGGCCTTGCCCGAGACGATGGTCTTCCCGCCGAACCACGCGCCCTCGTCCGGCGACTCGATCTTGAGCTCGGGCGGTGTCGAGTCGGTGGCGAAGACGAAGGGGCCGGCGGAGAACTCGTGGCCCCTCGCGGTCTTGCCGACCACCCGAGTCGGGGCGCTGGTCCCCTCCTTGACGGCCTTGATGGCCACGACTCGGCCTTCGTAGCTCGCCTCGACGAGGGGGCAAGGCGGGTCGAGGCGCAGGGTCTGGAGCTCTCCGCCGTAAAAGGCCCCGAGCAGGGGTTTGGCCGTCCCATCGGGGCCGCGGCCGAAGGCCACGCGGCCGTCCTCGCCGACGCGCGGGTCCGAGAAGCGGAAGCCGGTCTCCTCGCGCGCGATCCCGTAGTCGGTGACGTAGGTCAGGGCCCGGCCCTCGAAGTCGTTGCCGGCCGAGTCCTTGACCTTGACCGAGACCGGCGCGAAGCCATAGGGAAAACCTCGGTCGATGGCGACGCGGAATCGCCAGGCCCCGGACTTATCGTCCTTGGCGATGACGATCGGCTTGTAGGGGGCGCCGGCTATCGCGAACTCCGCCGATGCCGGGGGGTTCGGCGCCGAGACCGAGCCCTCGAGCCACTCGCCGCCGTCGACGCTTGCCTGGGCGCCCTGGGCGAAGTCCCGAGAGCCCTTCGCGGACGTTATGCGATCGAACTTGATCGAGCCGGGGCCCTTGTCCAGGACGTAGGGGAAGAGGGTCGGGTCCCCGGAGAGTCCGTTCGAGTCGACGGGTACGAGGGAGAGGAGATGCCTGCCCGGGGGGGCGGACGGGGGCACGAGCGAGAAGGTCTCGGAGCAGGGAAGCTCGACCGGCGCGGCCCCATCGAGGGACCAGCGGACGGCCGACACTCCGTCGTCGTCGGAGATCCCGCCCCAGACGGCCTCGCCCTCGCGGAGCACCGCGGCGGCCGCGGCCTTGGCCTTCTCGTCCGAGCTCGGGGCGGCCAGCGGGCCCAGCACCTTGAGGACGGGCTTGTCGGCCTTGCGGTCGATCCTGAACGATGCGGCCAGCTTCACCACGTTGCCGATCGTATCCTCGGCCACGAGGGTCACGACGGCCGAGTCGCCCTTGACCTTGCCGGCGTCGAATTCCTTGGAGAAATAGGGGTCGCCCTTCGTGAGCGGGATTTCGCCCTTCTCCCCCGGGCCGAATTCGTAGGAGAGGCGCTTGACGCCTACCGCGTCCCGGACCGCGCCCACGACCGTGAAGAGGCCGTTGACCGGCCGATCCTTCTCGGGCCTCGCCACCTCGATCGCCGGCTTCGTGTTGTCGACGAAGACGAGGTAGGCGGCGGTGGACGTCGAGCCCACACCGTCCACGCTGCGTAGCTTGAAGACCTTCGGGCCGTCGCCCAATTTGCGCGTGTCCACGGGCCAGGCGAAACCGGGCCTGGTCGGGTCCTTGCCCTTCTTGAGCTTGATCTTCTCCCAGGACTTGCCCTCGTCCCGCGAGATCTCGAGGGAACGCAAGCCGTTGGCGTCGAAGACCGTGCCAGAGATCACTATCTGCCCCGAGACAAGAGTGCCGACGACCGGCGAGTCGACGGTCGCTAGCGGCTTCGTGAGGTCGAGGTCGAACTGGACGCGGACCGAGGGGCCGGTCAGGCCGTTCAGGTCCACCGCGCGCACGTCGACGGTCCGCCGCCCCTCGGGCATGGAGGAAGTCTTCAGGTAAAGCGACCAGAACTCGCCGCCCTCGGCCGGGACGTAGTCCGCCCCGTCGAGGCTCAGCTCGACCCTCGCCACGCCATCGTCGTCCGCCGCCGTGCCTACGATATTGAGGTCGCCGCCGACGCGCATGAGGGGCGTGGGGTTGATGATGGAGACTATGGGCAGGTCGGACTTGGGGTCGACGTAGATGTTCATCGGGGCGGCTCGCGTGACGTTGCCCGCCTTATCGACGCCCTCGACGACGAGATTGTACTTGCCGCTCTTGTAGCCGCCCAGGTCGAGCGAGTACTTCCAGTTCTCGAGGCCATCGGCGGGGTCGAGGGCGGAGCCTTCGGCCCAGAGCGAGGAGGCGAGGCATAGCGCGGCGATTGCTGCTAGCGAGCGGGGCTTCTTCATCTGCTTCACCTTTCTTAGGTCGCTCGGGGTATTCCGCATGGTTACGAGGCCGCGACCCTATCGGGCCGCGTTGCGGAGCTCTTCCGCGAAGGCGTGGGCCGCCCCCGACGAGACGAAGGCGTCGCGATAGACGCCGTTGACTACGATGCCGCTCTCCGCCGCCCAGTTCATCGCCTTCGTAGCCTGGATGTCCGGGCTCGGGGCGGCGGCCAGGGTAGTGGCCCGGCCATCCGACTTGGCGAGGGCGAGGGCCGCATCTCCGTTCGTAAGGAAATCCGAAATTCCCCGCATAACGGCCTGAGGCCCGCGGCCGGACGCCCTCGAGTTGAACGCGAGGGCGGTCATCGGCGCAAGGTAGGCCCTCGACTGGACGCCTTGGGCCGCGGGATAACCGTCCCAGCCGTAGCGGTTGATCGACTCGTAGGGGACCGTCCTCCTCTGCGAAAGCGGGATCAGCGCGACGAAGGCGCTGCCGTTCCTCAGGTAGGCCGCGACGTCGATGGGCTTCAGGTTGAACCATTCGGGGTGCAGGTAGCCCTTCGCGCCCCAGGAGCGGAGCTCCCCGATGAGGGAGCCCAGGGTCAGGGATTTCCCTCCCTGTCCGCGACCGAGGCGCGCCTCGGCCAGGGTTCGGAACTCCGCGCCGCCGGCGAGTTCCTTGACGAGGTCCCGATACGCGTCCTCGCCTCCCAGCGACAGGCAGAGCGCCGAGATCACGAGGAGGAGGCTCTCGTCGTCCTCGCCGGCGAAGAGCAGGGCCGGGGCCCCGCTCGCCTTGTACGCGGCCAGGGCGCCCTCGAGCTGGGCTAGTGTCAGCCTCTTCTCGATCTTTATCCCTAGCCGCTCGAAGGCCGAGAAGCTGTAGGCCACCTGGAACTGGTCCAACTGCAGCGGCATGGCATAGGGGCGATCCTTCGCGTCCCGAGCCGCGGCCGCTATGGAATACGGAGTCTTCCGTATCGTGGCGTCAGGGATCGAGGCGAACTCATCCGAGAGCGCGGAGAGCGCGGCGCCCATCGGCGCGATGATGGCGTCGGGCAAGGACCGAGGCGAGGGGACCGCGTCGAGCTTCGCAATAACCGCGGATCTCGCGCCGGGAACATCTTTCAAGGCGGCCGAGTAGGCGGCCGCCTCGGCCGGCGAGAGGCCGGCCAAGCCCACACGGAATTGCCGGGTCAGGAGGAGGAGGACGGCGGCCCCGATCAGGGCCGCCCCTCCTCCCGCGATCGCAAATAGGATCGCGCGGTTGCGCTTCGTCATTTTTTCTGCGCCATCTCGAGGATGCCGTTTTCTTCCACCGCGTAGGATACGGCGGGGTTGGTGGTACCGTTGCCGAAGATCCTCCGGCCCGGACTCACCTTCCAGCCGCCGCTGGTGACCGTGTCCGTGGTCACGGTGTTGGTGCCGGGCGGTATTGCGGCGAGATCGCCGCCCGAATTACGGAACACAGCGATGTTCACGCTAGAGTTAGCTGGCGTATAGGCGGTGGGAACCGAGCTCACCTCCCAGTTCTGCGTGTAGAGGTCGCCGGTCGCCCCATCGAACTGGCCGGTCAGAGTATTGGACTGCCCGAGGTCGTTCGTGAAACGCGCCCGGTAGGCTATCTTCGCGCTGGCCGTGGTGCCGAAGGCGGCTGGCATGAAGTAGGAGATATAGGGAACCTGGTATGAGCCTACCTTAGCTACGTCGATGCAGACATTCGTGCCGACCGAGAGATAGGAGTCCACCGTGGCGCGTTGGAAGGACGAATCGTTGTATTTGGTGAGGTAGGCGTACTTGAGATCCCCTCCGGCGGCCGAGTAGTAGGCCAAGTGTATGCCCCCATCGCTGTCCACGGCCATCTTCACGTTCAGACCCGCGCTATCCGTGGCCGAATCCACCTGGTAGGCATGGCTCTGCCATTGCGAGGCGCTCGTCGCGACGGACGTCGTGGTGGTCCCGCTACCTGCGGCGGCGTACGTGGGCAAGGCGGCGGTGAAGGTCGTGCCGACGTTGCTGTTGGCAGCCCCGTACTTCGTGAACCCCGTGGTCCCCGCAGTATAGATCGTGTAACCCGTGCCAACGACCATGCTCGGCACCGCAATTATCGGCTTCACGGTGCCGGAGCCCCTAGGATAGACGGCGGTGAACTTGACGCCCGAAGTGTTGGATGCAGCACCGAAATTAGTGAAGGTCGTCGAACCCGTGCTGACGATTTGGTATAGAGAACCTTCGACCATGGAGGTCGCGTTCATGAGTCCGTATACCGTACCGGTCCCCGCCCTCGAAAGCGTGGCGTAGGAGGCGGTGAAGCTTGTGCCGGCGTTGTTGCTCGTGGAGCCGTAGCGGGTGAAGTCGGTCGTGCCCCGGGCCCCGACGCGATAGATGGTTCCGTTCGCCATGGAGGTGGCGGCTCCAACCACGGGGACCACTCTTCCGGTTGTGCCGTTGACCGTGCCGCCCGCGGCGGCGGTAAAGATCGAATACTGCGTCGGGTTCGCGGACCCGCAGAAACTGGCCCAGTTGGTAGAATCCCCCACGACGGTGACCATGTAGGTCGATCCCGCGATGACGGCGGTCTGATTGGTCGAGCTGAACAGGGTCCCGGTGCCGGCATAAGCGAAGCTCGAACCGGCAGCCGCGACAAATGAGGTCCCTTGGTTGTTATCGGCCGCGCCGTACTCCCGAAAGTCCGTCGTCCCCGTAGAATTGATCCAATAGGTGCTGCCCGCCGTCATCGATGCCGCCGAGATGAGGTTCGAGAGCCCGATAACCGTACCGGTTCCGACTCCCGAGAAATTCGTGGGCGCGATGCATGTAAAGACCGTATTTACGGTATTGGAAGCCGCGCCGAAGCGATCGAACAGAGAATCGCCCAGCGCGCTGATTCGGTAAGTCTTTCCGATCTCCATCGTCGTGGCGGCCTGCGTGCCGGCCGTCGCGTAGACCGTGCCGGTTCCCGAGAAGCAGGGAGCGCTCGTGAAGGTCGTCCCCACAGTATTGAAAGGAGCCCCGAAATCCGAGAAGGTGGTGGTACCGAGCGTCGCTATCGTGTAGCTGGTGCCCGTAGCCATGGCAGTCGCGTTCACGGTCGTGCCGCTGCCGCCCAAGGTGCTCATCGGATCGTCGTTGTACGAGAAGTACAGTTTCGCGTGGTACTGGTCGTACCAGGCGAGGAGGGCCACGTCCCTCGATGGGTTACTCACGCCATAGGTACCGGCCGGTATCACGCCCAGCGCTAGATACGGCCCGGGCTGGGCAGTAGTCGTCTCCTTCAGCTCGGAGAATCCGCCTGCTAGCGCCGTTGCAGCTACGCACTGGTACTGAGAGTTTGGAATGTCACGCGGGTATGCCCCCAGCCTAGTCCCCCTGGCAACGA
The DNA here is from genome assembly GCA_002307245.1 of Spirochaetaceae bacterium UBA1306. GTDB lineage: Bacteria > Spirochaetota > Spirochaetia > Treponematales > Rectinemataceae > UBA1306. Next base: position 16,481 of record DBTW01000163.1, on the reverse strand, counting down.
TCGTGCCTTGGTACTGACCGATGTCCTGAAGCGAGGTGGAGATGCTATCCGGGTTCGCCCCTATGGTGCCGGTTCGGAAGCGTATCTCCTTGGTGAGATCATCGTAATAGGCGTAGTAAAGGCTCACCAGGTTCGAGGCGCTAGCCGGCAGGTTCGGGTTGGGCATGGTCACGACGAGGCCCGGCGACTGGATGCGGAAGATGTTTGTCACCTTAGTCGTGGTGTCGCTGAAGGTCTGCGAGGAGTTGGCCAGGCGATAGTTATAGGAGCCATTCGCGTTATCGCTGTCGTTTAGCCCGTAATTGGCCACCGTGTTGTTCGCCATCCTCGAGAGCAGGTTCATGTTGGAGGTCGTGCCGGCTGGCGACGAGGTGTCCGGGCAGAAGACGATGCCGTAGGTATTTCCTTGGCCGTCGTAGGCGAAGTCGTTCTCCGTGAACCAGCCGTAGTTCATGAGGAAGGGCGTATGGCTCTGGTAGACGCTATCCCCGTTGCGAAGGCCGGGCATGCTGTAGAAGACCGTGGACTGGCCGAAGGAGAAGCCCAGCTGACCACTGGGGCCCACCTTCATCTTCGGGTTGTTGATCGCGCCGCTCACCGACTGGGCGACGGTGGTGAACTGCCATACGTCCAGGTTCACGTCGTCGTCCAGCAGATTGTTGTTGACGCTATTCGCCAGGATGTTCCACGGCGCGCTCGTGCCGCTATTGCTGTCGCTGTTGTTGATCGATGCGACGTCGTTCGGCGAGGTTCCGACGCTCGCCGTCATGGCGCCCGAGCTAGCGGACGCGCCGACGTTCACCTTGACGTACTTGTAGGCCGCGTCGGCCACGTCCAGATCGCCGCCGTTGCCTGCGACTGAGGCGCTCAGCGTGGTCGATCCGATCTTGATCGTCGTCGCCGACGCGCTCGTGGTGTCGAAGTTGAAGCCGTAGACGTAGATGTCCTCGTTCTCGCGGACCGGATAATGGCCGAGAGCCGTTCGGTTGTACACTGAGGGCTTCGCCACGTAGTAGGCCGAAAGGGAGGTCTTCACCTTGGCGATGTAGGGCACGACGTCGACCGGAGCCACGTTCTGCGCGGTGCGGATGCTCCAGGCTGAGCTGTCCGCGACGCTGTACGCGAAGGAGTAGGGCAGCGTGATTGTGCCCGTCTCCGAGTCGTAGCTATATATCTTGGTTCTGTAGCCGCCGAAGGAGATATCCATGCCGGTCCACACGCTCGAAAGGCCCTTGAGCGCATTCGACTGTATCGACCACTGGGTCTTGTCGCTATCGTAGCTACCCCCCGTCCCGCTCAAGGTATTCGCGGAGGCATACGCGATCAGGCTGCTCTTGTTTCCGGTTAGTCCATCGCCGCCCTTCTTGTCGACCACCATGCACCTGATTCCAAGCCCCTTGCCCACCTTCCCGGTGATCATCGAGGTATCGAGGTCCAGGTGCCAGGCGATTCGATGCCCCGCCTGATCGAAGGAGGAGCTGTCCACCGCGAAATGCCATCCGTCCGAGGCCAGGGTACCGAGGGAGGAGAACGTAGAAGTGGCTTTATTGTACGCGGACACTTTATAGAAGGTGTATGCCGTCCCGAGCGCGTCGTTCGCGGCGGCGTTGGGGAAGTTGAAGTTATCCACCTGCATCCATACGCCCAGGATGCGCTGGTCGTCGAAGGAGCTGCCCCGAATTGTGACTATACCCGAGAGGTCGGGATTGGCGGCCGTATAGACTCCGCTCAGCTCGATGTGGCCGTTGCCCGTCGAGCTACCGTAGAGGGAATTGTCCGTCGAGCTGTTCCAGAACAGCGGGCTGACGACCGAGATCGGGTTCACGCCATCCACCGTATTGATCGTGCAGCCGATGGTCGGCTTCACGGTCAGGCTGTCGATGCCGAGGGTCGTGCCGTCGGTGCTGTCCCAGAGGCCGATCGTAAAGGACTTCGCGCCCTGGCCGACCAGGGAGGTGATCGTGCCGTCGATCAGGACGATCTGGGCCGGGGAGCTGCTGCCGTCGGCGCGCAGGGTCCCGTACTGGATCGCAGGGTACAGCGTGCCGTTGCCCTTGATGCGGCCTGCGTACTCCTTGAACACCGAGCCCACGACCGAGCCGCTGGGGAAGGTATTGCTACTCCCGATGGACGCGATCACGTAGTAGCTGTCGACGACGCTAGCGCTCTCCGCCATCGCCCCGGAGGCGACGTAGACCGCGTAGTCGATCTTCCCGTTCCCCCCCGTCAGCTCGACATCGAAGCTCATCGGGGCTTCCTTGACGACGAATGACGTTGAGGCCTGGAAGCCCGCGGTGACCGTATCGCCGTCCGCGTACCCTAGCCTCTCGGTGCTGGCGGTGCTCGTATCGACGGCTCCGCTCCCGTCCAAGTCTGTACCCAGCCAGATCTTCGAGACGGCGATGGGGTGGTTCTGGACGAAGGTGGCCTGAGTGCCCTGCGCGTAGTTTCCGGCCATGTCGTATACGACATAGTGGATCTCGATCGGGCCGTCTGGGATGTTCGAGGAATCGATGTCGGCGTACCAATCGTAGGTCGTGCCGACGGTTTGCTTGAGCTTCTCGGCGTAGCCGTCCCCGTCGTCGTTGAGGACCGAGCTGCCGTCGTGGGTCTCGGTGACGTCCTTATGGTCGATGACGATGCCCAGCTGGATCGTGTACTTCATGGTTCCCGCGGTAACGGCGCCCGTCCAGCCGATGGTGCCAGTAGCCGGAATCCAGGTCGTGATTACCTTATCGTAGCCTCCGACGTTGATCGTCTGGCCGACAGAGATCAGGTCCTTAACCGCCGAGCTGGCCAAATTCGAGTCCATCAGGGACTCCGCGGCGACGGAGACCGTGCCGGAGACGACCGGGGCCCCCGCGTCCCAGGTGATGCCCGAGTACAAGGCGTGGGTATTGGCCGTCTTCGGGTTGTACAGGCAGTCATTAGCGGAGTTCTTGTATTTCCTGACGAAATAGACCAGGACCTTCTCGACGTCGGAGTCCGCGTCCAGGGCCGTGCCCGAGATCTTGCACCAGCCGTTGTCCTGAACCATGAAGTTGCTGACGCTGTCGAAGCCGGGCCCGGACGGGGCGGTCGGGGCGACCGGATCCATGTTGAAGCGCATCGCCAGGGCGCTGTTGGCCGGGGTCTCCGCCACGTCCCAGGCCGTGAGAGTGGGCTCGAGCCTGCGGAAGCTCGTCGTGGGCGAGACGATGGGGATATTGAGATCGATCCGCTTATACTGCCCCACGACCTGTGGCGGGGCCGTAGCCGGAGTCACCAGGGAGAAGGCGCCAACGTCGCTCAGTTCGTAGGACCCGGAATCGGTCCACTTAATCGAGCTGGTCGTCGTCACGTTATTTACTTTATAGCTGAAGGTGATATTCGACAGGGCTGTGTCGTTCTCCACGCTGCCGGTCAGGTGCCAGTTCCCCTTGATGTACATGCCGTAGGTGTACGCAACCTTCACCGAGGGATCGTCGTCGTTCACCAGCGTCAGCGGCGCGGCCGTGCCGATCTTCGGCACGTCCTTGCGCAGCGTTATGGTCCTCTCCGTGGACCAGGGTCCGGTCGTATCGTAGATATCCTCCGCCCTGACCCGGAAAGTGATAGTGACGGGCCCTGTGCTCAAGTCGTCGAATTCCTCGTCGGAGTTGATGGTCCAATTCCAGCTGGTCGACCCGGTTATCTGCACGCCGCGATCCGAGCCCCACTCGACGCTGTTCACTGTGTCGGAGGCGTTGTAGAGGCCATCGTTATTAGTGTCGATCTGCATATAGACGTTGGCGACACTGTCATCGTCCTCGGCGCTTCCATAAATGCGCACCGATCCGCCGAGCGTCGTTCCGTTATCGGGATACGCCACGACGGCCTTGGGCTTGTCGCCGTTAGGATCGATCCTGAGGCTGTACGGATAGATCGTGAAGGAGGTCTCGGAGGTAGCCACGTTTCCGGACCAACTGACCTTGCCGCTCGCCTGGTCCCAGGCGGAGATGATTCGCGCGTTATCCCCGACCATTATTATCTGCCCTATCGCGACAACCGTGTTGCCGACGATCGAGTCCGCGGCCAGGTTGGTCTGCGAGGCCCGTGCCTCCGAGGTACCAGCGATGGGCAGGGTCTCGATGGAGTTCCCGGCCTTGTCGGCGGCCTTGAGCACTAAGGGCAGGACGAAAAGGTCCACGCCCGTGGAGTTGTCGTGGATCGCCTTTACGTTGGTGTAGACCTCGAAGGCTATGGTTTTCCCCGCCGCAACCTGGGCGCCATCGAAGGTCAAGGACCCGGAAGCCACCGTCCAGGCGGTGATCTTCCTGTACGTGTCGTCGACCTTGATCGCATTGCCCACCGCGATCTCGGCGTTACCAGCCAAGGAAGCGGAGGTGAAGCTATTACCCGCCGAGGCGAAGGTAGTCTGTCCCGAGTACATGGATGAGAAGCTGTCTAGCTTGCTCGTCCCGGTAAAGGGGATTTCCCATTGATAGACCGAGCCGGAGACGGCTACTGGGGATTTAGAAGCGTAGTTCTTCCCGATGCGGTAAGTGATCGCGTCGAGCCCCGAGCCTGAGTCGACCGCCGACCCGCTCACGGTAATCTCGCCGTTCGCGATCGACGCGTTCGACGGATTCGTGAAAGTGAGGGTCGGGGGCGAGTTATCCACGAGGATCGTCCTCGTGGAGGTGGAGGTGAGGCCGGATTTATCCTCTACGGCCACGGTTACGGTCACGAAACCATCGACCACCCCCGCGACGCTGATGGTGCCCGTCTTCCAGGCGTTCATCACGAGGCGAACCGTCCCGTTCCCGTCGCCCGCGGTGCCCGCGCGCGAGGCGTAGAACTGGCTGCCCTCCGCGAAGCCCGTGCTGGCACCAAGCTGCGTGAAGTCGGAACTGCCGACGGAGACGATCTCGTAGCGGGCTCCCGCCACGACCGTGGCCGCGCCGACGACGGCGCCTATGGCCCTAGCTTCGACCTGTGAGGTCGTAAAGGCGCTCGTCGTCCCGGCGGGCACGCTCACCGCGTTCGGCACCGTTACGCTAATCTTCTTGATCCCGTTTACGTCGCTAGCCCTCGCCATGAGCGAGAAGGACGCGGAAGGGCCTCCGAAGGCCATGTTGGTCGTCATGTCATAGATGGGGGAGGAAAAATCGTCGCCGGTCCTGTCCACGATAATCGGTGAAATCGCGGCGAATTCAGGCGTGACGGTATCGACCAAATAATACACCTTGTCGTGCACATGGCTGGACGCCGTGAGGTAGATTATGGGTTCGTCAAGGCTCTCGGCGCCGCCATCGTGTGTCACGAATACCGCGCCCTGGGTATCCGTCACGCGGAAGTAGATGTACTTGTCACCGTCGTCGTCCGAAGCCGTGCAGCTCCAGATCTGTCCCGAGAAGCTTGCCTTCAGGTTGGTGACGTTCAGGTGGTAAGCCTTCATGGCGGTGCCGTTGGACGTCAGGTCCACGGGCGTCTTTACCGACACCGAGGCATCGTCGCTCGTGACTTTGTAATGGTTGGCATCGACGTAGATCACGTAATAGCGCGTCGAGGCGAGGATCCCGGCGGGAAGGTCCGCGCCGGTGAAATAGACGGGCTGACCGTCCGTGAAACCGTGCCCGGCGCTCGTGAAGGTATCGTCCAAGGCGGCGGCCGTGGCGTCGATCCCGGCGCCTGCGGCGTCGAAGGGCGTTTCGCTCACTTCGAAATACGAGACGCCGTCGTCGTCGCTGACCGTGCCGTAAACCACCTTCGTCATGATCAGGGTCGTCGTGCCGTCCACGGTTGGCAGGTTGGTAAGCTTGATCGTGGGCCTATCCGAATTCTGGTCGACGGTCAGCAACCTGGTCATTACGGTCTCGTTCTGGTTACCGGCTTCGTCGGTCGCGGTCGCGCGGAGCTTCAGCTGGATGCCATTCGCGGAATTGTTGTCGCTGTCGTAGGCGGCGACGCCGTAGGCTTCGGTATCGAAGCCGGCAATGGACCAATTGAAGCCGGCGGTATTGCTGAAGGTCCTCAAGCTCTCCCAACTCGAGTCGCTCTTCTGGATATCCACGACCACCGAGGCTAGCCCTTGGTCGTCCCCTCCTACGCCGCTGATGGCGATGGACTTATTGACGGTCGCCGAGTCGGCGGGCGAGGAGAAGGACACCGTGGGAGGCGTCTTGTCGACCAGTATCGGCAGCGAGAGGTAGGTCGAGCGCCCGGACGCGTCCTTGACCCGCATGTAGATGCCGTTCTGCGCGGACGAGGAGAGGAGCCCCATCTTGGCCGCCGGTACGGCGGCCGTCCAGTGGCCGCCCGTCGCGGCGGTCGCGGTCGCGTGGATATTCGCGGGGACGGTGAAATCGGGAGAGCTCGTGCCCGCCACGAAGTCCACGGAAGCGATCCCATTATTGTCGCTCGCGTCCACGGAGACGGAGAAATCCGCCTTGCAATTGGTCCGCTTGCTGGCCGTCGGCGAATACACCGAAGCGACGGGGTCCGCGCGGTCCAGCCAGAACGGCACAGTCTTCGGCGTCACCGAATCGCTGGCGTTGCCGGCCTTATCGACGGCGCGGAGGTAGAGAGTCTGGTGGCCCTCGTTATGGTAGCCCGTGAGGTTCAAGGCCGAGTCTCTCAAGTCGACGGAGGCGGTCCAGCTCGCGGTGCCTTCGGCCGTATACCAGTTCGCGTTGTCGGCTGACCATTGGATCTTGTCCAGGCCGCTCTGGGCCGTGCCCAGTTCGGACGCGGTGCCTCGGGCCGTCATGGTCTCGTCGCCATAGTAGCTATCGGTAGGGGCCGTGGCGGCCGGGGCCGCTGGCGCCGTACGATCAAAGAAGACCGACATCGTCGCGTTCGAGCTCGTCGTGTTGGCGTTGCCCGCCGTGTCCCAGGCGATGATCCTGTAATCGTACTGGCCCTCGGCGCTCGAGCCGTCTAGGACGCGCGACCAGGTCCAAGAGCCAAGACCCGTCGTGAGCGTCGCCGCGACGGCATAGCTCCCCGAGGGGGCTTTTTCCTCGATCACGACCTTGGATACGCTTAGGCCGTCGACGGCCGATCCGCCGAGGATGATGGAGCCCTTCTTGTACACCAGGGCGCCATACGAAAGCCCGTCTACCGTCAGGCCCGAGAGCACGGGATCGCTCTTGTCGATACCGAAATCACGGGTGACCGCGGCTTGAGTGTTGCCGACCTTGTCGACGGCGCGCACATATAGGGTTTTCTCGCCCTCCGTCACCGCGGCGGGATTCGAGTCGAAGGAATAGCTCCATGCACCGCCATTCAGCGCGGCTACCGAGTAGGAGCTGGGAGCGGACGCTCCCTTGGCGGTTATCGCGACCTGGACCGAGGCCACGCCCGAACCTTCCGCGAGCTCGGCAACGGTCCCGCTCATGGAGACCACGCCACGGTTCCAATAGGCCGGCGCGGTGTTCACGAGCGAGGCGGGGGCGGCGATGGCCGCGACCGGAGCAGTCGTATCCACGTAGATGGTCCGCGTGAAGCTGCTGGTCTTGTTGGCCGCGTCGGTCGCCGTGAAGACCAGCGAGTGCGCGCCTTCGGCCAGGCCGCCGTCGGAGCCCGCGCCGTCCGTGTCCACGTCCACCGTATAGGCCCATCTCGTCCTCGACAGGCTGGAGTCCGTCCCGCTTCCCGCGAAGTCCAGGATAGCCCCCGACGCGGTCGCCGAGACCTGGAACGTATTCGCGTTGCTGTTGCGCACGTAATAGAGCGCCGTGGGGCTTAGGCTTCCCGAGGGAGAAAGGCTAGGCATATCGTTGCCGCAGAACTGTATCGTCTGTCCGTCGGAGAAGCCGTGACCGACGGCGGTGAAGGTATCGCTGCCCTTGTCGAGGCTCAGGCTCAGGCTCGTGATGGAGGCGGTCGGTATGAGGACCGCCGTCCCGCCGTCCACCTTGAGCTCCAGCTTCGAGAGTCCGTTCGAATCGAAGGCCGAGCCGCCCAGGACCAAGTCCGCGTTCGCGTACTTCGTGTCCGTCGTGCCGACATCGGTCTCGGTCAGGCTTGGAGCCGCTTTATCGTAGTAGAGAGTCAGCGGCCCGACCGTCGTCAGGTTGCCCAGCTTGTCCTTGGATTGGAAGCTCAGGGTATGCGTTCCCTCGACGGAACCGAGGCTCACGCCGGCCAGGCTCCAGTCCGTCCCCACCAAGGTCGAGCTGAGGTCCGCCCAGGCGCCCGAGTCCAGCTTGTACGAAACCTTGAATACACCCTCGAAGCCCACGCCGCCCGTGTCCCTCGTCGTGCCTTTGATCGTATACGAGGGATTGTCGGTCGATTCCAAGTTCACCGGCGCCGACACCACCAAGGAGGGCGCGGTCGTATCTATCTGGACGGTCCTCGTCGCGCTCGAGGTCTTGTTCGCGACGTCCGTCACCGTCAGCGTGATGACGTACAGTCCATCGTTCGCCCCGGCGAGGCAGGCCGTGCCGCTCGTCGCGGAGCTTCCCGCGCCCGTGGCGGTGAAATGGGTGCCGACCGTATTGTCGAAGGCGCCCAGCAGCGTGAAGTCAGTCTCGCTGCCGACCGAGCCCGTCGACACGATCACGTATTCCTTGCCGATGGCGAAGCTCCCCGCGCCCACCGCGGCCTGATAGGCCGGCAGCGACCAGCTCCAAGCTCCGTTCGGGGCGCCGGGGACGTTGTCGCCCGTTGTGGCGAGATCGTCGTCGGCGCCGTCCGCGTCCACTATCGTCACCTCGCTCGCGACGCCGCCGTTCTTCGTGTAGCTCAAGACGGCCGTCTTGGCGAGGCGCCCGGCGGTCAGCGCGGAATCGTCAGCGTAGCCCGAGAAGGCGACGGCGCCATTGGTCGCTATCAGGTCGGTGCTCGCCGGCGTCGTGATTTCCGCGCGCGGGGCCTTATGGTCGATGTTCAAGGATACGGAGACAATATCCGAGTACAAGCCCGCCTTGTCCTCGCCCCGGAAGTAGACGACCTTCGTCCCCTCCCCGAGCGCGCTCAGCGCGATGGTCTGCGTCCAGCTCGTCGTCCCGCTGGCGTCTTGCCAGGTATCGTTGAGGTCGTTCGAATCGTTCGTATAGTCGGACGAGTACTGGACTCTGGCCACGCCCGAGGCTACGCCCACAGTGGCGGGGTCGCTCACGGTGCCGTTCAGGGTCGCGCTCGCGTCGAAGTAGCTCCCCGCCGCGATGAAGGGCGGCGTCACTATCGGCTTGGTCTTGTCCACGAGGACCGCTCGAGTCACGCTCGTGGTCTTCTTGGCCACGTCGGTCGCCGTGAACACCACGCTATGCGCGCCCTCGGCGGTCCCCGTCAAAGTGTAGCTCCAGCGCTTCGTCGTTAGCCCTGACCCAGTGTCGGAGAAGGACAGCGCGGGCCCGCCCTTGGTGGCGGAGATCGTGAAGGTATCGGTCGTGACGGTCTTGATATAGTAGAGGACCGTTCCGCTCAGGAGGCCGGCGGACGACACGGTCGGCAGGGACGCGCCGCTTATCTGGATCCGATCGCCCACGAGGAAGCCGTGCCCCGCGGCTGTGAAGGTACCATCCGCCGCGAGGTCAAGGGTTATCGTCGTCAAAGACAGGGTCGATGCTGTCCCTTCGTCCAGGCTCACCTCGAGCTTGGACAGGGCGTTCGTATCGTAGGCGACACCGCCGAAACTCACATCGCCGCTCGTATACTTGGTGTCGGTCGTATTGACCATCGTCTCGGACAGCTCCGGGCGGGCCAAATCGTAGTACAGGGTCCGCGTCTCGATCGCACTCGCGTTCCCGAGCTTGTCCGTCGAGCGGAAACTCAGCGTGTGCGTGCCCTCGACGGTCCCGAGGCTGACTCCCGGCTTGCTCCAGCTCGTGCCGCTCAGGGAAGAGCTGATGTCGATCCAGGCCCCGCCGTCCAACTGGTACTCTACGGCCCGGAAGGCCGAGCCGAAGCCGGCGCCGCCCGTATCCCGCGTCGTGCCGAGGATCCCATACGTGCTGTCGGAGGTGGATTCCTCGTTGACCGGCGCGCTGATCGTCAGGGTCGGCGCGATCGTATCCTTGAAGAAGGTCGCTGTCGCGCTACTGCTGTGCCCGCCCTGGTCATAAGCCTTCACCATGAGGGTATGGCTCCCCTCGGCGACGGAGGCCCAGTTCATGGGGACCGACCAGGCGCCGGCGCTCGACGACGTGGCGATCGTCGCGCCGTCGAGGGACACCGTCGCGGAGGAGAAGAAGGCGTCTCCGACCGTGCCCGACCAATCCGAGGGCATCGCCGAGAGCGAGCTGTAATACGCGCCGTCCACCGCGGCGCCGAGGATTTGGTCGATCGTCGCCGTCGGCGAGTCGTTGTCGACCTTGACGTTGAAAGAGGCGGGGCTGTAGCCGTTGTCGGCCTTGTCCACCGCATGGAGCACGATGGCATGAGTTCCCGTGGCGGCGGAGCTCAGGTCCAGGCTCCAGTTGCCCACGGTGTTGGGCGTGCCCGTCGTCGCGTTGAGGGTGATTAAGGAAGAGGCGTCAACGCCGTCGATGGTCGCCGTCATCGAGGCGACGCCGGAGGTGATATCCTTGGTCGTGCCCATGAGGCTCATGCCGTTGACGCTGCTGAATACCTGGGTAGCGTTACTGATCACGATAGTAGGCGGAGTCCTGTCGACAGTGACCGTGAAGGTGCTGGAGGAGCCGAGGCCGAATTCGTCCTTGGCGGTGGCCGTCATCGCCAGGGATCCGTCCGCCGCTATACCGCCCACGTCGAGGGTATAGGTCCAGTTATGGGATCCGGTCGCCGAGGCCGCAGGGGCGAAGGTGGAGGCCGCGGTCGCGCTGCCGGAACCGACCTTGATCACGAAGGGAGCGGTATCGTCGAGGGCGTTGGCGCTGTAGACGGTGCCCGAAAGCGCTTGGCTTGAGCTGACATAGAGGCCGCCGCTCTGCGTGAAGGAGATCTGCGGCTGCACGCTATCGACGGCGAACCAGACCGGCCCGATAGTTGCCGCGACGGTCGCTTTACCGTCCTTGTAGGCCGAGAGGTCGTTGGCCACGAGATAGAAGAAATGCCGTCCCTCGGAGAGGGCGTAGCCCGTCCCGTTGCCGGTCGCGACGAAGCTATAGGAGAAGCTCACTTCCCCGGTACCGGAATTGACGGCGCCGCTTACGCTCGTGTAGGAGGCGTTCACGGGAGTGCCGCTTGGGGAAGGATTGCCGCTTCCGTCGACTGGGTCGATCAATATCTTGACCAAGTCCGGATCCACTCGATCGTCGTCCGACACGGTGGCGCTCAGAGAAATTTTAGTCGTGAGCAGATTATTCTTGGCAAGGGTCTTCAAGGTAGCGCTCGAATCCATATTCGAGAGCGAGAAGGTCGGTTGATCGGAAGCTTGATTCACAAGGAAGGACCTGGCCGCGGGGCTGCCGACATTGCCCGCCTTATCCGTCGGCGTCACGTACAGGACATATCGGTTCCCATCCGCGTACTTCGAGGCGTCCGTCGTGTCGATATCGAGGGACCAGAGGCTCATGGAGGAACTCGAGAAGCTGCCCGATTCCACGGCGGCGGCCTCGACCGTCCAGGGCGAGGAAGCCGTCGAGAGGACATGCCGTATCTCCCAGGTCACGGAGGAGAGGGCTGCCGAGTCCGAGGCCAGGCCCTTGAAGCGGACCATTCCGTTTACCGTATCGAGTACGCCTCCGGGCGCGGCGGAGACCGTCGTGTCGTCCTTGAAGGCGGTCATCGAGAGGGATCCGGCGACCGCGGGATAGACGGCCTGCACCGAAGCCTCAGGTGCCGTAGTGTCGATGGTGAACTGAATCGTCTGGCTCGCGCTGTTGACTCCGGCCTTGTTCTTTCCGAGGATCGAAGCCTCGTAGTTGCCATCGGTCATGGCCGTGCCCGCGTAGGAATAGCTCCACGAGCTCTTCGTCGAGCTGCCGCCCAGCTCGACCAGGGTAGCGGCAGCATCCGTGACGCTTCCGACGGTCACCGCGATGGCGAGGGGGCCTAGGGCGTCCTCGATCGTGCCGCTCGACTCGAAAGACTTCACGAAGGCGCCGTTCGCTGGCTTAGTGACGGTCACGACAGGAGCGCCCTTGGTGATATATAGGGATATGTACTGGTTCGCGCCGGAGGAAGCGGAGGGAGTATCGCAGGAAGCGGATGTCGCGCTCTGTTTGTTCGTTGCGAGGTCGGAGCAATGGACGAGTAGCATATACTCGCCGTATTCGGGCATCGTGGTACTGTTCAGCTTCGAGGGAAGAGTCAGGCTGTAGTCAGCCTTCATGGGAACCGTCGAGGAGTTGGCGCTGTATTGGATGATCGATTCGGTTAGGGCCTGGCCCGAAGCCCCGCCCACCGTGTATTTATATGCCGAAAGGAAACTAGACAGGGTTCCTCCGCTAATGGCGGCGGCGAGGGCTGCCTTCTGGGAGGCCGGGATCAGGACCAGGGATAGGCCGGAGGCGCTCGTATCCAGACCGTCCATATCGTAGACACGGAAGCGAATAGTATCGCCCGGGGAAAGGGCGTTCGACTCCCATGTCGAGATATTGGCGAGATCGGGGACATTAGGGTAGAGGATCTTCGAGCTGATAGCCGGAGTCTGGCCATGGATGTCCACGACGGGCGAACCGTTAGGGTTTATATAGAAGGAACTCGCGATCGGAGTCGAAGTGTTGCCTGCGAGATCGGTTGCCATGATGCTATAGCTCACCACATAGAGCGCCGAATCTGCGCTGCTTACCTTGCTGGCTCCGTTCGCGCTCTTGGCATCGCCGGTAGAGCTATCGTAGTATTGAGTCGTATCGACCGAGAATGACCAGGTGGCGGGGTTTGAGCTCTGAGTATAGGTGAGCGCTCCAGTCGTCATCTGCACTTTCGCGATTCCGAGGCCGTCCTTGACGGAGCCCGTCATGGTCTCGGTCTCGCTCAAGGCGTATTCGATGCTCGACAGGTTGTCTTTCGTCGGCGAGGTGAGGTTGATCACCGGCTCGACATTGTCGAAATACACTACCAGCTTCTTGTCCGTAGCGTTGTCCTTGCCGTCCTTGACCCGGATGGTCAGGTCGGCTTGGACTTCCTTTCCTCCCGCGAGCGCAGCCGTATCCAACTGGGCCGACCATACGCCGTTCGAGAGGGTGGCGCTAATGCTGGCGACCTGAGTCGAATCGATCGCGACGAGTATAGTCACCGAAGAGACGCTGACATCGTCCGAGGCGACGCCAGAGAGCGTCACGACGCCTCGGAGGTAAGCTCCATTGGCAATGGATTTCACATCCACGGAGGGGGCTGATATATCTATCTTCGGCCCCAAACCCGCCTTGAATGCATCGCAGGTTGTAAGAGCTAACACGCACGTGCCAATAACAGCTATACGCGCGAAAGTGGACCGACGGTTTTTTCCCATCGCTTCATCCTCCTCGGACGGAGAGGCCATTGTGATGTAAACTTTTACGTATAGCGATAAGGCATCGTTATTAAATCGGCAGAAATAGCACCTAAATCGAGTACATATTATATACCAAGAAACGAGAAGCTGTCATGCAAATTATTAGCAATTTACATGACAGTAATAACGCTATTAACAGTGATTAATTTTCAAAACCGGCTATAGAATCTCTAAAATAATAAAAGGAATCCTTAATTCTTCGTTCCCCGTTCACAGGATCGACATAAACCAGGCCAAAGCGCTTCGAATAACCGTAAGCCCATTCAAAATTGTCCAAGAGCGACCAAAAGTAATAAGCCTTGAGCGGGATGCCATCGGCGATGGCCTTTCGGCAGGCACATAGATGCGAACGCAGGTAGTCGATCCGCTGGCTGTCCTTGATTCGTCCATCACCATCGATTCTATCCTCGAAGGCTGCGCCGTTTTCAGTGACCAAAATTTCCTTTACGGGCCAACGCTTGGCGATCGCCGCGAGCATGCGATATAGGCCATCGGGCACGATGTCCCAATTCATGGCGCTCTTGTCCCGCCAGCTCGGGGCCTGGCGGAAGCCCTCGGGCGCGCTCGAATCGGCCTCGACGGCGTTCTCGGCGTAATAATTGATCGCGATAAACTCGGTCGGAGCCGCGATGATGTCAAAGTCCCCGTCCTTCACCGGCATCGATACGCCCATGGCGGCCAGATGCCTCGCCGTATAGCCGCGGCCGTAAAGCGGATCGAGCCAGAAGGCCGTGCCGTGATCGGCCGCGCGATCTGCGGCGGCGATATCCTCCGCGCGGCGAGTCGCCGGCCGGGGAGTGGAGGGATTGAGCACGATGCCGATCGGGGCCTCGAGGCCGGTTTTCCGATAGACTTGCACGGCGAGGCCATGGCCGAGGAGCAGGTGATGGGCCGCATTGTAAGCCTCGGCCCTATCCTTGTGGCCGGGCGCATGGACTCCGAGCTCATAGCCGAGGAAGGCCGCGCACCAGGGCTCGTTCAAGGTGAACCAGCGCCCCACCCTATCGCCGAGGGCGCGGAAGACGATATCGGCGTACTCGGCGAAGCGGTAGGCGGTATCGCGGCAGGGCCAGCCGCCCGAGTCCTGGAGGCTCTGCGGCAGGTCCCAGTGGTAGAGGGTCACGGCGCTCTCGATGCCGGCCTCGCCGAGGGCGTCGGCGAAGCGCTTATAGTGGTCCAGGCCGGCCTGGAGCGGCGCGCCCGAGCCCCTGGGCTGGACCCTGGGCCAGGCTACGGAATATCGGTAGGAATCGACGCCGAGTTCCTTCAAAAGCTCGATATCGTCCTTCCAGCGACGGTACGAGTCGCAGGCGAAGTCCCCGTTCATGCCGCCGTAGACCGCGCCGGGAACATGGCAAAAGCTGTCCCAGATGGATGGGCCGCGGCCGTCGGCGGAGCTCGAGCCCTCGATCTGATAGCTCGCCGTGGAGCAGCCCCACAGGAAATCCTTGGGAAAACCGTCGTTCCTATCGCCCCGCGTGATACCCATCGCATGTGCCGCCTTTTCGCCGCGCCGTAAGCCCGCGCGCGAAATAGCAAGGTATCTCAAGGCCGCGAGCGCGGCAAGGCCGTGTCATTCCGACGAGTCATTCCAGGGTCATGGCGTCGCGCGGTAGGGGCCTCGGTACCTGTTCACGCCAAGGAGGTCGAGGCGCCGCCCGTGGGCCTCCATGCGCCGCTCGAAGGAAGCGAAGTCGCGCGATTCGCGAGGGCTCCAGAAGACCTCGGAAAGGGCGCAGAGTCTCGGGAAGGCCATGTACTCGACCTGCTTGCCGAAGTACATGTATTCGGTCCACAGATTCGCCTGCCCGCCCAGGATGCGCGCCGACTGCTCGACTGTGAGGCCCGACGGCAAGGGATCGAAGGCGTAGGACTCCTCGACGCTGCAGACGCCCAGGTTGCCCGGTTCCTCCGGAAGGTCGAGGTGCTTGTGATCGAGGTAGCAGGCATGGGTCTGCGGGCACATGATCGCCTCGTAGCCTTCGCGTGCCGCCGCGATGCCGCCTTCCGCGCCTCGCCAGGAGACGATGATCGAATCCTTACGCACATGGCCGTCGAGGATCTCGTCCCAACCCAGCATGCGCTTGCCCCTGTCCGCGAGGAGACCCGCGACGCGGTCCATGAACCAGCCCTGAAGAAGCTCCGGCTCAAGCTCGCCCGAGCCCGATCGCAGGCTCTCGCGCTCCATGCGCGAGCGGCAGCGCGGGCAGGCCGCCCAGCGGGCCTTCGGCGCCTCGTCGCCGCCCGCGTGAACCCAAGGCCCCGGGAACAGCGAGGCGACCTCGTCGTAGACCTCGCCGAGCAGCTCGAAGACGGCCTCGTTCCCGGCGCAGAGGATGTCCTCGAATACGCCATAGCGGTCCTCGGGCAGGAAGGCGCTCCCGTCCTCGGCGCGGCCTCGGCAGGAGAGCTCGGGGTGGGAGGCGAGGATGGCGAGGGCATGGCCCGGAGTCTCGATCTCCGGCACGACGACTATGCCGCGATCCCGGGCGTAGGCCACGATCCCGCGGACCTCGCCCGCCGAATAGCTGCCCTCCTTCAGCCGCTCGATGGCGTAGCGCCGGTCCTGCCTCCGCGATCCGAGCCCGGCCAGCTCGGGATGGGAGGGGATCTCCAGCCTCCAGGCCTGGTCGTCGGTGAGGTGCCAGTGGAAGCGGTTGAGCTTGTGCAGGGCCATGAGGTCGAGGAAGCGCTCGATGAACTCGGGCCTGAAGAAGTTGCGCGAGCAGTCGAGCATCGCCCCGCGCCACGGGAAGCGCGGGCCGTCCTCGATGCGGAGGGCCGGCAGTATCGGCCCTTCGGAAAGGGCGAGCTGACGCAGCGTCGCCATGGCCCGGGCGGCGCCCTCGGGTCCGCTCGACCGCGCGAGGATCCCTTCGGGCCTCACGACCAACACGTAGTCCTCGCAGGGGAGAGAGGAATCCAGCTCGAGCTCGAGGAGAGCCCTCCCGCCATTGAGTCCCGCGCCGGCCGCGGGGGCGAAGCGGCCGGCGCAGCCCCCGAGCCCGAGGGCCCCGTTCAGCCAAGCCGCCCCGAGCTCGGCCTGCCGGGCGAGCTCGGGGCGCGCGCGAAGCTCGCCGCCCGCGCGCATGTCGAGGGAGCCCGGGAGCTC
>DBTW01000185.1:28277-37931 GCA_002307245.1 Spirochaetaceae bacterium UBA1306 | reverse complement strand
GGCCTCGGCGATTCAAAAAGGTGCGAAGGTTCGTAACACTAATGAAACCTTAACCGAGGCTTTTCGCTCTCGATCAGGCCCTGGTCCGCGCCTGCCTGAGCATCTCGAGGTGATACCTCGCCGATTCCTCGAGGCTCTGGTAGAGGCTCTCCGACTGGGCCAGGCTCTCGCCCAGGTCGCGGGCCCTGCGGCCGGTCAGCTCGGAGAGGGGAGGCAGGAGGAAACCCGCTATCTCGCGGGCATCGAGGCCGAGGAGGGCTCGGTCGGCGGCCTCGAGGGCGGAAACGGAGGCCGAGCAGTCGCCGCCTCGCGCGAAGGCGGCTTGCCCCTCGCGCGAGGCGGCTCGCGCCGCCTCGGCTATCGAGGCGATGGACTGAAGTTGTCGGAGGAGCTCGTCCAGGCCCTTCGCGGCGGCCGCGCGGGCCTCAGAGGGCGATTCGGCGCTCGGGCCCATGATCGCGGCCCGGGCGAGGCCCGCCTCGATCTCGCGCCTGCGATCGGGCAGGGACAGGAGCTCGTCCGCGCGAGCGAGCTCGAGGCCGGGAATGGCGAGGCCGCCCGGGCTCAAGGAGATCGTGCGCGGGGAGAGGGGCCGACAGAGGCGGCTCTCGAACCACCAGGCGTACAGGGTCATCCGCTGATCGGTCCGTACCTTGCCGCCGTCCGCGGCTCGCGCCTCGAAGCTCGCGCCGCCCACGAGGGCGGCAGCCTGGGCGCTCGAGGCGGGGAGAAGGCGGCTGCCCGAGCCCAGGGCTCGCTGCTCGAAGAGGCTGGCCCTGGCGTGGGTCTGCCCCTCGGGGAAGGATAGGTCGAGGCCTGCCATCCATAGCGGGGAGCAGCCCATCAGGCGGGCCAGGTCCCAGGCGCTGGTCGCGACGGAGCCGCCAGCCCCGAGCTGCCCCTTGCTCCCCGAGAAGGATTCGATCCTCCGCCCCAGGGGGAAGAGCGATCCTCCGAGGAAGGCGGCGCGATAGCTCGATCGGAAGACGGCCGGCCAAGCCGCCATCTCGGACACGAGTATGGACGAGGGCGAGGAGAGGCCGGCCACGTGACGCCAGTTCCAATACTGAGGATCGACGACGACGAGGAAGTCGGGCTCAACGCCTTGGCGGAGGAGGCTGCGGAGGGCGGTATCCACGCAGACAACGAGGGCGCGGCGGGAGATATCCCGAATGCGGGGCAGGACCCGGTCGAGGCCGGGGCCGGCCGCCAAGACGATGGCGGGCATCGGATCGGATACTGCCTCGCCCTCGAAAAGCCCCTCGAGCCTCCCCACGCCGGGGCAGGCGGCCGCCTGATCGAGGTTGCGGGCGAGGTTGCGAACCCAAAGCTTGCCGAAGCGCCGGAGCGTGTTCTCGTTCACCTGGCCCTTGGCGTTCCAGCGCTCGGCGGCGCGGCGGGCTCGAGAGAACCACTCGGGCTCCAGCGAGGCCTCGGCCCTGTTCTCGAAGATGGCTGCCCGCGAGGCCCCGGAGAGCTCGAGGGCCGCGATGAGGCCCTCGCTCTCGCCGCCCGCGACGAAGCCCAGGCGCTCGTCGGCGAGGAGGGTGCGCAGGTCACGGAGGCCGAGGGCGGCCTTGATAGCGCCCGGAGAGGCGGAGCAGGCAATGACGCGATCGACGCCGGATTCGAGGCAGGCCTCGGCGGCGTAGCCCAGGCCGAAGCCGAGGAGGACCGCCGCGTCGGCGCCCGGCGCGAGCCCGGCGGCGGCGAGGCGCCTCGCCTCGCCTCGGGGCTCGCGGCTCGAGTGCAGCCACAGTCCGCCGGGCAGGCGGGCGCTCATGTCGCCCGAGGCAGTCTCGCAGACCTCGAGCCGAATCTCCTCGGCGCCCTCGACGAGGGTCGCGAGCTCGGGGAAACGCTCGCCCAGGCAGGCGAGGTTGGCGGCAAGGATCACTTGAGCACCAGGGAGATATGCGCGCCGGCCTCGATGGCGGTGCCGGGAGCGGGGCTCTGGCTGGCGACGTAACCCTCGCCCTCGATGCTCACCTGGATATCCTCGCGCGAGAGGAGGGGCAGGAGGAGGCGCTTGGGAACGCCCCGGAGGTCGGGCATCGCCCGGCCGATGGCCACCGGCGTGACGGGCGGTACCGATATGGCGCCCGGATGCGTGACCGTGGGATTGGCCCCGCGTGGCATGCCGGTGACGTTGAGGATGGCCTCGGCCGCCTCCTTGACCAAGGGGGCCGCGATGCGACCGCCGTAGTAGGAAGGGCCGAGGGTAGGCTTCACGATGGCGAGGTAGACGATCGCGCGGGGGTCGTCGGCGGGGAAGATGGCCAGGGTCGAGGCTATGTAGTCCTTCTCGGAATAGCGCTGGGTGCTCGGGTCGATCATCTGGGCGGTGCCTGTCTTGACCGCCATCCGGATGTCGGCGACCTTGGCGCGCTTGCCCGTGCCCGACTCGCCTGATACCGTCTCCATCGCCGCCAGGATCATCTTGGCAGTCTCGGGGGCGAGGACGCGGCGTACCGGTTGGGGATCGCCCGAGTAGGCGACCGTGCCGTCGGGCGACAGGGCCCGCCTCACCACGAGGGGCTTCATCAGGGTGCCGCCGTTCGCGATGGCCGTGGCGGCCGCGGCCATCTGCACTGCCGATACGAAGACCTCCTGGCCCATGCCGATGGTCGGCTTGGAGCGCAGGGACCAGGTCTCGGGCGAGCGGAGGAGCCCCGGGGTCTCGCCGGGCAGGACGATGCCCGTGCGCGAGCCGAAGCCGAAGGCGCTGAGCTTGGCGTAGAAATCGACCTTGTCCACGGTATCCGCGGCGTAGGCCGCGCCGGCGTTGCAGGAGAATTCGAGGATCTTCTGGATATTCACCGTCCCGTGGACGCCTAGGCACTTGATGGTGATCTTCTCGCCCGAGGGCGCGACCTTGTGGAAGGCGCCATCGCAGGTGAAGTTCGTATTGGCGTCCGCTCCGCCCAGGTCGACGACCGAGGCCATCGTGAAGACTTTAAAGACCGAGCCCGGCTCGTAGTGGTAGACGCTGGGCCAATCGTACCAGGACGACTCCGGCGAGGCCGCGTAGTCGTTCGGGTCGAAGTCGGGCATCGCGACGTAGGATAAGACCTCGCCCGTCTTGGCGTCCAGGGCGAGCAGCATGACGGCCTCGGCCCCCGTCGTGGACATGGCCTTGCGCGCGATCTCCTCGAGGGAGTACTGGATGTCCCCGTCTATCGTGAGCTCGAGGCTCCGGCCCTGGCCGAGGAGCTCGTCGTCGCTCCGCATCTCGATGCCCGCGAGCCCCGAGTTGCCGTCGCCCACGAAGCCGACCAGGTGGGAGGCGAGGCGCTTCTCGGGATAGAGCCTGCCCGCCACCTTCTCGACCACGATCCCCGCGAAGGCGCCGGAGTCCTTGGCCTCCTGCACGGCCCGGGCGACCTGGGGCTGGGCCCGGCGTACGAGGTAAAAGAAATCGGAGGCGCCCGATGACCAGCGGTCCATGATCTCCGATTCCGAGCAGCCCGTGATTGCTGCGAGCTTGGCGGCCTCGCCGGGAAAGGCGGCCTTCTTGGTCTCGGGCCGCCAGACCGCGACGTTGTACAAGGGCGAGTCCATCGCGAGGACGCGGCCCCCGCGATCGCGGATCTCGCCACGCTCGGGCGAACCCGGGAGCGCCGCGGTCGCTGCCTTCGCGGGCGCGGCGGCGAGGTAGGCGTAGCGCCCGAGCACGAAGAGGGCGAAGGCGCCGAGGAAGCCGACGACGGTCCAATAGCGGAAGCTGCGCTTTTTCATCTTATGGCCCTACCGCCGAAGAGTAGCACTCTCCCCCATACGGCCTCAATCGGCACGGGGCCGTAATCGCGCGAGTCGCTCGACTCGCGCGGATTGTCGCCCAACAGGAAGAAGCTGTCCTCGACCAGCAGGAAGGGGCTTCCCAAGGCTTTCGCCTGATCTGCAGAGATCGAGGCGTCGAGGCCGGGGCCGAGGAGCCTGCCCGCGGCGTAGGAGAGGGAGGAAGGCCCGGCGGCGGCTACGCGCTTCACGACGGGGAGGCCGTCGCGGGGGCTCGCGGCGGCGACGAGCTCGCCGCGGCGGGGCGAGGCCCAGCGGAGGAGATAGCGCCCCCCGGCGCGGGAGCTCGTGGGCAGGCGGAGGCCGTAGGCGCAGCGCAGCACGAAGACCAGGCGCCCCGGCTCCAGGGTCGGGCGCATAGAGGGCCCGTCCACGACGGCCGCGTCGATGACGAAGGCCTTCGCGGCGAGCGCGAGGAGGATGGCGGCGAGGATGACCGCGCCCGGGCGGAAGCTGCGTGCTTTCATCGAGGTTCCGATATTAATGTCGAGCTTCCGAATTGTCGATAAGACAAGTACGTAACCATGGACAGCATCATAGCGAGCCAGAAAATAGGGAAAAGAAGGCCCTCGAGCGCCCTACGCTACCGCCCGGCGCGTCCCGCGGCCGCGCCTTCGAGGCCGGTCCTCGTGGACCTAGGGCCCCGCAGGATCGGCAAGTCCCCGCGCAGGCGCGAGGGGCTCGGGCTCGGGCTGCGCCTCCGTCTCCACATCGGCCTTCGATCCCTGGGCAAGAGGCTCCAAGGACTCCCGAAGGCCAAGCTGGCACTCGGCGCCGCCGTCCTCCCCGCCCTCGCGATAGGACTCGGCATCGGCATTACGGCCATAGCCCGGGGACCTGCCTTCCCCATGCCGAAGGCAGCGCTCCTCCCGGCCGAGGACTCGGCCCAGGATCTCCTGCTCGACTACATCTCCCCCGAGCTGGCCGACGGGAAGGCCGACGCGGACCAGGGCGATCTCGACCTGCCGCCTGCGCCCGTCACCCTCGAGCTCTCGATGTATACAGTAAGGTCCGGCGACAGCCTCGCTGCCATTGCCAAGCGCTTCGGCCGCAACGTGGATACGATCATCTCGGCCAACGGCATCGAGAACGTCCAGGCGATTAAGTCGGGTACCCAGCTGCGGATACCCAATATCGACGGGGTAATCTATAAGGTTAGGAAGGGCGACAACCTCGCGGGCATAGCCAAGCGCTTCAAGACGGAGACTACGCGGATCGTCGACGCGAACGATCTCGGCAGCTCGAGGTTGATAACCGGCCAATCGCTGATCATCCCCGGGGCGCGGCTTCCCGCCAAGACGGTTACGGCGGCCCTCGGGCCCAAGGCAGCCTGGCCTCTACGGGGCCCCATTTCCTCGTATTTCGGATATAGGCCCGATCCCTTCACGGGTGTCCGCCGCTTCCACGCAGGCGTGGATATCGTCGTCGATACAGGGACTTCGGTCAGGGCGACGATGGCCGGGACTGTATCGGACCTCGGTTATAACGCTAATTACGGAAATTATATCATCCTTACCCACGCAAGCGGCTACCAGAGCCTCTATGGCCACTTGAGCTCCAAGTCGGTCCAAGTCGGGGAAAAAGTGGAGCAAGGCGCCGTAATCGGCCTATCGGGAAATACCGGATACAGCACGGGCCCCCACCTGCACTTCGGTCTCTTCATGAGAAGTCTCGCGCTCAACCCACTAAAATACCTGAAATAAAGGGAATTCTGAGCAAAATACTTGTGGAAAATCGGGGCTTGGAGCTACTGTAATCCCACTTCGGAGATGGTCATGAGAAAGTTCGTCGTGTTGCTAGCCGCTCTTCTTGCTCTCTTTACCTTCATTAGAGATTACCCTTCGGCCACGCCTAATACGACGCAAAGCGTTCGGGCGGAAATCCATTCTTCCCTCATCCCCTAGAATAGTATTCTTTCGTAGACGCCCTAGAGGGCTATTTGTGTGTTTAATTAGACGTTTGGGCTAGGGCATCGAAGCTACTTCGATGCCTTTATTTTTTATACCCATATATAGCAAGTATTTAAAATCAAAGCTAAGCTTATTTTTCAATTGGCACGGATAATGCATATATAAAAGTGGAGACCACAAATGAAAGCCATAAACGATTCTACGAGTACCGACGACAGCCTTCGCAGCTATTATTCCGCTATCAAACGGATTCCCCTCCTGACCGCGGAAGAGGAAAGGGAGCTATCAACCCTTGTCTTCGCCGGGGACGAGGGAGCCAGGCGCCGCTTGATCGAAGCCAACCTCAGGCTCGTCGTCAAAATCGCCCGCGGCTATGTCACTCCGGACATGCCCCTCCTCGACCTTATCCAGGAAGGGAATGTGGGCCTCATCAAGGCCGCGGAGAAATACGATGGCAACAGGAATGTGCGCTTCTCCACCTATGCCTGCTGGTGGATCAAGCAAGCGATAACCCGCGCCCTGGTCAACAGCCGCCGCGCCATTCGCCTCCCGCATCGCAAGGAAGAGCTCCTCAAGCGCATCCAGAGGACCTACAGCATACTTACCCAGACCCTGCAGCGCGAACCGAGCTCCAGCGAAATTGCGGCCGATCTCCATGTCTCAGAGGAAGCGATAGCCGACGTCATCGGTATGGCCGCCACCCTCGTATCCCTCGAGACCGAAGGCGGAGAAGACTCGGGCTCCATCATGGATATCTATGAAGATTACAGCTATAGCCCCGACGGCGAGCTCATGAAGTCCTGCGCGCGCGAGGAGACCCTCGACCTGCTCCGGCTCCTCGTGGAAAAGGAGAGGCGGATACTCATGTACCGCTTCGAGTTCCTGGGCGGCGAGCGCCATACCCTAAAGAGCATCGGGGCCGAGCTCGGGATATCCCCAGAAACGGTCCGTCAGATCGAAAAAAGAGCCCTTCGCAAACTCAAGGAGAACGCCCCCGCCGTCGACCTGTCCTATGTTTCATAATCGGATCCTGCGCGAATAGGAGCCTTAATCCAGTTCCTTTCGCGCCGATACCTTAAGGTATAGTGCCAGCAACTCCGAAAAGACCCACGAGCCGAAAAGCAACCGAATCCAGGGGATCGAAAGATCGGTCCTCTCGAAGCGGGCGATCGAAGGCGAAGGCCGAGCAGACTCGGAGTTTTGTAAACCTAAGCCTGGCCTTAGTTGCCATAGCCCTGGCCGCGGTCTTGGGCGGCCTCTATTTTCGAGGTCCCGCAAGTCCGGATCGACCCGTCACGGCGGAGACTGTCAGCGCTGTGCCGTCGCATGTCGTCTTGCCAGATACAGCAGCCCAAGAGCCGGCGGCGAGCCCAACTCAAGCGAGCGCGGTTCCGGCGAACGCGGCAGTGGAACCCCAGCCCCCAGCTACCGCCCTTTCGACGAAAGCTGTCGATCAAAGCTCGAACACCAAAAAAACGATAAAAACTCCAAAAGCCGAGCTTCCACGCAAAACAGTTTCGCTTAAAACGGGATCCAAACCAGGGCTTGGCTTAAAAAGACAAGTCCAGAACTCGAAGAGCCATCGGCTTATCTTCATCATCGATGACGCCGGATACAGCATGAAAGAGCTGGAAGCTTTCCTGGAACTACCCTTTCCCCTCACGATGGCCGTTCTTCCAGGGTTACCTAACAGTGTAAAGGCCGCAAAGGCCATAAAGGCGGCAGGGAAAGAGCTCATTCTACACCAGCCCATGCAGGCCGTAGGAGGCCAAAATCCCGGGCCCGGAGCCATTACCCTCGGCATGAGCTCCGCTGAGGTCGATTCCTTGGTCGAGGCCAATCTCGCGACGGTACCGGGGGCGGTCGGCATCAACAACCACATGGGATCGGCAGCTAGCGCCGACCTCGCTCTGATGGAGACGGTCGCGGCGGTTGCCAAAAGGCGGGGAATCTACTATCTTGACTCCCGCACCACCTCGGAAACGGCGATTCCCGTCGCTGCCCGCCGGGAGGGAATCCGTTACTGGGAGCGCGATGTGTTCCTCGACAACAGCCCCGACCGGGCATCGATCACTCGGGCCGTCGAGGACGGCAAAAAGCGCTCAATCAAGGGCCGGCCAGCCGTCATGATCGGACATGTCTGGTCTGCCGAGCTCGCCCAAACCCTTACCGATCTCTATCCCCAGCTCATAGCCGAGGGTTATTCCTTGTCCACGATCTCCCACTTCATGGTCTCGGAGGCTTCTGAGGACGATGAGAGTATTGGGGATTGAGTCCTCCTGCGATGAATGCGCGGCGGCCGTCGTCGAGGATGGCTCACGCATCCTGTCCGACGTCGTCGCCACGCAAATACCCTTCCACGAGAAATATCAGGGCGTCGTCCCCGAGATAGCCAGCCGAAAGCATAGCGAGTGGATCTACGGAGTCGTGGAGCAAGCCCTCGCGGAGGCACGGCTCGGTCCCGGTGACATCGACGGAGTGGCCGCCACCTCGAGGCCCGGCCTCATCGGGTCGCTCCTCGTCGGCCTCTGCTTCGCCAAGGGCTTCGCCTGGGCGATCGACAAGCCCCTAGTTGGCGTGAATCACATACTCGCCCACCTCTACGCCTCCCGGCTCGAGGCCGGCCCCTCGGCCGCTCCCGCCGAGGATGTTGCGACGGCCGGGCCGCCGATGGAATACCCCTTCATCGGCCTCCTCGTCTCGGGCGGGCACTCGATCATCTGCAAGGTCTCGGACTTCGACGAAATAGAGGTCCTCGGCACGACGATCGATGATGCCGTGGGCGAGGCATTCGACAAGGTGTCCAAGCACTACGGCTTCGGCTATCCGGGCGGCGCGGCCATCGACAAGCTGGCCCAGGGCGGCGACGATACGGCTTTCGCCTTCCCCGTGCCTTACCTCCACAAGGGCGAGCACCGTTACGACCTCTCCTACTCCGGGCTCAAGACCGCCTGCGTCCGCCAGCTCGAGCTGTTCAGGCGGCCGGGAGCCGAGTCCACGCCGGCCAATATAGCCGCCTCCTTCCAAAAGGCGGCCATCGACCTCCTCGTGTCCAGGCTCCTCCGCGCCGTCGAGGACACGGGCCTGCGCCGCGTCGTAGCCGGCGGCGGCGTGGCCGCCAACTCCTACCTCAGGCGCTCCCTCGCCGCCCATAGCGACATCGAGCTGCGCTTCCCGCCCCTGCGCCTCTGCGGCGACAACGGGGCTATGGTCGCCGGGATCGCCTGCAAGTACCTCGAACGGGGAGAGTCCTCGGGCCTGGACTGCGGGGTATCGGCCCGAGTGCCCATCTTCAGGCGATTGCAGGCCTAAATCCTTCAATCACCGCCCCTCCCCCCGCGCGTATGGGTAGGGGAGGCCACATGGGCAATCCGACCAAGCGAGTTCTGCAAGCCATCGCCATCATCGCCTGGGCAGCCGGGAATACGGCCGCGGCCGCGCCCCGGCCCCTCGTCGAGCTTTACGCGGCGCCGCTCTTCGGCATAGACGCGCCGATCCGGGGCTGCGCGGGGGGCCTGTCCCTCGGCCTCTCGGCCCAGCCCTTCGAGGCGAGCCTTCGCGGAAGCGCCGCCTACGATTCGGTCCTGGGCGGCGGGAGTCTCCGCCTCGACCTCGCCATCGGCTTGGGAGAGGGGCTGCGAGCCTTCGCGGGCGCCCTAGTCCCCTTCGGGGAGCTATCGCTTCCCCCGGCCGCCAAAGGCGAGTCCGAAGCCCGCCTGAACGCGCGGCCAGCCTCCTGGCTATGCCGCTTCGGCATCGGCTCCAGGCTCCTCGAGCTGCATTGGAAGGCGGCTCGAGCGCGGCTCTGCCTGGATGCCGAGCTCGCGTATTGCTCCTACCGCGTCGATGCTTCCGCCGCCACGGCTAAGGAGAGCGCCCTCGTCGGAGCCGTCGCATTCGCCGCAGGCGTCGAAGCCCTCCTCGCCCTGCGCCTGTGCTGGAAAGT
>DBTW01000185.1:23142-27983 GCA_002307245.1 Spirochaetaceae bacterium UBA1306 | reverse complement strand
AGTGGCATCGCCACGAATAGTGGCGACGATAAAGCAGGTAAGGACGAGCCTTGACAGCGCTTCCGCGGAAGCGCTTTATGTACACATGCATGAAATGACCCAGGCCTCGGGCTTCGCGACGGAACCCGGCCTCGAAGCGGCCGCCAAGGTCGCGATAGTATCGTCGCTCAAGCTCGCCGAGGGAGAGTCCCTGCTCATCGTGACCAACCCCGAGCGCGAGGTTCTCGAGATATCCGCCGCTCTCTACGACGCGGCGGTCGCCGTCGGGGCGAAGCCGACCCTCATCGTCCAGGGCGTGAAGACCATGACCGACTACGCGGAGGAGGCCGTCATCGCCGCCTTCGATTGCAGGCCCGACGCCTTCATATCGCTCTCGACCGAGAAGCTGGGGAAGGACCGCGAGGGACTCCGTACGCCCTACGACTGGAACGGCGCGAAGTACGACCATATCTTCCACTATCAACTCTACGGCGCGAAGACCCTGCGCGCCTTCTGGTCCCCCGGCGCCACGCGGGCCATGTTCGCGAAGGCGGTGCCCATCGACTACGCCTGGCTCAAGGCCCGCTGCACGGCCATCTCCAAGGCCCTCGCGGGCGCGGAATACGCTCGCGTCACCAACTCCCTGGGCACGGACATTCGCGTGCCCATCCGCGGCCGCCCCCCCAAGTCCGACGACGGCGACTTCTCCCAGCCCGGCGCGGGCGGCAACCTCCCGGCCGGGGAGGTCTTCGTGTCGCCCCGCGTGGGCGAGGCCGAGGGCGTTATCGTGTTCGACGGCTCGATAGCCGCCATTCGCGGCGACATCGTCATCCGCGAGCCTATCCGCTGCAGGATCGAGGGCGGCTTCGCGGTCGAGATCGCGGGAGGGGACGAGGCGTCAGCCCTGCGGGAGGCGATAGCCTCGGGCGAGGAGAAGGCCCGCGAGCTGGGCCGATCGGGGACGATCGAGAGCGAGAAGGCCGAGGCCTACGCGCGCAACGCCCGCAACCTGGGCGAGCTCGGCATCGGCCTTAATCCCGCGGCCTCGATCGTGGGGAACATGCTCGAGGACGAGAAGGCCTTCCGCACCTGCCACTTCGCCCTCGGCTCGAACTACGACGAGGACGCCCCGGCCCTCATCCACCTCGACGGCCTCGTCACCAAGCCCACGATCGTCGCGGTCGCGGCCGACGGCAGGGAGACGGCCATCGAGCGGGAGGGAGAGCTGCTCCTGTGACGCCGGCGAGCGAGCGCGCGCGGCCGGGCGCCCGGCTCGTTCGCGCGATCGCCCTCGTCCTCAACAGCCCGGAAGCGCGCGTATCGTACCGGGACCTGGGCTTCCGCGCCTTCTACTTCCAGCGCTCGAAGACCGTCATGCGGCTCTCGCTGCTGCTCTGTACCCTCCTCTTCCTGGTCTCGGCGATAGCGGACCTCGTCCTCAGGTCCATGTCGACGCAGGTAACGATGAATCCGCGGCTCTATTTTTTTCTGCCGGTGATGCTCGCCGAATTCCTCCTCTCGTTGACGCCTTGGTTCGAGGAGCATCATCAGCTTCTCCTCGGCCTCGCCGTCGGGCTCATCGCCAATATCGCGGGGCTGTTCCATTACATGCTTCCCGACGCCGGCAAGTCCGTATTCTTCTACGAGTTCAATCCCCTGATCCTCATCGTGCTGAGCTTCACGGTCTGCCGCCTCACCTTCCGCAACGCAAACATCGTGTCCCTGATCACGCTGGCGACCTTCGAGGCGGCCGAGCTGCTATTGCGGCGCCCGGCCTCGAGCCCGGCGGCCTGGAGCCTCTTCGTGTCCACGAACAGGATCCTCATCTCCTTCTACGCCGTCTGCTCCTGGTCCTGCCTCTTCCTCGAGAACCAGCTGAAGCAGGAATACATAGACCGCGGCAAGCTGCGGGAGCTCGACCGGCTCAAGACGGATTTCTTCTCCAACATCTCCCACGAGCTCCGGACCCCGCTCACGCTCCTCATCGGGCCGGTCGAGTCGATCAGGGCCGGCGGCTACGGCGCCGCGATCGACGCCGACAGCCCGGTCTTGGAGTCGATCCACAAGAACGCCTCCCGCCTCCTCCTCCTCATCAACCGCCTCCTGGACTTCACGCAGCTCGAGGCGGGCCGGATGAGGACGAGGAAGGAGGCGACCGATATCCCGGCCTTCGTGCGGTCGATCGTGCAGTCCGCGGACTCGGCGGCGCGGGCGCGCAAGCTGAGCCTGGCCTTCTTCGACGAGACGCACGGCCTCGTGGCCTGGATCGACCGGTCGTTGGCGGAAAAGGCCCTGCTCAACCTCCTCTCCAACGCGATGAAGTTCACGCCGGAGGAAGGCTCGATCGTGGTCGAGGTCGCGACCCCCTCGGAGTCTAGCTTCACGGTGACCGTCAAGGACACAGGCATCGGCATAGCCGAGGACGTCCTCCCCTTCATCTTCGACCGCTTTTACCAGGTCGACTCCGCGGCTAGCCGCCGCTACCCGGGCACGGGCCTGGGCCTGGCCCTTGTCAAGGAGATGGTCGAGACCCAGGGCGGGACGATCGCGGCGAAGAGCCGGCCCGGCGTCGGCTCGAGCTTCACCATGAGCTTCCCGATCGGCGAGGTAGTGGAAAGCGCGGGAGAGGCGGCCCCGCGAGCGGGAGAGGCCGAGCTAGCGGCCTACTTCCATAGCGACGACAGGCCGAGCCGCTCGGCCCCGCTCGGGCCTTCCCCGGCGGCCCAGGCCGAGTCCGGACCGAAGCCGATAGTGCTCGTCGTCGAGGACAACGCCGATATGCGGGCCTTCATAAAGGAAAGCCTCGGCACGGGCTACGCCTACCTCGAGGCGGCCACGGGCACCGCGGGGCTCGAGCTCGCGCTCGCCCGCTCCCCGGACCTCATCCTGACCGACCTCATGATGCCGGGCATGGACGGGCTCCAGCTCATACGCGAGCTCGCGGCCCGCGACGAGTTCCGCGGCCTGCCGATCATCGTCTTGAGCGCCAGGGCGGAGGAATCCGACCGGCTCTCCGGCATCGAGTCGGGCGCCCTCGACTACCTGACGAAGCCCTTCTCGGCCAGGGAGCTCGCGGCGAAGGCGAAGGCCCTGATCCAGATGAAGCGCCTGCGCGACGAGCTGGCCGAGCGGGCCGCCGTGCTCGAGCTCGGCGAGGCGAGGTTCCGCGAGATCGCCGAGCTGGCATCCGCGGGCATAGCGGAGACGAGCGCGGACGGGACTATCCGTTACCTCAACAAGACCGCCAAGACCCTCCTCGGCGTCGGGGAAGCGGCTCCTGGCGCGTTGTGCGCCTTCGCCGAGGAACGGGACAGGCAGAGGCTCGAGGCGGCGGTCCAGGCGGGCCTCGTCCCCGACGACGGCCGCCCGCCCATATTCGGCTTCGCGGCAAGGGACGGGAGGCGATTCTCGGCCTACCTCAAGGTGACGAGCGAGGGCGGGCCCGAGGGCCCGAGGCGCGTCGCCTTCATGGACTTCCAGCCCGTCCTCGAGAGGGCCCTCATGCCCGGGGAGCGCTTCTTCGAGGCCCATGGCATCTCCGGCCGCGAGCGCGAGGTGATCGTCGAGATGCTCCGCGGGAAATCCATAAAGGAGACCGCCGCGGCCCTCTTCATCACCGAGGCGACCGTGAAGTCCCACCAGCAGAACATCTACAACAAGATCGGCATCGCCTCCAAGCGCGAGCTCTTCGAGCTCGTCCAGGAGGACTTGCTCGGGCGGTACGGCAAGGAGAGCTTCGCCTTCACTCTCATCAGCGGCCTCCTCTCCGGCAAGGACCCCTAGGGCGCCGCCCTAGGGCGAGACGAACTGGCTGGCGTCCACGCTATAGTCCGACGCCATCGCCTGATAGTCGGCCAGCGCCGACGAAGGCACGTGGATGACGAGGCTCGCAGAGCAATGTATGAACGCCTGATAGCCGGAGGGCGGAGTAGTCTGCATGAAGGTGACGCTCAGCAAATTGGTAGCGTACATAAAGGCCTGAACTATTTCCGCGCAGGAAGCGGGAATCGTGAAGCTCGTGATCGACGTGTCGCTCTCGAAGCAGCCGCTGGGGAGAATGGTGGCGTTCGGCACCGAGTCCGCGGTCGGCACGAGGCTCGTGCAATTTTCGAAGCAGCCGTAGCCGAGCGTCAGTACGCCCGGCATGACGACGCTCTGCAGCGCGGTGCAGCTTAGGAAAGCGTCGGCCGGGATGGAGGTCACGCTCGATGGCAGGGTCACGCTCGTTATCGTCGCATTGTACTGGAAGGCCGTCGCGGCGATGGCGGTAACGCCAGCAGGCACCGTGATCTTCGTGACGCCGGCGGGGAGGCTCGTGAGCGTCCCGTCGCTCACCGTCGCCCACATGGCGTAGAGGGTGGTATTCGCGTTGATCGTTATGTTATCGGCCGCCGAGTAGCCGGTCCCCGAGCCGCCGGCCTGCGTGTTCCAGCCGACGAAAACCGCGTTGGTCGCCGAATAGCCCGTGTTGTCCATGACGACCGCGGTCTGCCCCGGCGAATATGCGGTCCCGTCGACCGGTACCGCGGGAGCGCCGGCGGCTCCGTTCTCGGAATAGCTGAGCGTATAGACGATCGGCGCCCATTGAGCGTACAGGGTGAAGTCGGCCGCCCCCATCGTATAGCTCGCGCCGTTCGCGTAGGAGCTTCCCGAACCGCCAGCCGCCGTATTCCAACCCGTGAAGGAATAACCGGCGCGCGTGAAGGCGTTCGCGCTCAAGCTAGCGGTCGCGCCGAACAGAAGAGTCTGGGTGGCGGTCGTATGCGGCGTGTCGTTTGAGTCGAAGGTAATCGTATAGGACAAGGCGCTCCATTGCGCGTACAAGGTCACGTTGGAGGCTCCCATCGTATAGCTCGCGCCGT
>DBTW01000185.1:13465-22868 GCA_002307245.1 Spirochaetaceae bacterium UBA1306 | reverse complement strand
ACGAGCTTCCCGAGCCGTCGGAAGCCGTGTTCCAGCCCGTGAAGGAATACCCGACGCGCGTGAAGGCGTTCGTATCGAGGGTGGTCGTCGTTCCAAAAGCGATCGTCTGCGAGGCGGTCGCGTGCGGCGCGTAGTTGGAGTCGAAGGTGACCGTATAGGACAAGGCGCTCCATTGCGCGTACAAGGTCACGCTGGAGACCCCCATCGTATAGCTCGCGCCGTCCGAGTACGAGCTTCCCGAGCCGTCGGAAGCCGTGTTCCAGCCCGCGAAGGAATAACCGACGCGCGTGAAGCCGTTCGCGTTCAGGTTCGCGGTCGCGCCGGACGGAAGAGTCTGGGTGGCGGTCGAGCGCGGCGTGTCGTTGGAGTCGAAGGTGATCGTATAGGAGATAGCGTTCCATTGCGCGTAGAGGATCGCGCTCGATGCCCCCATCGCATAGCTCGCGCCAATGGCATAGGAGCTTCCCGAGCCGTCGGCAGCCGTGTTCCAGCCCGTGAAGTCGTGACCGGCCAGGCTGAAGCCGGCAGCGGAGGGTAGGGTCAGGGTCTGGCCGGTCGCGGCGGTCAGGGCCGAGACGCTGCCGCTCCCGCCATTGGCGTTGAAGGTGACGGCATTGGTCGCGGCCATCCACTGAGCGTAGAGCTTCGCGTCGGAAGCTCCCATCGCATAGCTCGCCTGGTCCGCGTAGCCGGTCCCCGTGCCCGCGGCGGCCGTGTTCCATCCGCTAAAGATGTATCCGCTTCGCGAGAAGGCATTCGGGCTCAGGGACGCCGTCGCCCCGCAGACGAGGCTCTGCGCGTCCATGGCGCCCGCGCCGCCATTGGGATCGAAGCTCAAGTCATAGCTATTGCCGAGCCAGGTCGCGTAGAGGGTGACGTTGGCCGAGGCGATGGGCAGGGTCGAGCCCGGCGCATAGACGGTTCCCGTGCCGTCCGATGCCGTGTTCCAGGCGCTCATGACGTAGCCTGCCCGGGCGAGGCTCCCGCTCCCCAGGATGGTCGCGCTCGATCCAGCCCGGTATATCGCGGAATCGACCGGGGCGGTCCCGCTCGTCGCGCCGTTCCCGGCGTAGGTGACGCTGAAGCCGACGATCTTGGCGCTCGCCGCCGCGTAGAGCTCGGCGTGGAACGGCGTACCGCAGGAAGCCAAGATGGCGCCGATGGCGATAGCCGTGGAGGCGAGGAGGCCTGCCCTGCCGATAGCCCGGCTGATTGGCGGTTTCGCTTTCAATTCGAGGCCCCCTCTTCCTAGAAATCGATGGCTGCGTAGGCCGAGGCGCCGAACCAGTCCATGCCCCGCGAATAGAGATAGTACTCGTAGTCTCCGGAGAACCCTAGCCGCATCCTGGACACTATGGGGATTTCGAGGCTGGTGGCCCCCATGAGCAGCAGGTCGAGGGAATCGATCCGGCTACCTGCCCCCTCGAGCGCGGAAGCGGCGTCCAGGCTCGAGTAGGCGAGACCGACGCCCGCCCGCGCACGGATCGACATGAAGGGCAGGGTCCAGACGATCGAAGGGTCGAGAGCTACCGAGAAGACCGATAGGCTGCTGGAGACGATGCCGTCGTTGCCCGAGTTGTCGAGGCCGAGGTAACGGGATTCGAGGCCCAAGGCCAAGCCGACCCCTCGGCTCGAAGCCTGCGGATCGACGGGCTTGAAGGAATAATCGGCGCGGAGGAAGGCGCTCTTCGGCGTGGCTGAATAGATCGAAGCCCAGTCGGCCAGGGGAAGGCCATAGGACCAACCCGCGGACAGGAGGAGGGCGTGGCGAGAAGCAGCCTTCTTCGCGGGCGCCGCGTTCGGAGCATAGGGCGGGATGGCCGGGGGGAGGGTCGGCTCGGGTTCGGGCTGGGGGGTCAACACGACTCGCGGCTCCTCGGCCGGGACGAGAGCCGGGGGAAGCGGAGGCGGCGCCTGTACGATGGGCGGCGCCTGGACAACGGGCGATGTCCGCGGGGTTTCGATAGGGAGCGCCGCTTCGCCCACGCGAAAAGCCATCCAAGGGCTGGCCGCCTCGGCGCGCAGGAAGCGATTCAAGGTTACCATGCGCAGCCGGTATTTGCCCGGACGCAGGCTGAGCGTCTCCGCGCGCGCCGAGGCGCCGACCTTTTTGGAGAGGACGGGATCGCCCTGAGCGTCAGCCACTTCGATCAGGTAGCCGCCGGCGCCGGCGACGCCGCTCCAGGCAAAGCTGAAGGGGAGGCCCGGCGAAGCCTGGGCCCCCGAAGCGATCGCCAAGGACAGGACGAGGGCGAGGAGGCCAGCCCTCGGCATGCGGGCCCGCCTCACCGTTCGGCTCCGATCCGTATCCTGGGCGCGGGCAGGGGTGAGGATTGCACGATCCTGAAATAGGAGTCGACGGGCCGGCTCAAGCGGGGCCGTCCATCGGCCGATGACGCCGCGGCTCGAAGCTCCCACGAATAACTGGCCAGGGCGAGCGCTTCGAGATGATCGAAGGTCGCCTTCGTCCGCTTCGTGCTCCACGTTTTCACGGCCTCGCGGAGCCCGCCCGTCGTTCGGTAGAGCGAGACCCGGTATTCGTCGGCGCCGGCCACGGCCTCCCAGCCGAAGTCGATCCTCTCGATCGAGTTGATATCGAGCTCCTGGCCGTTCGCCGGGGATAGGGCCTTAGGGGCGGCGAGCATCGCCTGGATCGAGGCGTCGGCGATCGGGGAATCCATGATCGGCTTCATCCCTTCGTCGAGAAGGGCCACCTTCCAGAAGAAGGTTCCAGAAAAATCGTCGGGGAGCTCGACGTCGGTCCAGCGCGAAACGATCGTCTTCTCGGCCAGGACCTGCCTCAAATCGCGGTCCTTCGCGACCACGATGCGGTAGGAATGGCCCTCGTTCGCGTCCTCCCACTGGAAGCGCAGGTCGCGCGTCGCCGGATCGAGGCGCGTCGCCGCGATCGGCGTCACCGGGACCGGGGGCGTCGGGCCGGTGACCGCGAGCTTGAGCTCGGCCGCGGCGGAAGGACTCATAGTCCCCAGGACCGCGCGGACCGACACGTAGTAGTCGCCCTTCTCGAGGGACTCGCCGAGCTGGAGGACGGTCGAGTTCGTCGAGACCTCGCGTACGACGCGCGCGCCGTCCGGCTCGCGGGAGATCGACACGTCGTAGCGCTTCGCCCCCTCCACGGGATCCCAGGTCGCCACGACGGCGCCGTTGCGGATCGCCAGGGCGCTCAGGCTCTCGACGGCGCCTTCCCTGCCGCTGGCCGAGCGGAGGACTAGCCTCGACTCGCCGCGGAGCACCGAGAATTCCCCGGTCCGGCTCATCGCCTCGGTCAGGCCCGGTCCTGAGAGGGAGCTCACCGACCAGATATAGTCCCCCGGGGCGATCGACTCGACGGTCAGGGCGCTCAAGACGGTCGCCTTTGTTATGGCTGGGGCCTGCGGTTGGCCCTTCTTCGCGATACTGAGGCGGTAGGAAGAGGCGTTGGCCGAGGGGCTCCACGAGAAGTCCACGGCCAGGCCGCTCGTCTCGTCGACGCTGAATCGGCGATTCAAGGGCCCGATGAGCCTCGGAGGCTCCAACTCGGCCAAGGTGAACCAGCCGATGGCGCTCGCGGGCCTTGCTTCGCCAGTAGCGAGAAGTCGCCAGTAGTGCAGGCCGGCGGGGAGCTGGAGCGTCGCCTCGCCGCCCGAAACCGGCATGCGACGCTCTTCGACAGTGAAATCGCGATCCCGCGCGACCGACAGGACCCAGCTTCCCGCCTGGGCGCCCGGGCCGCCAGCCTTCCATCGGAAGAGGACCCCGGGGCCGGCCGGGGCCGCGAAGACGAGCTCTCCCTCGGCCGGGGCCGCGAGCGCAACGGAAGGGGCGGGCGCGATCTTCCCCGAGGAGTCGATCGATACGTCGCCGGACAGCGCGCGCGCGCTCGCGGCGCCGTGGAGCACCGCGCTGCCGCCTACAAGCGAAATCGCCGCCCCTGCGTCGTCCGCCCTAATCGAGAGGGCGCCCGATTTCAGCGAGACCTCCCCCGCCGCGCAATCCACCGAGAGCTCTCGGCCGGCCGCCGCCGTCCGTAGCTCGACCGAGCCGTCCCCCACGCTGACCTTCGCGCGGTCCTGCCTGAAGTCGAGGAGGACGAGGGACTCCTCGCCGAGACTGATCTCGACGCCGTTGACCAGGCTGATAACGGCCGAGGAGGCGGCCGCCGTGCGGATCGAATCCAGGTCGTAGACGGGGGCGCTCTGGGCCGTCGCGTTCCAGATGACCTTGCCCTGCGCCTTGCGCTCGGCGTAGCGGTTCTTGAACACGATCGTCCCGATCCGTTCCTGTCCCGAGGGCAGCCCGGCGCTCTCGCGCCCGACCAGGGGCAGGAGGGCGGACGAGGTCGCGAGGCAGATCGCGACGGAGGCGAGGAAGGCTAGCTCGCCTTTACTTAATAAAAGAATACTTGTTCTCATGCCCATCCACGTCCACCGCGTCCAGATCGGGAGAATCCCAGCCGAGCCAGGCACGGAGCTCCGCGATATCCCGGGGCGAAGCCGGGTCGTCGAGCCTCCCGAGCACGGCATAGACCTGTTGCGGCTCGGCCTTGCCCTTGACCATGATCTTCCGCATGGGGGCGGTCCTGTAGATCCCCCTCACGAGCTCGTAGGACTCCTGCGAGACGAGGATGTCGGTCTTGAAAGGCTTGCAGAGTCCCTCTATGCGCGAGGCGAGGTTCACCGCGTCCCCGATGCAGGTGTACTCCATCCGCTCGACCGAGCCGATCTGCCCGGCGATGATCTCGCCCGTGTTGATCCCGGAGCCGGCCTTGATGATCGGCTTGCGATCGCCGCCCCTGCCTTCGTTGAACTCGGCGAGGGCACGCCTCATGAGGAGCGCGCCGTCGATCGCGTTCTCCGTATCGTTCCCCCGCGAGGCGGGGAGCCCCCAGACGGCCATGATCGAGTCGCCGATGAATTTATCCACGAGCCCGTGAGTCCTGTTCACGCAGGCGACCATGCGCGTCATGTAATCGTTGAGGAACTCGACGATCTCGTGCGGGTTCAGGCGCTCCGAGATGGCCGTGAAGGAGCGGATGTCCGAGAAGAAGATGGCGGCCGTGCGGAGCTCGCCCCCGAGCTGGATGTCGCCGCTCATGGCCCGCTCGGCGACTTCCTTGTTCACGAACTTGCCGAACACCGTCTTGAGCTTCTCGCGGTCTGCGAGCCCCTTGCCCATGTGGTTGAAGGCCTTCGAGAGCATGCCTATCTCGTCCCTCGTCGTGGGCGGGACGACGACGGCGTAGTCGCCCTCCGCGACGCGGTTCGCGCCCGCGACCAGGCGCTTCACCGGGATCGTGATGGTTTTTGAGAAGGCGAAGAGGAGGAGCATCGAGACGCAAAGGATGATGCCCGTTATCAGGAAGTCCCTCTTCTGGATGAGGTAGACCGAGGCGAGGGCGAGGTCGGCCCTCACCGTCGAGACGACGGCGAGCCGGCCCTCGAAGAATCGCTGGTAGCTGCCCAGGTAGCGACGGCCGCCCGAGTCCGAATACTGCAGCTGCATGGTCTTCGGCACGCCAGTGATCGAGGCCCGGACTATCGCGTCGCCGCGGAGACTGGGACGAGCGAGGTCGAGCTTCTGGTCGGCGTCCGCGACGAGCGTGCCCGAGGCGTCGACGATGAAGTAGCGATAGAGCTCCCTGGAGCCGAGCGACTCGATGACCTTGTCCATCGTGAAGCCCAGGAGGACGACCGTGCCGGCCTCGCCCCCGCCCTTCATCTCGTAGGGAAACGCGAGGGCGAGGGCCGGGTACTTCAGCTCCGGCGAGGCGTTGGCGACAGCGGGGACGCCCGCGAAGGCGGAGGCCACGATCCCGGCCTCGCCCGCCTCCTCGAAGATCGAGGCGGGCAGCGCGATTTCCAAGGCCGCCAGCCGAGCCTCGTCGACCGATCGGCCCAGGACCTCGACCGACCCTTTGCGCTTGCCGAGAAGGAGGGCGAAGAGGAAGTCCGGCTGCTGGGACAGGAGCTGGCTCGCGACGCCCTCGCCCGTGCCCTGATAGACGAGTCCTCCCTCGAGGGAAGCGGCGATGAGCTTGCCGATGTTGATATAGCCGCCCAGGTCATTCTCGATCTTGCTCGAGAGCAGCCCCGCGCGATCCAGGGTATTCGCCTTGACCGTCTGCTCGACGTCTTTCTTGAAAAGGTCGGAAGCCAGGACCGTCATGCCGCCCAAGGACAGGATCAGAAGCAGCGACACGATCGAAACGAGCTTCACGCCGAGTGGAAAGAACCGTTCCGAGCTGGCCTTGGACTTCTCGTGGACGCCCTTTCCTCGATTCATGAAATCCCCGCCTTTACAACGCATTTACCTGCAAACCCCAGGCCCATACAGTATCGAGGACCGTGGAGCGATTACTCCGCCGCGGAGTCGGATTTTGCGTTTTTTTCAGGAGGCTAGAGTATGATTAGTCAATTATATATACATAATAGATTTACCTAATTATTAATCTACCTAGGCGGCGAAAAGTATGAAAGAGACCGAGGGCGTCGTCCGGGATGGGATAGTCGATCCTCTCCTGAATGGAAAGGCCTTGAGCCTGGCCACCCAACCCCAATCGCCCTGCCCTCTTGGAAGCGTGAGGTATATACTGGAGGCATGCAGAGAATGGGAGACCCAAAGCTCGCGCCCTCGGAGCGCTTCACCTATCGCCACTACAGGACCTGGCCCGATTCCGAACGATGGGAACTGATCGACGGCCACGCCTGGGCCATGAGCCCGGCTCCGCGCAGACGGCACCAGGAACTATCCGCGAGGCTATTTAACGAGATATACACCTTTTTGAAAGGCAAGCCGTGCAAGGTCTACGAGGCGCCCTTCGATGTTTTGCTGCCCTCGGGCCAGGAACCGGACGACGAAGTGGATACCGTCGTCCAGCCGGATATCGCCGTCTTCTGCGACCGTTCGAAGCTCACGGAAGCCGGCGCTCGAGGCGCCCCAGATCTCGTCGTAGAGATCCTTTCTCCCTCGACATCGCGCAAAGACCAACGCGAGAAGTATGACCGCTACGCGCTTTCCGGCGTCCGCGAATACTGGATCGTCGACCCCGCGGCCTGGAGCATCTGGGTCTATCGTCTACTACCCAATGGCCGCTTCGACGAGGGCGAGCTGAAAGAGCGGCTCGGTGATGTGGCGCCCATCGCGTCGAAGGTGCTGGAAGGCTTCGTGCTCGAGACCGAGGGGCTATTCAGGGACTTGGACTGAATGCGGGGGCAAGCCCAGGATGCGAATAGCCAAGGCGATTGCGGCGATTAGTGGACGGAGCATCGTGGGAGCGCATCGCATTTGGCGCGAAGGGACACAGTGGCCCACAGCTCTCGGCCGTGCCCAGGCGAAAGACCGCATAGGATAGCGACGGAAGCCCACGCCCCGACCAGAGATCGGAGTCCGGGCGGACAATATCGCCGACTCGGCGAGGCGCGCGCGCAATTCCTGCAGCCTCAATCGGCCGGCACCTTCACCTGCGTATCCGCTATAGGCTGGAGGCATGGAAAGAACGGGCAATCCCGACCTGGCGCCGGAGTAGCTCTTCGCCGCGCGCGATTGAAGCGCCCTCCCCTTTTCGCTACAATGCCCTCACCAACACGATCGAAACGGAGACAAACATATGGCTAAGGATCAGAACGCCGCGCCCCAGTCGAACGAGGCGGCTCCCGTAGAGCTGGACGAAGCGGCCCAGGCGGCCGCCCTCTCCGAGCAGGCGCGCATCAGGCGCGAGAAGCTCGCGCGCCTCCAGGCCGAGGGCCGCGATCCCTTCGCCGTGGTCCGCTTCGACCAGACCCACCATTCCGCCGGGCTTAAAATCGACTTCGAGGCCCGGG
Organism: Spirochaetaceae bacterium UBA1306; assembly: GCA_002307245.1. Lineage (GTDB taxonomy): Bacteria > Spirochaetota > Spirochaetia > Treponematales > Rectinemataceae > UBA1306. The sequence goes on along the minus strand of DBTW01000185.1, from coordinate 15,048 downwards.
AGAAAGCCGCTACCGTCGACGGCGTCGCTCCGGCGAGCGGCACGGTGAAGATCGAGGGCGTGGCCGTCGCCGGGCGCATCATGTCCTTCCGCGACGGGGGCAAGGCTTCCTTCGTAGACCTCCAGGACCGCGACGGCCGCATCCAACTCTACATCAACATCGACGACCTCGGCGCCGAAGAATACGCCCGCGTGAAGACCCTCGACCGCGGCGACATCGTGGGCGTCGAGGGCTTCGTCTTCCGCACCCGCCGCGGCGAGATCTCCGTCCACGTGAAGAAGCTCACTCTCCTCACCAAGGGCCTCGAGCCCCTGCCGGAGAAGTACCACGGCCTCCAGGACACAGAGGTCCGCTACCGCCGCCGCTACCTCGACCTCGTGATGAACCCCGAGGTGATGGAGACCTTCAAGAAGCGCACGAGGATCGTCTCCGCGATCCGCGAGTACCTCGACTCCCGCGAGTTCATCGAGGTCGAGACCCCGATCCTCGCGACCATCGCCTCCGGCGCCGCCGCCCGGCCTTTCGTCACCAAGTCCAACGCCCTCAATCTCCAGCTCTACCTGCGCATCGCGACCGAGCTCTACCTCAAGCGCTGCATCGTCGGCGGCATGGAGCGCGTGTACGACATGGGCAAGAATTTCCGCAACGAGGGCATCGACATCCGCCACAATCCCGAGTTCACGATGATCGAGATGTACCAGGCCTACACCGACTACAAGGGGATGATGGAGCTCTGCGAGGGCCTCGTCTCCCACGCGGCGGTCAAGGCCACCGGCGGCACCAAGGTCACGTACCAGGGCACCGAGCTCGAGTTCGCCGCTCCCTGGAAGCGCATCACGATGATGGACGCGGTGAAGGAGAACGGCGGCCCGGACTTCTCGGGCGTCAAGACCGACGAAGACGCCAGGAAGCTCGCAAGCCAGCTCGGCCTGACCGAGGACCTGAAGAAGAAGCTCAAGGACTGCACCAAGGGCGACATCCTGAACGCCGCCTTCGAGAAGTACGCCGAGAAGAACCTCATCCAGCCCACCTTCGTCTGCGACTACCCGACCGACATCTCGCCGCTGACCAAGCAAAAGCCGGGCGACGCGTCGATGACCGAGCGCTTCGAGGGCTTCGTCTACGGCCGCGAGATCTGCAACGCCTACTCCGAGCTCAACGACCCCATCGTCCAGCGCGAGCGCTTCGCCCAGCAGGCCCAGGAGCGCGAGCTCGGCGACGACGAGGCTTACGCCCTCGACGAGGACTTCTGCGCCAGCCTCGAGGTCGGCATGCCCCCCACCGGCGGCATGGGCATCGGGATCGACCGCATCGTGATGTTCCTCGTCGACGCCTACTCGATCCGCGACGTGATCCTATTCCCCACGATGAAGCCCGACGCTCGATAGAGCGTCGGGCTCTCGCCTCAAGCGGCGCAGCGCCTCGCCTGCGTATGCTATACTGGAGGCATGGAACGAATGGGGGACCCCGCTAATTACCCAGGCGAGAATTTCACCTACCGCCATTACAGGACCTGGCCCGACGAGGAACGCTGGGAACTAATCGATGGCCGAGCCTGGAGCATGAGTCCGGCGCCTTCGACG